>PBZD01000058.1 GCA_002729875.1 Chromatiales bacterium | reverse complement strand
ATTATCAATGAAACCCACACGGCCTGGTCGGCACGATTCCCCCAGCCGGGCTCGGAACCGTCCCTGATCGAATCGGAGCAACCGGTTGAAGAGGCAAAATAGATAATGGCCGACAACCAAAACGAAGCCTACGAAGCCTTTATCAAAGGTATCTGGCGTGATAACCCGGTATTTGTCCAGGTGCTGGGCATGTGCCCGATGCTGGCAGTCACCAACTCAGCTATCAATGCGGTGGCGATGGGTGGGGCTACATTATTTGTACTGGTGGGTTCCAGTATCCTGGTGTCCAGTTTAAAGCAATGGATTCCCAAGCAGGTACGTATATCCGGCTACATTATTATCATCGCCACTTTTGTAACCGTGGCGGACTACACGCTGTTGGCTCTTGTCCCCAAGGTGCATAAGGAACTGGGCGCATTTATTCCGCTGATCGTGGCTAATTGCATGATTCTGGGTCGGCAGGAGGCGTTTGCTTCCCGGAACACGGTACGCCTGGCGGTGATGGATGCCCTGGGTATGTCCGGTGGTTTTATGATTGCGCTATTCTCATTAGGCGCCATACGGGAGATCCTGGGCAACGGTTCGTTATTCGGCGTGGATTTGTTCGGTGAGTATTTCGAGCCGTGGGTGATTATGGTATTACCCCCCGGCGGATTCCTGACACTTGGACTCATTCTGCTCTTTTTCAACTGGGTGGCCCAGCAGAAAGACAAGTTTGTCGAGCAAGTGGCTGAGGCGGAAAGGGTGGAAGCAGATGGATAACCTGGTCTGGATCTTCATCAGTTCGCTACTGATCAACAACTTTGTACTGGCTTATTTTCTCGGTCTCTGTCCTTTCCTGGGCGTGTCCAATTCCCTGGAAACATCTTTTCGACTGGGCCTGGCAACTATTTTTGTATTGTTGATTACGGCGTTGTGCGCCTGGTTTTTAAATACCTATGTATTGATCTATGCACCCTACCTGCGGCTGATCAGTTTCATCGTCGTGATTGCCAGCACGGTGCAGTTCATAGAGATGCTCATCAAGAAACTCAGTCCGACCCTGTTTCGGGCCATGGGCATATTCCTGCCGCTGATCACCACAAACTGCGCCATTCTCGGCCTGGCGATCTTTGCGACAAATCGGGGTTACGGATTGCTGGAAGGGATCGTGTTTGCGCTCGGTGCCGGCATCGGCTTCACCCTGGCCATGGTGTTGCTGGCGGGATTGCGGGAAGAATCTGAATTATCCGATATCCCCAGGTTAATCCAGGGTATTGCCATGAATCTGATTATCGCTGGGATTCTTTCGATGGCGTTCATGGGTTTTGCCGGGCTGTTCAGTGCCACCTGAGTTGCGTGTATGATTTGACCATGGCAACTTATATCTTTTCATTACTTGGCTTGGTTGCCCTGTGTGTTTTCTGGGGTTTTTTTGAGCGCTGGCTGAACAAACGTGACCCCGAGGCTGCGGAACGGCCGGTCAAGTGTGGCGGATGCAACGACCGGTGCGAAAGATAAGTGGTGCCATCCAGAGAATCTGGTCCTGTGTCAACAACTGGTAGTTCTGAATCATCACCATCCTCGATCAAAGTTGACGGATGCGGACGGATCGAGAGCTTTTTATCGCGGTTCAGTATTCAGACAAGTCCCTTAGCCTTTGCCATGTCAAGCGCCAGATCCTCGATCATATCTTCCTGGCCGCCTACGGTTTGACACCGCCCCAACTCAAGCAGGATATCCCGTGAAGAAAGGTTGTATTTTTCTGCGCTGCGTTTGGCGAATAACAAAAAGCTGGAGTAAACCCCCGCGAAACCAAGGGTCAGGGCATCACGATCGACACGCACCATGTGGTCCATCATCGGAATTATTAAATCCTCAGCAATATCCATCGCTTTGAACAGGTCTACACCAGTCTTTATCCCCATTCGTTCGCACACAGCGACAAATACTTCCAGCGGCGTGTTACCGGCTCCGGCACCCATGCCCGCCAGTGAGCCATCGATACGAGTTGCTCCGGCCTCGACGGCCGCCAGTGAATTGGCCACACCCATGGCCATATTATGGTGGCCATGAAACCCGATCTCCGTTTCGGGTTTCAGTTCCGCACTAGCCAGTCGGATTCTTTTGGAGACGTCATCCGGCAACATGTAACCGGCGGAGTCCGTGATGTATACGCAGTTGGCGCCATAGTCTTCCATCAGTTTGAGTTGTACCAGTAATTCGTCTGGCTCCGCCATGTGAGCCATCATCAGGAAGCCAACGGTGTCCAGCCCATCGATTTTCGCGGCCATCTTGATGTGCTGTTCGGCTACATCCGCCTCTGTGCAGTGCGTCGCTACTCGAATGGTGGAAATGCCGCAGTCCACAGCCATTTTGAGATGATCCACTGTGCCGATGCCCGGCAACAGCAACGCAGATACTCGCGTGTTTTTTAACTCCTTGCACACGGCGCTCAGGTATTCTTCGTCGGAGTGTGCCGGAAAGCCGTAGTTTACCGATGCACCGCCGAGTCCGTCACCGTGAGTCACCTCGATCAGTGGAATGCCGGCGTTGTCCATCGCTTTGGCGACCGTCACCATTTCATCAACTGTGATCTGATGACGCTTCGCGTGCATCCCGTCGCGCAGGCACATGTCGTGCAGAGTGATACTTTTGCCATTCAAATCCATTGTTGCGTCTCCTTTTGCCCCAGTACCATCAGGCTGTTTTGGGAACAAAATTTCCCGCCAACATTTCTTCGGCATACACTTCCGCTGTGCGCAATCCCGCCGCAGTCATGATGTCCAGATTTCCCGCATACTCTGGTAGAAAATCGCCAAGACCCTTTACCTCCATGTAAATAGACACGCGTTTTTCATCGAATACCGGCCCGTTTTTTAGCGTGTATCCCGGCACATATTTCTGCACTTCACCGACCATTTCGTTGACGGATTGCGTGATGGCATCTTCGTCGGGGTCATTCTCCGTCAGACAGTGCACAGTGTCGCGCATGATCAATGGTGGTTCAGCCGGGTTGATAATGATTATTGCCTTACCGGTTTTTGCCCCTCCAACGACCTCGACACCGTTTGCAGTGGTTCGTGTAAATTCATCAATATTCTTGCGAGTTCCAGGTCCGGCCGATTTGCTGCTTACGGTCGCAACAATCTCGCCGTAGGACACTGATTGTACTCGACTTACTGCCGTGACCAGTGGGATTGTGGCCTGCCCGCCGCAAGTCACCATGTTCACATTCATCTTCTGCTGGGCTACGGCATCAGACAGGTTCACGGGTGGTATGCAAAAAGGTCCGATGGCAGCAGGGGTAAGGTCGATCATTACCGCCGCCTGTCCATTTACCTTGCGGCTGTTTTCTTCGTGTACATATGCGCTGGTCGCATCGAAGCAAATCTGCACACCGTCAGCTTTCATGGTAGGCAGCATGCCGTCCACACCATCGGCTGTGGTTTTTATCCCCATCTCCTTCGCGCGCAACAGTCCCGGTGAGTCGGCCACAACACCTACCATCCATACGGGCTCGATTAAGTCGCTGCGCATGGCCTTGATCAACAGGTCAGTCCCAATATTTCCCGGTCCTATGATTGCGGCCTTGATCTTGCTCATAATTTAATGTCTCCGTGACAGTGCGGCAAACTTATCGTTTTCAGGTAACATGACAAGATGCCGTCTCAATCAAAAGCGCCTGAAGTATGCTGTGCATGATTGATCTGGTTCTCGATATTTTCCTATACTCTTGATTGTAAGTTAAGTGTTAAATCCCTGTTGGGAGGCAGGTTTTTAGGCGATCAGCGGCAAGCAAACAGGATCTTTTACTGAAAGGAATGCATTGACAGTATTTGACAAAATGGGCACCCGAAAAGAATTCATTTCTGCCTTGATCGATTTGACCGGTAAGAGCAAAGTTCTGACATCCGCAAGGCGTATGCACTATTACTGCACCGGCATAAAAGTGGGTGGTGGCGCTGCCTGCGCTGTAGTTCTTCCGAATACATTGCTGCAGCTTTGGCAGGTTCTAAAGATCTGTGTGGAACATGAGAAAATAATTATCGTCCAAGCTGCCAATACCGGTTTGACGGGCGGTTCTACCCCTTACGGTGATGGTTATGACCGTGATGTCGTGGTCATCAATACCCTGAATATTGATAGGTTGATCCTGATCAATCAGGGGCACCAGGTAGTCGCTTTCGCGGGAGCCACGCTGTTCAGGCTCGAGGATAAACTGCAACCACTGAAACGTGGCCCGCACTCCGTGATTGGCTCGTCGTGTATCGGCGCCTCTGTCGTGGGAGGTGTTTGTAATAACTCGGGTGGCAACCTTGTTAACCGGGGCCCCGCATACACCGAACTATCTCTTCACGCGCAGTTGGGAGCAGACGGCGAATTACGCTTGATCAACCATTTGGGCATTCCATTAGGGGATACACCTGAAGATATTCTGACCAACCTTGAGCAAGTCAATTTCGACCCGGATACTGTTCCCGCCAGTGAAGCCCAGGCATCAGATACCGAGTACCAGAGTCGTGTGCGCGAAGTGGATGCTGATACGCCCGCACGATTTAATGCTGATCGCCGCAGGTTGCACGAAGCCAGCGGATGTGCGGGGAAACTGGCTGTCTTTGCGGTTCGTCTCGACACTTTCGCAGAGCCCGCGAGGGAGCAAGTTTTTTATATTGGTACCAACGACCCGACTGAATTAAGCAAGTTGCGTCGTCGTATCCTGACCGGGTTTAGTGGGCTCCCCGAGATGGGCGAGTACATGCATCGTAGTTACTTCGATGCTGCGGACAAGTATTGTAAGGATACCTACCTGTTTATTCGCTTCTTTGGCAGCGCCTTCCTGACCAGGCTGTTTGCTCTGAAGTCCCGGATTGATGGCTACCTCAGCCGGCTTCCGTTGTTGTCGGAAAATTTTTCCGACCGGGTCCTGCAGGTCATGGCTGATCTCTGGCCGGATCATCTCCCCCGGCGCATGCGTGAGTATCGTAATCTTTACGAGCATCATCTCATGATCAAGGCCAACGACGATATAATCGATGAGACCCGTAACTGTCTGCAATCATTGTTCGGCGGTTCCTCATCAGGAGATTTTTTTGAATGCACGGATAAGGAAAGCATGGCCGCTCAACTGCATCGATTTGTAGCCGGCGGCGCGTCCACCCGGTATGCAATCGTCCATCATAAGGAGATCGAAGGTTTGATGCCCCTGGACATCGCCCTGCCGCGCAACGAGAACGACTGGCATGAACTGCTCCCGGATGACGTGCTGGAACAACTGGTCGGGCCATTCCGGCTGAGCCACTTTCTGTGCATGGTGTTCCACTGGGACTTTGTCGTAAAAAAGGGGGTCGACATCGATGCTCTCAAGGCTCGTATTCTCAAATTGCTCGATGCCAGGGGAGCGAAATACCCGGCCGAGCATAACGTGGGACATCTATATCGGGCAGAATCGGATCTGCGGAATTTTTACCAGTCGCTGGATCCTACCAATAGCTTCAATGCAGGCGTTGGTAAAACATCGAAGCTCAGAAACTACACCTGATATCACATACGAACAGGTAAACAACCGTACGAGAGGACAGATATGCCAGTTGATGAAAATACCACTGCGCTGGTTACCGGGGCCTCCAGTGGCATTGGTGAAGCCACAGCTAAAGCGCTGCGCGCAAAAGGTGCAACCGTATACGCTGCTGCCCGGCGCCTGGATCGCCTCGAGAGCTTGGCGGAAGAATCCGGCTGCATACCAATGGAACTGGATGTTCGTGACCGCGCAGCCGTTAAGCAGATCGGCGAACAATACCCGGTCGACATCCTGGTCAACAACGCGGGACTCGGCCGTGCTCTGGGTTCTATTTGGAATGCCGAAATTGAAGATATAGAAATGACGGTAGATACCAACGTCACTTCTGCGATGCTCATGATCAAGGCTGTACTTCCCGGCATGATCGAGCGTGGCAAGGGTCATATTGTCAACATGGGTTCCGTGCTGGCGTTGTACCCTGCGCCGGCGGCGCTTTATGGCGCGACAAAAGGAGCCCTGCACAAGCTTTCCAGAGACCTGCGTCAGGAATTGCAGGGTACCGGTATCAGGGTGACGGAAGTAAATCCCGGGCGCGTTGTCAGTGAATTTTACCAGGTTGCTATCGATGATGATGAACAGCTGGCGAAAACCACGACTACCAACGTTGAAGAATTGGTTGCAGCCGATATTGCCGATGCGGTGATCTACTGTGTCGATGCACCGTGGCGTGTCAACATCAGTCAGCTTGAGATTATGCCCACCGAGCAGACCTATGGTGGTAGCCAATTTGTGCCATTCAAGCGCCTTGACGCTCAATAGCATTCCGTAGATTAACAATTGGCCGGCGCCATCGATATCGTCTGTAATCTCTTTTACGCCTGAAGTGGTCGGTGACGGGCAGACCGCGGCCCCGACGAAGCCAAACAGATGCTGATGCGCGACAACGTGCTGCGTGTTTTCAAACTGGGCGGATCATGCATGAAGGAGTTACAGCCTAGTTGCCGGCGGGCAGATGCTGAAGATGGCAGTCGGTGCAGGTTTCTATCAATGCGTTGCCTGCATCGAGTGCGCCGTCGGCATCGCGGTTATCGATGGCGTTGATCGCGCTTTGCCCGGCCGCCGACAGCGCTTCTGACCAGTTATCCCATGCTATTCCGCGACTACGGCTGTCGATCGTCAAAGCGCGCCCGGCTTCTACCAGAATGACGGCTTGTTTGCGCAGGGCAAGCCACTCCTCGTCAGATTCAGGCGCTTGCCTGCCTACGTCGAAGAGCGCATTGGATGCGGGAATAATCATAGCGTCCATCACATCTCTCACGCCGACATTGGCCACTGTAGCCGCAGCAATGATTATTACCGTGGATAAATGACTCATTAGATAGATTCCTCTTCAGAAACTTTTCGTTGATCAATGCCCGGTTTATCTGTGCCTCGATAACTCGTGGCGTGTTCCGGTACTTCTGAACGATCCACAGGCCTGCGAGTGTGCAGACGAGTATGATCAGTACAATCTGGATCACGCACGCAGCAGACCCCCGACAATACGATGTCAGCCAGAATATTATGATTCTGCCAGTCGGTAAACCTGTAGCGTTCCATTACCTTGTAAGATACTCGCCGCTTCGCATGCGAGTCCAACATTGCTGACCGAACGGCGAGGTGGTGACGGTATTGTGACATGCGTTGTGGCATGATCGGGTCGGCGTTCTTCCATTGTTCCCATGGGTGCGGCCAGGTCATGAAGCGTGCATGCGGTATGGCGCACGGATCAGGAGTTCGTTGAGATGATGCATTTGAAGCCTATGGCGCAGTGGGTGCTGTTTGCAACCGCCACCATCGCAGTGGCGTTGCTGGGCAGTTGCGGTGGCCGCGATGGCTCCGATACCGTGCTCCAAATTGTCACCGTGACGTCACCGGCCACCCCAGGCAGCATGGCACCGCATCTTGCAGTTACGCCATCCGGAGAGGCCGTCATGAGCTGGCTGGAGCCCTTAAGCGGTGAGGGGCATGCGCTCAGGTATGCGACTTTGCAGCACAATAACTGGTCGGCTCCCTTGTCAATCGCGAAGGACAAGCGCTGGTTCGTGAACTGGGCGGATGTCCCGTCAGTCGTACCGATTACGGCGCAACACTGGGCGGCGCACTGGCTGGTGAAACGACCCGGCGGCACTTACTCATACGACATTGCGTTGTCTGTCTCCGCCGACGGCGGTGCAAGTTGGCCGGCGTCGCTGACACCGCACACGGACAACACACCGACGGAGCATGGTTTTGTGACAATATTTACCTGGTCCGATGGCATCGGCGGGGTCTGGCTGGATGGGCGAAACATGGTGCCGGATACTGGTGGTCAGTCGTCACCCGACGATAGCAAGAAGTACGGCGGCATGACCCTGCGTTTTGCCCGCTTAGGATACGACGGTGAGGTACTCGACGATGGCGAGATCGACAATTTTGTCTGTGACTGCTGTCAGACGGATGTTGCTGTAACGGCAGCGGGACCGGTGGTGGTGTACCGCGATAGAACAACCGGGGAAACCCGGGATATTTCTGTCACGCGCTATGTTGACGGCGGTTGGGCAAAGCCGATCACAGTTTCCGACGATCGATGGCAAATTTCGGGTTGCCCCGTGAATGGGCCGGCCATTGCAGCCGACGGCGAACGGGTGGTTGTAGCCTGGTATGCTGCGCCGAATCGTGACTCGCGGATCAAACTGGCCTGGTCACAGGACGCTGCTCAGACGTTCTCAGCACCAGTGGTCGTGGATGAGGCCGGCGTCAAAGGGCACGTAGACGTTGCGTTGCTGCCCAACAGCTCAGCCATGGTCAGCTGGACGGGCAAGACCGAGGCTGGCATCGGTCAGGTGCGCATGCGCCAGGTGACGATGGGTGGCGACAGGGGGCCGGTCCAGGTGATTGCAGAAGGCCAGTATTCGCGCAACAGCGGGTTTCCGCAGATGGTCAGAGCGGGTGACCGGCTGGTGTTTGCGTGGCCCGGATCCGGCGAGTCCAAACAGGTACTCACTGCATTTTCACCGCTGGGTGGCGGTTAACCGGGTTCTCAGGGTGGCCGGAGAGTGACCAGTGCAATCAAGTCTATTTCTGGCGCTTCTTGGCAACGTTCTGGTAGAACTTACGGGCTTCTTCCTGCCCCATCATGTCCGGTAACTGGCTGCCGGCACGCCTTTTATTGCCATACTTCATGCTCTCTTTGCCCTGAGCCTGGCGATCTTCTTCGTTCACATCCGAACGCGCGGTCTCGGCTGCATCCTCATCCAGCTCTTCCAGGACCTGGATCGACCAGGGTTTTTCGAGCTTGCTTTCGATCCAGTCGAGTACCCACAGCTCATCCCCGTCGTCCAGTGCATTCGGGGACTCGGCTACGATCGCTCTGACAACCAGGCGTTCAAAGGTATCGAGATCACGTACTTCGAGGACCAGCGGCTCGCCAGATACGATCTCCGGCTTCGTTTCATGGTCCTCGTCCTTGAGGTAACCGATATAGGCTTCATACGGCATTCATTCAACTCTCTTTTGGTTTGCGATAGCGGGATTCCTTGAATTTTTCCGCCGAACCGAGTGCTTGCTCCATGTCCATGCTCTGTGCGAGTTCGTGGTCCGTCGACAGGGCTTCCTCATCCAGTTCCTCGAGAATATGGATGTACCAGTCGGAGGATATACGCTCACCCAGACGCCCATAGACATGCAGACGACTATACTTTCCTGCGGGCAGCTTGTCCGGCGATTTGGCTAGGCAGGCCTTTACGCTTTTCTGCTCCATCGTGTCGGTATGCCGGATATTAATATTCAGCTCTTGTTCCTCTACCAGAATCGTATAGGGATTGATTGGGGTATCGAAGAAATCGTATTCATCATCCATTGTTTAACTCCTCAACGCTGTCAGCTTCCAGGCTGCGGTACAGTCTGGGCCGTATCTTCTATGCTCTGTCCGCGGCCGCCTGTTTCCAGTTCGCGCACACCCATCTCAAAATTGTCGGTAACGGTCTGAAATACTTTGGCGGCTTCTGAATCCGGTGCGCTGAGCACATATGGTTTGCCTGCGTCGCTACCCTCTGCCACAGACTGGTGCAGCGGCACCCGGCCAAGAAACCTGACACCGAGTTCCTCGGCCAGTTGTTCTCCTGCCCCGGAGCACAGCACATCGGCGCCGACGCCACAGCTCGGGCACACGTAGCCACTCATGTTCTCGATGACACCGACCAGCGGTACACCGGCATCCTCGCACAGCGTCGCTGCACGTCGCGCGCTTGCCTGTGAGACATCGGAGGCCATGGTGACGATGATCGCACCGTCCAGGTCGCTAATGTATTGCATCACGCTGACGGCCTCGCTACCGGTGCCGGCGGGCAGATCGACGATCAGGTAGTCCAGTTCCCCGTAGTCTACATTAGCGCAGAATTCCTCGGTGGCAGCGCGGCGCATCTCGTGAAACCACGTCACGACCTCGGCGTCTTCGATGATAAAACCTACCGACATCGCCAGTACGCCGGATTCCGTCTCGATCGGTATGATCCCGTTGCGTCCCGTGTGTACGCTGACATCTTTCACCCCCATCATGCGGGGGACCGAGGGACTGTCAAAGTCGGCGTCGAGAAGACAGACCTTGTTACCGCGAATCTGCAGCGCTACGGAAAGATTCGTCGCGGTGGTGGTTTTGCCGACGCCACCCTTGCCACTCAAAATGACAATTTTCTTGCGGATCTGTGCCATCTTTTGTGCTGCGATGTCCATGCGCCCACGATTCTGCATGTCGACCCGTTCGGGCAGCGTGCAACCAAAATAACGGCTGCAGGCCTCACAGACGAAATCGCACGAGTTATCCACGTTCATTTTGACAATTTCGAACGTCTGCTGGTCTTGGTTGCTCAT
>PBZD01000057.1 GCA_002729875.1 Chromatiales bacterium | reverse complement strand
GGACCTGCTGCGCGAGGCCGATGTCATTTTTATCGATGAACTGCGCGCTGCGAAATTGTATGACAGTGTCAGCCAGGCGTTTGCGGTATTCCTGCCGGTTAAATCGGTCGGTGTGATGGGTGACGGGCGACGTTACGATTACGTTATCGCATTACGTGCTGTTGAGACTGTTGATTTTATGACTGCACGCTGGGCGCACCTGCCATATGATTTTCTTGACCATGTTTCCCGCCGAATCATCAATGAGGTCGAGGGGATTTCCCGTGTTGCCTACGATATTTCAGGAAAGCCACCGGCCACGATCGAGTGGGAATAGATGGCAGCTGATGCGGCCAGTGATGAGACATGGATGCGGCGTGCACTTGATCTTGCGCGCAATGCCGAGACTGCGGGTGAGGTGCCGGTCGGAGCGCTAATTGTTCAGGATGGTCAGGTCATTGGTACGGGTGCGAATGTATCGATTGCCAGTCATGATCCAACCGCACATGCTGAAATTCAGGCGCTACGGGCTGCGGGGCAGTCGCTAAAGAACTATCGTTTTAATGGCGCTACATTGTACGTGACGCTGGAGCCGTGCCCGATGTGTGCCGGTGCGCTGGTCAATGCGCGGGTGGCAAGGCTGGTCTTCGGCGCGGCTGATTTGCGCGTTGGTGCGGCAGGGACGGTGTTTGACATTGTCCGCGCAGCCGAGGTGAATCACCGGCTGGATGTGACTGGCGGGGTTCTGGAGTCTGAATGCCGCGAACTGCTACAGGCTTTTTTTCGTGCCCGACGACGGGATTAGTTGTGGCTGGCCAGGCTTGTGAGTGCGGTTTTAGCCACGCTCCCGGCTGTTTTGCTCTGTCAGTTCAGCATTATTATTACGGGCTATCGTCGAGGTAACCGGCTGGTGCTGATCGAGCGGTTTTTTTTCCTGCTTTGTCAGCCAGGTCAGTATGTCTAAATAGTTACGGATCTTCTCGACATACATGACCGGTTCCCAGCCGCGCGCATATCCATGTTTGGTTTGCGAATACCACTTCTTCTGAGTCAGTCGCCTCAGGCTGCGGCGAACATTGATCCATGAGTCCGGATCTTCGCCGAGTTTGCGGGTAATCTCACGTGCATCCTGCACATGGCCATAGCCTACGTTGTAGGCAGCCAGCGCGAACCAGGTGCGGTCCGGTTCTTTGACCAATTCAGGTAACCGTGCTCTGATGCGGGCGAGGTAAGCGGCGCCGCCATTAATGCTTTCTCTCGGGTCAGTCCTGTTATTGACCTTCATGACCCGTGCCGTGCGCGATGTCAGCATCATGATCCCACGTACGCCGGTAGGGGATACTGCGTTGGGGTTCCAGTGGGATTCCTGATAGCCGATCGCCGCCAGTAACTTCCAGTCAGTTTTATTCTTGTTGCCGGCTGCTTCAAACATATCCCGGTAGGTGGGCAGGCGACGTTTGTAATCGCGAATCAAGGTGCGGGTTCCGACATAATCGAAACGTCGTGTGTGACCGTAGTAACGGTCCATGATTTTATCGTATTCGCCATTGTGTCGAATCTTTTCAAGATATGCTTCGGCGCTTTCAATCAGGCTGCGATCGTGGCGTTTGGGGAAAGCCCAGGCCAGCGATTCGCCCATTTTTATTTCAAACCCGACACGAATCTCCGGTACATAGTTGCGGTAGACATTAAACAGTGTCGAATCGGCCATCGTATAATGGATATCCTGTGCAACGACCGCAGTCAGCAGTTCGGCAAGATCAGCGTGCGGGTTCTCGATCCAGGTCAGGTTCGGGCGTACTCGTTGCGCATCCTTAAGGGTTTCTATATAGCTGGAACCGGCAACAACCTCGAGTTTCTTGCCGAGCAGGTCGTCAATATCGCGTGGCCTGTTGGTGCCGAGTTTGTAGATAATAAATTGGCGAACATTATTGTGGTAGGCCGGACCAAAATCTACATGCTTTGCGCGCTCGGGTGTTGGGGTCAGGCCGGCAGCAGCGACATGAGCCCGCCCTGATTCTACGGCCGGGATCAGGCCGCTGAAACGCTTGCTGGTTTCCAGTTTCAGTTCGACCTCGATGTGTTCGGCAAAGCCCTTCATCAAATCAAATTCAGGTCCCTCGGGACCGCTGGAGCCGGTGTAAAACGAAGTCGGGCTGTTGCGTGTAATAACCCGCAGTTTCCCCAGTGCCCTGACTTCCTCGAGCAATGACGGGGGCTGACCACAGGTAGACACCAGCACCGAGATACTGATCATTAAGCCGGTTAATAATTTGCCGCTTGGCATTATTTTCCGAACGCACACAAGGCAAAGTAAGACATAGGGTTAAATTATAATGATCAGTGCTGGATATGCTACGTCGGCCTGCACGCAATTATACATTTATATTATATAAATAATTATATAAAACAAAGGGATAAAAAGATTTTATAACATAATGCATTAAATTTAGTGTTGCCCCGGCCGCCGCGCTTCAGGCGTATCTCGCGAGCCGGATATTACGCTACACTCATAAATCGAGCATGAAAATTGTGACTAATTACAAGGATACGACACCGTGTGTGACACCGACCGCCTGAGCAGCGACCCGGCAAGCGGGGGGGCGGATCAGTGGCTGGAGGTGTGCCGGGTGAACGGGATTGATCCGCAGGAAGTGCGCTTGATATATGCCCGTTATGCTGCCTACCGCGGGTTTAACGAGGCAAAAACCGGCTCGTCCATTCCATTGGCACAGTGGTTTAGTTTCTATCGGTTGGAGAAAGGCTCTGCGGGGTTGCAGGTCGAGGTCCCCGCAGAAGGTTGTTCGGCAGATGGCGATGCGGTCAATGATGCCTGTTTGCAACGTCCGGCAGCCTTTCTTGAAGCACTGAAGGCCTATGACGGGTCGTCTCGGCGGCAGTCATAAAAAGGTCTGCAGCAGCAGGCTGCTGCTGCGGGTGGCCCGGCGAAGCTTGCTGGCTGTCCGGGTGCTTCAGGGTACTGGTTGTTCGGTAGAAAATCTCTATAATTTGCCTTCCGCGGAGGGATGCCGGAGCTGGTCAAACGGCCCTGATTCGAAATCAGTGGGTGGCGCAAGCCGCACGGGAGTTCGAATCTCCCTCCCTCCGCCAATGAGTCTGCCCTTGTGAGTTTTCAGCATGAAGTTCGCGGGAGCACCCAAGAAAAGCCCCGTTTCCCCGGGGCTTTTCTGTATTGGGCAGGATAAAACCCACATGGGAGACATCAAGTCAGAGATGGTTATTGGCAGGTATGCAGGCCCGTCTCTGACAGCTTGCTTTAGTGAGCGGGTTTCACAGAGATGGGAAACTTAACAGCTGGAGCTGTTCGATCCAGCTTGAAGGTAGCTGTTTTCCATTGAATGGTTTAAGCCTGAAATGCCCTCGGAGGTAACCAGGGCGTTTTGATTGACCAATACCCGCGAAGTTGTTGCTCCGTCGATTCATTCATGTAATTCCGTTGTGCTGCGAACTTTACATTTTAAGATGTAATGATAATATAACTATATAATGTCAGGATGTAATATATTTTAAATATATGTGCCAGAGTGCATAGCATTGCATGTGAAATTAGTAGTCAATGGAACCTAAAAAAAAAGCGCTAATTGTCGGCTGCGGTTATACCGGGATTAGGCTTGGTAAACGGCTGCGGAAAGCTGGTTTCCATGTTCTGGGAACCGCATCTGGTCACAAGCGAATCGTCGAACTGCAGCATTCCGGCATAGAGCCGTTGGTCGGTTCGCTGAGATCATCTAGAATTCTGGCTCGCATAAAGATGACCCGACCAACATTGGTTGCATACTTTGTACCGCCGCAGAACTCCAGCCAGAATGTATTAGCCGAAATTTTGGCTGCCGTGCCAAACCCTTCCCTGGAAGCTTTTTTATACGCGAGCAGCAGTTCTGTTTATGGAGATTGTGGAGGGGAGTGGATAGACGAAACGACCCCGGTTATTCCAAGTTGTGATGACGATGCCAAGAGGTATGCGGCAGAGCTTGAGGTGGTAAGGGCAGGGCATACTTTTGGTATGCCAACGCGGATTTGCCGGGTTAGTGTGATCTATGGTCCAGGGCGTACTTTAAAAGAACCACTAGAGAGTGGTAGCTATACGTTAGTTGAAAATAACGATCCATGGATGTCACGAATTCATATTGAAGACCTGATAACAGGCCTGATAGCAGCATGGCAAAAAGGAGCTGATGGCGAAGTTTATAACTTGGTAGACCAAGAGCCACATCGAGCATCAGAATTTGCGAACATGGCTGCTGATCTTAATCGTATGCCGCGGCCAAAATATATCAAAAAGGCAGAGGCGGAGCGGCGATATAATTTGCAATTATTACATCATAAACTAGCAAACAGGAGGGTTCGCTGTAAACGGTTAATAGAGGAACTGGCTGTTCAGCTTAAGTATCCGTCATACACAACTGGACTTCCGGCAGCAATTGCAGATGATCGCAAAGGCCGAGTGGAATAATTGTGGTTAGATAAAAAAGATGAGTGTGAGGCTATTTGCGAATTGGTGCTGAACCATGAACAAGATCCAGATCCTGACGTTCATGCAGGATCATCGGATGTTCGTATTTATCAGCGCGGTAATAGACAATGAAGCGTTCAATAGGGGTCTGGGTTCTATCCATTACTATTTGTTTTATTCGAAGCACCGGGCTTCCCAGATTTGTATCCAGTATGCTGGCAACAAGAGCATCTGCAAGTGTTGCATTAATCAGTTGATGGCCGCTAACAGGGGTAAATCCTTTTTTTTCAAGTAGTGATAATGGTGTGTCGGAGCGGAGATCGCTGGAATTTATGTTCATCCCGAATTCGGCAGGTATGTAGCTAACTGCATAACAGATTGGAGTGCCGTTGAACAATTTCACATATGATGTTCGTAATACACGTGACCCTGTAGACAATTTAAGATCAACGCAGGATTTTGGGTCGGCATCAATTTCGGAAATCTCGATTCGATCAAATTTTCCACGCGTAGCAACACGCCGTGCGTCTCGCATGCGTTTTGCAATATTTGCCATGCCGGCGCGCTGGTTAACATTTTCAGCAACATATGTGCCTTTTCCATGAAGACGATAAACGAGGTCATCTTCGACTAAAAGGTCAATTGCTTTGCGTGTGGTAATCCTGGAAACACCGAACATTAGACCGATTTCTTCTTCAGAGGATATTTTTTCCCCGGGAGTATATTTACCGTTATCAATCCATTCTCGCAACGCAGTGTATACGCGTACGTAACGTGGTGCGGTAGTCCTGGGATCGGCATTTCTGGTGTTTTTCTTTAGCATGGCTGTTGATTATAGAGATTTCTCCGTAGTTCAAAATCATAACATGTCCTTATAAGATAATGATATAACAATGATTGGTCGCATGTTGGCGCAGCAGGTTTCTCAGAAAATATCTATTCCCTGCATTAAGTATTCCGTTTTGGAGAATACTCCGTAAGTCAGGTTTCATTTGCGGTATGTGGCAACTTTACGGGTTTAACTTGTTATGTTAGTATGATGACTCAAATGCGGAGCTGTTGATTTGGTGCAAGCGTCTCCTGCGCATCAAAGTTCATTGGCTGAAAATTTCGGCCTGATAAGTTTTACAAAACCATCTTTGCCGGATGCAAAATTCAGAGAGTCCAAGTGAGAAAAATATTACGTAGTGCGGTTGCTGTCACAGCGATGGTATTTCTCGTCTCCTGCGGCGAACCCGAGCAGCTTGTTGATGATTACATTGCAAACGGGCAGCATTTTTTTGATACGGGCGAAATTGTCAAAGCTGAAATTGAAGCAAGGAATGCGGTGCAGATTGCGCCAAAAAACCCGCAGGCAAGATACTTGTTGGCGTTGATTGCCGAGCAGAATAAAAAGCCAAAGGAGTTGATCGGTAATCTGATCATCGCAATTGATGAAGATTCCGATTTTGTCGAAGCGCGCCTGAAGTTGGGTGAGCTCTATTTCCTTGGGCAGGCTTACGATGATGCGGCTGAACAAGTTGATCAATTGATGCAGTTAGTGCCGGGACGGGCTGAAGTGCGTGTCTTGCAGGCAAAGCTCTTTTTCCAACAGGGGAATCGAGAAGAGAGTTTTAAAGAAATCGATATTGCGTTGTCATTAGATCCATCCAACCTGGATGCAATTGCCATCAAAGCCGCCAGTATTGCAGAGAAGGATTTGGATGCTGCAATTGTAATGTTGGACAAAATATTATTGAGTTTAGGGCCTGAAGAGGCAATACGTATACGAAAATTGAAGTTAGATATTCTTGCAGCCGGCGACCGTATAGAAGATCTTAAAAATGAAATTCAAAAGCTGGTTTCAGATTTTCCGGAAAACAGAAGTTTCCATTTTCAATTAGCCGATTTGTATGTGAGGCAGGGTCAGCCTGACGAGGCAGAGAGTATATACCAAGAGATCGTATCCACGAATCCGGAGGATATTAGTATTCGGCTTGAGATGGTGCGGTTTGTTGCTCAGGTCAAAGATATAGATGCTGCGGAGTTAACTCTGAAGACATTTATAGATGAAAATCCTGAGTCGCAACGGCTGCGTATGGCTTTGGCCCGTATATACGAAACCACTGAGCGTATGGATTTGGCTATTAATGAATATCGTGTAATTGCAGAGCAAGATCCAGTATCGGTAGAAGGACTTCTTGCTCGCAACAGAATCATCTACTTTCATCTTGAAAATAGTGAAATTGATATAGCCAGACCCTCGATAGAATCAATTCTCGCGGATGTACCAGACAATGTGCAGGCACTGCAGTCACGAGCAGCAATAAGTTTTTCAGAGGGTCGCTATGATGATACGGTTCCGGACTTACGAACTGTTTTAGCCAGAGAGCCGGAAGAACAGCTTTCACGATTATTGTTGGCTCGAACCTACCTTAAGCAAGGTTCCAAGGCCTTGGCTGCCGATGCCTACCGACAGTTGCTCCAATTGAATGCGAATCACAAGGAAGCGTTAAACGAACTGACGACGCTGGTTATTAATGAACGGAATTTTGTAGAAGCCGAAGAGTTGATAAGGTTTCAGCTGGAAATTGACTCTCAAAATGTCCAACTAAATTCAATGTTGATTGAGATCCTGGCGATGCAGAATAAATTGGCAGAGGCCGAGGCACTATCTTATGAGCTTATGGCTTCTGAAAATGGAGCAACTGTTGGTGCATTTCAGCTTGGTCGTATCCTGCATGCGCAGAAAAAATATGAAGAATCAGCAAATGCATATCGTAGCGCCCTGGAAGGGTCTCCGGAATCTGTAGTTGCTTTCGAGGGGCTTATAAAGTCTCTCATTGATGGAAATGATAAATCTACAGCAAGGAGAATTCTTGAAGAGCGGATCGCCGCACACCCCGAGGAACTTCCGGGGCGATTTCTTCTCGGGGATTTTTTTCTGAACGATGGTGATAGAGAATCAGCCAGGAAGTTATATGAGGAAGTGCTGCAGCGAGCGCCGATGTTTAAAGGCGCATATCTGGCAATAGCGCGCACTTATGATGGTGATCCGGAGGCCCAGGCAGAAATTTACCGACGCGGATTGAAAGAACGACCTGGTAATACGGAATTTGGCATATTGCTCGGCACAATTTATGAAAAGTCCGGAGACTTCGAGAACGCAATCGCAGTCTATGAGCAAATTCTGGAAGTGAATTCGGATAGCTTTATTATCATTAACAATCTTGCGGCGGCACTACTCGAATACCGTGACGATCGGGTCAGTCAGGAACGAGCTCTCGAGCTGACTGAAAAATTAGTGAAAACGGAAAATCCTTTTTTTCTCGATACCGTAGGGTGGGCCTATTATCATACGGGTGATTTTTCTAATGCAGTGAGCTACCTTGAGCGTTCTGTCGCAAAGTTGGGTGCTGGTCAGGCTCCGATAATTCACTATCATCTTGGGCGAGCATATGCGGCTTCCGACAATATAACTGATGCACGCCTTAAATTTGAGCAGGCTATCAGTATGGGTGAGTTTTATTGGACTGACGATGCGCGAGCGGCATTGGCGAGTCTGAATTAGCGAGCCTGATATCCGGTTTTTGTGCTTGGCAGCTACAGGAAAGTGCTGCAATGCTTTAATTTTAGCCTGTTTTCAAGGTTCTTCATTGTCGCCTGATTTTGTTGCGGTAGGTATTCCTGTGGTTTAAAGGAATCAAATCACAGGGCATCCGGTTGTAAGCACAACATAACAAGAATATACTGACAAGTGGTAAAAATCCGGTTGTCAAGCCGTAGCCAAGAAAATCACTCAATGCACCTATCGTCGTTTACCAGTCTATTTTCAAATCGAAACTATGCAATTTTCGTGAGCGGAAATCTGATCTCGCTTACGGGGAACTGGGTGCAGATTGTGGCTGTTGCCTGGCTTACCTGGGAGATGACGGGGTCGACCTTATGGCTTGGCATCATGGCGATGGCGCAGGTCGTGCCATTCGTGCTGGTGACTCCGTGGGCAGGTGTATTGGCGGATCGGTACGAGCGGCGCAAGATTATTTTTTTGTCACAGTCCGGTGCATGTCTGACGGCCCTGACACTTTTCGCTCTGTACGAGTTGGGTATTCTGACGATTGGTATCCTGTTTGTCATGAAGGCCCTTTTGGCAACCTGTGTCGCATTCGGTCAGCCTGCCCGTATGGCGATGACGCCGGAACTGGTTAGCCGTAAAGATTTGGGAAGTGCTATCGCATTCGGTGCGGTCACTTTTAATATAGCTCGATTTATTGGTCCGGCCGTCGCGGGGTTAATCATAGCCTTGGGGGATGTAGGTCTTGCATTTTTCATTAACGCGGGCAGTTTTCTAGCGCTGTTGCTTGCAGTTAAAATGTTGAAGTTGGCAGACCGAAAGCCTGTAGCTGTAGATAAACGGCGCAGTAATTTGGAGCAAGCCTGGGATGGGTTGCTGTATGCAGCTCATCATAGAGGCATATCTGTTGTTATGAGTTTGTACTTGTTGCAGGCTGTTTGCATTGGCGCAATTACGCAACTGTTCGCGGCGT
>PBZD01000056.1 GCA_002729875.1 Chromatiales bacterium | reverse complement strand
TGTGGGCGAGAGCATTGTCTATGCGGGACTCCTGATGGCGGCGCAGATTGTATTGACGGAATTGCTGCTCGGCTTAATCGGCGCCCTTAAGCTGCCGGCACTGCTCACCGTAAATTTGGGCATCAGTGGCGGACTGCTGGTCTGGCTGGTTCTGGCCCGTCGCTCTCTGGCCGCTGAGCGTCTTGCCGGTATGGGCCTGGAATTCATGTCCGGTTTCCGGGGTGTTATGACGCCTGTTAATGCGGCCCTGATGGTTCTCGGTATTTTCCTGACAATATGGTTTTGTACCGCTGCTTACTTCTTGCCTCCGCGTGGTATAGACGATCTCGTCGCTCATTTGCCACCGATCTATCAATATGTTCAGGACTATGAGATTTCTTTGCTGCCGATCAAGCTGCGTGATCAGTTCGCCATGCCACAGAACGGTGAGTTCCTCTTCCTTTGGCCGCTTATTTTCTTTCATGCGGATACTTTCATCGACCTTGTCCAGTATGTTGCAGCTCTTTTTGGCGCGGTGGTTATTTTCGCATTAGCGAGAAGATTCGAGGTGGGGCGCAATGATGCCGTGTTTGTCGGGCTCCTGTTCCTTTTTACTCCCCTGATACTAGGCCAGGCCGGCAGTAACTATGTGGATTTGATAGTCGGCGTTTGTTATTTGACGTTGTTATATGCGGTCGTGAGATTCTGGCAAACCGGTGCGATGTTTCATTTGATCATGGCCGGTATTGCGACTGGATTCGGGCTGGGTATCAAACACAATCTCATAGTGGCAGTTCTGGCCGTGCAGCCGATGATTATCATGTGCCTGTGGCGGGACAAACACTTCAGTGCTGCTATTCGGGCCTATGCCTGTTATGTCCTGATTTCACTGCCACTGGGCGCATTCTGGTTTGTGCGTAACTTTCTTGTGACCGGTTATCCGCTTTATCCGTACCAGTTGAACCTCAGTGGCTTGCATGTGGTGAGTTGGTCAACCTCTATTAACTTCCCCGGTAATAATGCAATTACTCAATCGCCTTCTAACAAGGCGCTTATGGATTTCCTGCATGACCCGGTTAATTTTTCTTTAAGTTATATGTTCCAGGATCCCGGTCTGGGTAGTTTTCACGGGGGATTCGGGGTCGTGTTCTGGGGGTTGGGTGTCCCTGCGATCCTGTTTTGCATCTACAAAGCGGTGCAGGCGGCCATGCGACGGGACTTCTTTCCTGTTCTATTCTGGGGCCACGTTCCGTTGACATTTTTTGTATATTTCCTGCAAATAGCCAGTTCGCGGCTGGAATTTAACCAGCGCCTGATCCTTGTCGTGGTGGGGTTTGGCTTGTTGGCGCTCGGCATATTTTTAAAAAAACTGAGGAAAGAGTTTCCAGGTTCGGTAACTGTCATCCGGTCATTCTGCGTGGCCGTTTCAATTATGGCAGTCGTACATCTTGCCGGGTATAGCTGGCCCTCTATGCAGATCAGGCAACCCGTAGCAGACTGGGTCAGCGGCGAGCAAACCACTGACTACAAATATTTTGCACAAACGCCCTGGGATTTGCCGTTATTGGGAGCGGCCTGGGAACCTTTGGATTTTCTGACGCAATCGGGAAATGGCTGGAGCGTCTATACGGCTGCGCCCTGGGGTGTCTTCTGGACAGCACCGGTTTTCGGTAGCCGTATTCAGAACCAGGTCTGGAATTTTCGGCAGGAGTCAGTGGGTCTTTTCCAGCAAGAACCCGTGGGGAATTTACGACAGGAACCCGCAAGTAATCCTGATGCATTTATTTTCCATCGTATGAATGATGCCCCTTTGTTTTTTCTCGGTAAAGAAATAACTCCAGAGCATGTATGGTCTGATGGGCATTTCGAGATGGTTACCAAAACACCAACCACATATTTTTGGGTAAATAGCAGCTTGCTTCGAGAGTCCGAAACAAACGATAAACTGGTTACATGGTATGCGCGGACATTCGCGTCTGACATCAGGGCGCTGGAGTCGATTGCCGGCCACCTGTCAGGTAATGATGCGTTGGTTACCGCATCTGCCTGGGGGCATGGCCTGAAGTATCTGTCTTTAATCGGTACGCTGCAAATACCTGTCCATATTGTTCCGGATGACAAGGTGAGGAGTCATGCACGAAGGTTGAAGGGGCAAAAAATTATCACTCTTGAAAAGCCGCTCATTGGATATGAATCAAATTTGGTGGCCCGGCTCAAAACTTCAGCTGGCACGGTTGCTTTCTACGAGAACAGAGTTCGCTAGTGGGTGATTTAATCGCACCGGGTTCTGACAGAACGGCACGGTTGGTTGTTCCGTGGTTATGTTGTGGTGCTTCAATTGGCTTTTTGCTGTGGGTGATTTTCAGTGGCACGGGTGAACTACATTCAGTGCCAGTTGGGTTTCGCCGCTATATGTTCTTTTTCCCCGTGGGGCTGGCAGTTTCCGGAGTGGCAGGTGTGTTACTTTGGTTTGCCGGGGCTTGGGCAGTTACAGGGCGGTTGAGCTATCTTTCTTGTGTTTTCTATTTTGGCTTCCTGAAGGTATTGGGCTGGACATTTGTTCCATGGATACTGCTCATTGTGGCGTCAATTGAATTCGTGCGTACCCGGGAGATTCAGGTTGAAACTCGTTTGTCCCTGTTACTATTGCATGTGATGGGAAGTTTGGCCGGCCTTTACATGGCCTTTAACATGGGTCGTTTTCTGCAGCCATGGGGATCTTTCCAGGAGGTTGTCAGAAGCTTATGGTTGCTGGTTTCCGGATGATCAGGTATGCAAAAGGATAATCAGTTGTTAGCAGCATTCAGAACTCTGCGGCCACATCAATGGTCCAAGAACCTGTTGCTGATCGTGCCGGCCGTTGCGGCACAGATCTGGATGGAGCCCGATGTTGTCCTGGAGTTGGTGCTCGCTTGTGTTGCCTTTTCCCTCACTGCATCGGGCGGCTATATTCTCAATGACCTGATTGATCTTGATGCCGATCGCCAGCATCCTGAAAAGCAGTCACGGCCCTTTGCGTCGGGTCAGCTTTCGGTGTCCTGGGGTTTCGTAATGGGTCCCGTGCTTCTGTTCTCCGGTATTGCAGTTGCTTATAGTCTCGTAAATATTCAATTTGGTACGGTTGTTGTGACGTATGCTCTGCTGTCGGCAGCTTATTCACGCTGGATCAAACGGGTCTTGTTACTGGATGTCATGTTGCTGGCGGGATTCTATGCGCTGCGACTGGTGGCCGGAGGCGCTGCGGTAAGTGTAGAGGTTTCTTCATGGCTACTTGCGTTCTCCATGTTCTTTTTTCTTTCCCTCGCCTTCGCCAAACGTTTGATGGAGTTTGATTTGTCGGCCCAAGAGCATTTGCCGTCAAGTTCAGCGCGTCCTTATACTTCGGTTGATCGAGATGCCTTCCGTACCATCGGTCCGACCTGTGGGTTAATGTCGATACTCGTGCTGGCTCTGTATATCAGCAGCGACACTGTTCAGGCAATCTACGAACGGCCACAGACGCTCTGGCTCGTTTGTCCGTTGCTCCTGTACTGGGTTCTGCGGGTCTGGTTCTTTGCATTGCGTGGTGATCTGCACCATGACCCGGTAGTTTTTGCGCTCCGTGACAGGGTCAGTTACGCGGTAGCCGGAGTCGTCCTGGTGGTTTTATACCTGGCTTCCCGCTAGCGGCTTTTCGTGGCGACCGGGAAATTCAAATTATTGCAATCTGCTGATCGGTTGCTGGGGCCGTGGTTTTGTCGCCGGATAAAACCTGCGGCGGTACAATTGAAGCCAACAGACCATGCTGCAGGCAGGCAACTTTATTCAAAACCTGTTGCTGCGCAGCAGGTGCAACGCCTTCTTGTTATTCGCCCCGGTGGTCTGGGTGACGCAGCTTTAACCTATCCAATGCTTCGCGCACTACGGCAGGGTTATCCTGAAGCCCGTATCGACGTGCTGGTTGAAAAGCGAAATGCCGGCATTTATGCGATAACCGATATCGTTTCTAATGTTTACCGCTATGATTCAAACGCACTGAGTGTGCTGCGGTGTCTGAGGAATTTGTGCTATGACATGGTCATCGACACCGAGCAGTTTCATCATTTCAGTACGATTTTTGCAAACTTCCTGCGGCCAAAGTATTTGTGTGGCTTCGACACACTTGGCCGGAGGCGATTTCAAACTCATTCGGTTACCTATGACGTAGATACCTATGAAGGCCGTTCTTTCCTCGCGCTTGCGGCGGCAGTCCTCGGGCAGGTCGACGATTTTGATCCTGAGCAAGCCTTTATCGACGTTGGGTCAAAAGCTCAGGCCTGGGCGCACAATAATTTGGAGGTGGCGGGAGAACGGCAATTGGTGGTTGTTGCCCCTGCTGCGAGTGGCGCTTCCCGCCTTTGGCCGGTCGCACGCTATGCTGAAGTGGTGGGGTGGCTGATAAGCCGGAAATATTTTGTTGTATTACTGGGTGGTCGGGATGGAATTGAAGCAGCAAGATCTATTGAAGACCAAAGTAGTCCCGAGGCAGTGTTAAATCTGGTGGGAAAAACAACCCTGGTGCAAAGCGCAGCGGTATTACAACAGGCGGATTTGTCCATCAGTGCGGATACCGGTGTTATGCATCTGGCTTATGGCGTCGGCACCCCGACAATCTCTCTCTTCGGTTCAGGCCTGCCCCTGAAATGGGCTCCGCCGGGTCGGCATCATCGCATTGTCCGTAAGGAATTGCCCTGTAGCCCATGTATCCGCTTCGGTCGTTTGCCGCCATGCCCACATGAGATTGCCTGTATGCGGGAACTTTGTAGTAAGGATGTTATCGCTGCCGTAGAGAAACTAATGGATGAACGCTAGTGTGCTGGTAGTGGCAAAGCTACTGAGGCATCAATTGGCATAGTGCGTTGGTACGTAGTGATACTATTCCGGAGAATAAAATTCTGGTGAAAGAGGCATTCGACGAATGAGTTCTGGTGAGTCTGAGACCAACGAGGTCTATGACGAACAATACTTCAGGGAAACCTACGGCTTTGACGGGCTCAAACGGTTCGATATTCATTGGTGGTCGATACGCTGGTACGCCAGCATGGTTGCGCGTTGCCTTAGGGCAATGGGCGGACGCCGTATTCTTGAAATCGGTTGCGGTCATGGTTTCATGCTGGCGCGCCTGGAACGAAAGTTTGACACTTTCGGCGTTGATATTTCAGCCTATGCCATCGAACAGGCGGCACGGTTTGCGCCCGCCTCAATGTGTCAGGTAGCTGATGTCGAAATGGGCCTGCCGGCGCAATATGAAGTCGGTAGTTTTGATCTGGTCGTTGCAAAATATGTCTTCGAACATATAAAGAATCCGTTACAGGCTGTGCGGGTTGCTGCATCAATGCTGAAACCCGGCGGCGAACTGTTTTTTTCCGTGCCGAATACAGAATCGATCGGCGCACGCTGGAAGGGTGAGTCCTGGTATGCTCATCAGGATCCTACCCATTGTTCTTTGCTGGAACCTGCCAAATGGCTGGACATTACTGAGGCTGCCGGTTTGCAGGTTTACAGGGAATCGGCGGATGGTTTCTGGGATTTCCCTTACCTGCGCCGGTTGCCCGTCTGGGCGCAGTTCCCCCTGTTCATTGGACCGACCGCACTGTCCTGTTTAAGTGGCAGAGCCATTCTGCCGCCACGCTGCGGTGAGAATCTGCTGATTTTTGCCCGCAAACCTTCGGCATCGGATGCGCGACCATGAAACGCTGGGCCTGGGTTATTCCGCTGCTGCTGGCGCTGGTTGTTTATACCCCGGCACCATGGAGCGAACTGGTCTGGGATGATCCGATTGTATTTGAACGGCAGATGGTTGCCTTCGATAGTGTCGAGGATGTTTTCTTTCCCCCGGAGGGAATTTCTCAGTGGTCGACAGATTATTACCGGCCGATCACCTTGCTGAGTTATATACTGGATATGCGCCTGTACAGTAACGTACAGGCTTCCTGGTTGCGTCTCCCCGGCACAAAAACCACGGGTGTGTACTTGTCTGAAGAGCAGGCCAATGGTTCAAATTCATTCGCTGTAACGTCAAGTCTTAATGCGGCACAGATTGCCGGCCTGCATTTTTCCAATGTGCTTTATCATGTGCTGACAACATTTTTTATCTGGCTGCTGGCGCGCCGACTCTTTCAGCACCTGCCGAACGGTGCAACGGGTGCTCTTATGGCGGCAGCCATTTTTGCCGTACACCCTATTCATACGGAGTCGGTTAACTGGATTGCCGGACGCAGTGATTTACTGGCGGCCATGTTCCTGGTGCCAAGCGTCACACTGGCGTTGTTGTGGCGCGATATCGGTGCCAAATGGGCACTGGCACTTGCCGGGGTACTTTACCTGCTGGCACTCATGTCAAAAGAGGTGGCGATTGCGGCGCTTGTTATCGTGCCGGCAGTACTATTTCTGACCCCGCCGGTTCGGCAGATACAGGCTGATGATCCGGCTCAGGACAAGCGGGTGCAGCCACCATTGGCTTTTGCTTTTCGAGCCAACATTATGATGTGGCTGACGACAGCAGTAGTGCTTATCGCGGTTACCGGATTTTACCTGGTGTTGCGCCATACCGATGGCGTTGCTTACGGCATGCCTCTGGATGTGCCCTGGTTGAATTATGTATCCCGATTAGAGAAATCAGTCGCCTATTACCTGGTCAAAGTACTCGTGCCGTGGCCACAGAGCAATCATGTCGCGTGGGATTCATCCCCCGGGGCCCTGGTAACAAACGGCGTTTTCATGGTCGCGGTTGGGTTGCTTGGCCTGGGTATCTGGTTGTGGCGGCAAAGGCGCGATGGATTGGTGCTGCTGGCGATGATCTGGTTTGGCGCCACACTTGCCCCCTCTATTGCAGTTGCAATACGTCATATTGCTGGTACGCCCCTGGCCGAACGTTATCTTTATCTGCCCTCTGCAGGCCTGGCTTTACTGCTGGGGATTGCCTGTTGCCAGCCTTACCGTGGCAAGTGGTTGAAGCCCGCCCAGTGGGGAGTGGTGTTGCTTGTCATTGCCTATGCCGGCGCTACCATTGAGCGAGGCATTGTCTGGTCAAATAATCTGCAGCTATGGACCGATACGACGGAAAAGGTTCCCGGTCATGGTGATCCGTGGAACCAGTTGGGGATCACTTACCTTGAGAAGCGGGACTATCCAAACGCCTTAAAGTCCTTCAGGCGTGCCATCGACGGACTCACCGGTGCAACCGGGCGCTCGTATGCGAAACACAATATTGCCCTCATATATCAGCTGCAGAATGATCTTGAAAATGCAAAGAAATATTTCTCTGCAGCCCTCGACGAAAATGTGGATAACCCAGAGGTTCATTACGGTCTGGGTGTTTTATATAAGACTGAGGCGAAGAGTATAAAACTGGATAATGGACGCCCGGACCAGGTTATTGAGCGCCTGGGTATGGCGGCCACACAATTTGAATTGGCCATTAGTCTGAATCCTTATCATACTTTGGCGCGCTGGGGATTAGGGTCGGTCCTTGCCCTTCAGGGTGAGAGCTATGAAATCAAAGGAGACATGCAAAGGACCGTTGCTCATTACCGGTCAGCTTTGACCGAAATCAATACGCTGATCGCGCAAGATCCATCCTATGAGTTTCGCACCGAGGTACTGAATACAAGGGCTGGGCTGACTGCGGCCTTGAGGCGCTTAGATAAGTGAGAAAACCCGGTGATACGTTTTTTGAGAATTTATCGTTAAACGATTGTGCATTATTAGAAGTGGTACGCGACACCGATGCTAATGGTTCGCAGTTCTACGCTGCTGGTATCGTACCAATCGAATTCAGCTCTGACGTCAATGTTGTCACCGGTCCGGATGGCGGCCCCAAGACCCAGTTTTAATCCATCTTCGCTGCCACTATCAAGAGTGCTGCCGCTCTCCTGCAGGTCGACGTCAAAATTAAAATAGCCGCCCTTGAGGAAAAATTCCATCTCTTCCACAGGTGATGGAAGATAGACAATAGCGTCAAGTGTTAGTCCCTCGAGGGAAGTCTCTGATTCCGTGTTGCCTGTAGAGGCATTACCCTTGAAATCCGGGCTGATGTAATAGGCGCCTTCGATGCCGGCCCATGAATTAACCCGGTATTGTGCATGGACTTTAAAGCCGACACCGCCATCATCTACGATGCCGTCATCACGTTCATATTCCGAATACGATAAACTACCGCCGACAAGCCAT
>PBZD01000055.1 GCA_002729875.1 Chromatiales bacterium | reverse complement strand
TTTTGATTTTGATCTTGAGTTGCGGAGCGGCGCCGGTTCGTATGTATGTGGTGAAGAGACGGCAATGCTCGAGAGCCTCGAGGGTAAACGTGGTCAGGTTCGCTGCAAACCGCCGTTGCCGGCCAGTAAAGGTCTGTGGCAAAAGCCCTCGGTGATCAACAACGTGATTACCCTGGCCACCGTGCCCGCAATCCTGGCAGGGGGTGCCAGTGCCTACGCAGAGTTAGGTGTAGATCGATCGCGCGGGACTTTACCATTCCAGCTGGCCGGTAATATCAAGTACGGAGGCCTGGTCGAAGTGCCGTTCGGTCTGACTTTGCGCGAGTTGATCTTTGCCATAGGCGGAGGGACTGCCAGCGGTCGGCCGGTGCGGGCCGTGCAAGTGGGCGGACCACTGGGTGCCTATTTCCCCGTATCCCTGCTGGATACAGCGTTGGATTATGAGATATTTACAGCGCTGGATGGCTCAGTCGGTCATGGCGGTATCGTGGTCTTTGATGACACCGTGGATATGGCGCGACAGGCTCGGTTCGCGATGGAGTTTTGTGCTGTCGAGTCCTGTGGCAAGTGCACGCCATGTCGCATCGGTTCGGTACGCGGTGTCGAATTGCTGGATCAGATTATTGTCGATCGTAATGCGCAAGCTGAGCGGAATGAGCAGAGCTTCGAACTGCTCGCAGATTTATGCGCCACCATGACCAATACATCCTTGTGTGGGATGGGTAGGATGACTCCGAGTCCGGTGCGTAGCGCCCTGAAGTATTTTTCTGAAGACTTTTACCAAGCCGCTCCCTGAACAGGAAACATACCTGGCAATGATCAAGGAAAAAGATTTTGGCACCCCGCCCAGCCCTGCCCGGGAGCGTGTGAACCTGACTATTGACGGTATGGCGCTGCAGGTTCCGCAAGGTACTTCAGTTATGCGTGCAGCCGCTGAGTCCGATATCGATATTCCCAAACTTTGTGCGACAGATTCGCTGAAAGCATTCGGTTCGTGTCGCTTGTGCCTGGTTGAGATTGAAGGGCAACAAGGTATGCCGGCCTCGTGTACGACATCCGTCACCGAGGGGATGGTAGTGCGTACCCGCAGCGAGCAGCTGAACAGGGCGCGGCGTGGTGTCATGGAGCTTTATATCTCGGATCATCCGCTGGCTTGTGCCACCTGTCCTGCAAAGGGTGATTGCGAACTGCAGGATCGGGCCGAAGAACTGGGTTTGAGTGAGTCACGTTATGGTTGCGATGGCATGAACCATGTTGCGCTTGAAACCGATACCAGCAACCCGTATTTCACTTTTGATCCATCCAAGTGCATTGTTTGTTCCCGCTGTGTGCGTGCCTGTGATGAAGTGCAGGGCACATTTGCGCTTACGATCCGAGATCGTGGTTTCAGTTCAATCGTTTCGCCGGGACCCGAAGAAAATTTTCTCGCCTCTGAATGCGTTTCATGTGGTGCGTGTGTGCAGGCGTGCCCGACTGCAACACTGCTGGAAAATTCTGTCATCAAGTATGGGCAGCCGGAGCGATCTGTTATTACGACCTGCGCTTATTGTGGAGTCGGTTGCTCGTTCAGGGCGGAGATGAAAGGCGATCAATTGGTGCGCATGGTGCCGTACAAAGACGGTCAGGCGAATCACGGACATGGTTGTATCAAGGGCCGGTTTGCGTTCGGCTATGCGCATCACCCGGATCGGGTGCTTAAACCGATGTTGCGCGAAAAGACCAGTGACGAGTGGCGGGAGGTCGAGTGGCATGAGGCGATTGAGTTTGTGGCCAGTCGTTTCAAGGCTATCCAGGCAGAATACGGCAGCAAATCAATCGGCGGAATCACCTCGTCTCGTTGTACCAACGAGGAAGTCTGGGTGGTACAGAAACTGATCCGCGCCGGCTTTAAGAATAATAATGTCGATACCTGTGCGCGTGTCTGCCACGCCCCGACCGGTTACGGACTGAAGCAAACGCTGGGCACTTCGGCCGGAACGCAGAATTTTGACAGTGTCCTGAATGCCGATGTCATCATCCTGATCGGCTCCAATCCGACCGCGGCGCATCCGGTTTTTGCCGCCCAGATGAAACGTCGGCTGCGTGCAGGAGCCAGGCTGATCGTCATCGATCCGCGCAGTATCGAACTCGTGCGCTCACCGCATATTAAGGCTCGCTATCACCTGCAGCTATTGCCGGGGACCAATGTTGCGATGATTAATGCATTCGCACACGTGGTAGTGACCGAAGGCCTGGTTGCCGAAGATTATGTGGCCGCTCGTTGTGAGCCTGAGTCGTTTGCCGCCTGGCGGGACTTTGTCAGTCGCCCCGAGCATTCACCCGAAGCTGTCTCCCGGGTTACCGGCGTTGCTGCGGAACAGATCCGTGCGGCTGCAAGGTTGTATGCCGAAGGCCCGCGCTCTGCTATTTATTACGGTCTGGGCGTGACCGAGCATAGCCAGGGCTCGACGATGGTCATGGGCATGGCTAATCTTGCCATGGCAACCGGCAACCTCGGTTATACGGGTACCGGGATTAACCCAATGCGCGGCCAGAACAATGTGCAGGGATCATGCGACATGGGCTCGTTTCCGCATGAGTTGCCGGATTACCGGCCGGTCAGTGATGATTCCGTGCGTGCTACGTTCGAAGCTGCCTGGCAGGTAGAACTGGACAGTGAGCCCGGTTTGCGAATCCCGAATATGTTTGCAGCCGCATTGGCAGGTAAGTACCGGGGTATATACATCCAGGGCGAAGATGTCGCCCAGTCAGACCCGGACACACAGCATGTCGAGGCGGCGTTGAGCGCAATGGATTGTGTGGTCGTTCAGGACCTGTTCCTGAACCAGACCAGCCGCTTTGCCCACGTATTTTTGCCCGGAACTTCGTTCCTCGAGAAAGACGGCACCTTCACCAATGCCGAGCGGCGCATCAATCGTGTTCGTCCGCTCATGCCGACGCAGACCGGCAAGGCCGAGTGGCAAGTGACCCAGGCACTTGCCAACGCAATGGGTTACCCGATGAATTATGCTGACGCGGCACAAATCATGACCGAGATTGCCGCGCTGACGCCGTCATTTGCCGGGGTATCCTTTGCGCATCTCGATGCAGTCGGCAGTGTGCAGTGGCCGTGTAACGAGACGGCCCTCATGGGCACGCCGATCATGCATGTCGGACAGTTCGTGCGCGGCAAGGGCCGGTTCATGCTGACCGAATTCGTGCCCACCGACGAGCGTGCTAACCGCCGTTTTCCGCTGCTCATGACGACCGGGCGTATCCTGTCCCAGTACAATGTGGGCGCCCAGACAAGGCGTACGGCTAATTCAACCTGGTCTCCCGAAGATGTACTGGAAGTGCATCCACATGATGCGCAATTGCGTGGCATTGCGGAGGGTGACCTGGTGGCCGTTCGCAGCCGTAAAGGTGAGACGACGTTACATGCGACACTCACCGAACGTGTCCCGCCGGGTGTTGTTTATACGACATTCCATCATCCGGAGACCGGTGCCAATATTTTGACCACAGATTACGCTGACTGGGCGACGGATTGTCCTGAATACAAGGTCACAGCCGTAGAGGTTGCACCCGCCAGCCGACCTACCGAGTGGCAACAGCGGGTACATGGAGCAGGGTGATGTATCACCTTTCAGCTGCGATTAGCCGGGCAGCGCAGCCGATTGCGAAAATTCACCCCACAAATCGTCTCCGTCGGGTCGCTGAGCGCTGCCCGGCTCTGGTAGAATCTGCCGCCGGTGTGTCCACGGGGCGCCTTTTTTACTGAGTATCCGGGAAGATTCAGATGCCTGTTATTACCCTGCCTGACGGCAGCCAGAGACAATTCGATCAGGCCGTTTCAATCGCTGACATTGCGGCTGATATTGGCCCGGGCCTGGCCAAAGCCGCGCTTGCCGGTCGGGTTGACGGTCGGCTCGTCGATACGGCACATGTCATTGAGAGCGATGCCGAGCTTGCAATCATCACCAGCAAGAACGATGAAGGCCTCGAGATCATTCGACATTCGACCTCGCACCTGTTGGCGCAGGCCGTTCAGCAGTTGTTCCCGCAGGCCCAGGTAACAATTGGACCGGTGATCGAAAACGGCTTTTATTATGATTTTGCCTTTGAGCGCGCCTTCACACCCGAGGATCTCGCTGCAATCGAGGCGAAAATGCTCGAGCTAACCGTTGCTGATCTGCCACTGCAGCGCGAGGTCATGCAGCGTGATGAAGCGCTTGAATACTTCAAGGGCATCGGCGAGCACTACAAGGCTGAGATTATCGCTGATATTCCGGCAGATGATTCGCTCAGCCTGTATCGACAAGGCGACTGGGTCGATCTGTGCCGCGGACCGCATGTGCCGAGTACCGGGGTTCTGAAAGCATTCAAGCTGACCAGCGTCGCGGGGGCCTACTGGCGCGGCAATGCAAATAACGAAATGCTGCAACGGATCTACGGTACCGCATGGCCGGACAAAAAGACGCTGAAGCAATATCTCGTGCAACTCGAGGAAGCCGAGCGTCGCGATCATCGCCGCATCGGCAAGGATCTCGACCTGTTCAGCCTGCAGGAAGAAGCTGGCGGCGGCCTCGTGTTCTGGCATCCGAAAGGCGCCCGGATCAGGCGCGTGATCGAGGATTTCTGGCGTGAGCAGCATATCGCGGCCGATTACGAATTATTGCACACGCCGCATATCGCGCTGCAGACCTTATGGGATACTTCGGGACATACGGACTTCTACCGTGAAGGCATGTACCAGCCGATGGAAGACGACAACCGGCAGTATCAGCTCAAGCCGATGAATTGTCCGTTCCATGTTTTGATTTACAAGAATACGCTGCGATCGCATCGTGATTTGCCGATGCGCTGGGCGGAACTGGGCACCGTTTATCGGCACGAGATGTCCGGTGCACTACATGGCCTGATGAGAGTGCGTGGCTTTACGCAGGATGACGCACATATTTTCTGCCGCGAGGAACAGATTGCCGATGAGATCGTCGCCATCCTGAACCTGACGCTGGAGACGCTCGCGGCATTTGGCTTCGATGATTTTTCCATTGACCTGTCGACGCGACCGGAAAAGGCGGTTGGATCAGATGAGATCTGGGTCAAGGCAACAGCGGCCTTGCGTGCAGCACTCGAAGTAAGTGAGCTTGATTATTCTGTCGATGAGGGTGGGGGGGCGTTTTACGGCCCTAAAATTGATGTCAAGATTCGCGATGCGATCGGTCGTCAATGGCAATGTTCGACCATCCAGCTCGATTTCAATCTGCCCGAACGTTTTGACATGGAGTATGTTGCCGAGGACGGTAGCCGGCGCCGACCGATTATGATTCACCGGGCTTTGCTCGGCTCGCTGGAGCGTTTTTTCGGTATTTTGATCGAACATTTCGAGGGACGATTTCCTGCCTGGCTGGCGCCGGTGCAGGCTGTAATCATGAATATTACCGATCGACAGAACAATTATGCGCTGTTAGTACAGGAAACCTTGAGGAATCAGGCTCTTCGGGTGGAAACAGACTTGAGAAATGAAAAAATCGGCTTTAAAATCCGTCAGCACACTTTACAACGGGTGCCGTATCTTCTGGTCGTAGGTGACCGGGAGGCGGAGTCGAATACCGTGGCCGTGCGCACGCGAGAGGGCGATGATCTGGGCAACCTGTCAATTGACGAGTTTGCCCGATATTTGCATGCTGATATCGCGAGCCGCGGCCAAACTATTTTGGAGGATTGACGAATCGCAGCGAAAAAGCGGATTAGACGGAATCAGGAGATTGAAGCCACTCAGGTTCGAGTGATTGATTCTGAGGGCGAACAGGCAGGTGTCATGCAACGTGACAACGCGATCGAACTGGCCAAACAAGAGAGTCTTGACCTGGTCGAGGTAGCTCCGAATGCGACTCCGCCGGTTTGCCGGGTAATGGATTTTGGTAAATATTTGTTTGAGCAGAAAAAGAAGTCTCAGGCAGGTAAGGTCAAGCAGCGACATACTCATATAAAAGAGATTAAATTTCGCCCGGGAACCGAAACAGGTGATTACCAGGTCAAGATGAAGAATCTGATCCGTTTTCTTCAGCAGGGCGACAAGACCAAGGTAACCCTCCGGTTTCGTGGCCGGGAAATGGCGCATCAGGAACTCGGTATGCAGTTGCTAAAGCGCGTCGAGGCCGACCTTGAAGAGTACGGGACTGTTGAGCAGTTTCCGAAAATGGAAGGACGTCAGCTCATCATGGTGCTGGCGCCGAAGAAGCATTGAATTTTATTGCGGCGATCGAATGACCGGGTCGCCGCAGTGAATAAAAAGTGAGTTGGGACTAAATTATTTATCCCAACCCGCCTGCTTCGGCCGAAGATTGGCTTCGGTACGGGTCAGGCTACAATTGGAGTATTAAATGCCAAAGTTAAAAACTAACCGTGGCGCAGCGAAACGATTTCGCAGCAACGGTAAGGGCAAATTCAAGCGTGCCCAGTCTCACCGTCGCCATATCCTGACCAAGAAAACCACCAAGCGGAAACGTCACCTCCGTGCTGACGCACATATAGCCGAAGCCGATGTGAAATCAGCGAAGAAGCTTTTACCGTACGCCTGATTTGATTCGGCAGCGGTATTCAACCATCCAGGATTTCAGGAGAGATTTATGGCCAGGGTAAAGAGAGGCGTCGTCGCAAAGGCGCGTCATAAGAAAGTCCTTAACAAGGCAAAAGGTTATTACGGTGCACGTAGCAAGGTTTATCGTGTTGCCAAGCAGGCTGTCATCAAGGCCGGGCAGTATGCCTACCGCGACCGGCGGGTACGCAAGCGTGAATTTCGTGCGTTGTGGATTACGCGTATTAACGCAGCGGCACGTCTGAATGGTTTATCTTACAGCCGTTTTATGAACGGACTGTCCAGGGCGGGAATTGAAGTCGATCGCAAGATGCTGGCTGATTTGGCAGTGCATGATGCGGAAGCGTTTAGCGCACTCGCCGAACAGGCAAAAGCGGCGATTGCTAAAATCTAGTCGTCCGCGACCGGGATAGGCATTCCGGTTTGAATTCTGATCGCTGGACCGAATTAAATCGATGCTCGATGTTGAAGAACTGATCAGCCGCGCATGCAGCGCAATTGATGCGTGTCAGGACCTGGTGGATCTTGACGCCATCAGGGTTCGTTTTCTCGGCAAGAAAGGCGAACTGACCGAGCAACTCAAGCAACTGGGCTCGCTGTCAGCTGAGCAACGTCCGGCGGCCGGTCAGATGATCAATCAGGCCAAGCAACAGGTTCAGGAGGCGTTACAGGCACGCCGCGAGGTGCTTGATGAGCAAAAGCTCATGCAGGAACTTGCTGCCGGCGCTGTCGATGTCACGCTCCCCGGTCGGGGGCAGGATTGCGGTGGGTTGCACCCGGTGACCCGCACCCGGGAGCGAATCGAGGGGATTTTCAGCGCGGCCGGATTCAGTGTCAGCGCCGGTCCGGAAATCGAGGATGAAGAACATAATTTCACTGCCCTGAATATCCCTGAAAATCACCCGGCGCGGGCGATGCATGACACATTTTACTTTCCGACCGGCCGGTTGCTGCGCACCCATACGTCACCGGTACAGATCCGCGAAATGACGAAACACGGCGCACCGATCAGGTTGATTGCCCCGGGTCGTGTGTATCGTTGTGATTCGGATCAGACCCATACACCCATGTTTCACCAGGTCGAAGGACTCGTAGTTGATCGAGGAGTCAGTTTCTCCAATCTGAAGGCCGTATTGCATGATTTTGTTGAACGCTTTTTCGAGCGTAAAGCGGAACTGCGCTTCCGACCGTCCTATTTCCCGTTCACCGAACCCTCGGCCGAAGTTGATGTATTGTCCGAGTCGGATTGCTGGCTGGAAATTCTTGGTTGCGGCATGGTACATCCGAATGTCCTAAGCCATGTCGGTATTGATCCGGAAGAATTCACCGGCTATGCGTTTGGTATGGGTATAGAGCGTCTCGCAATGCTTCGCTACGGCGTCGATGATTTGCGGCTGTTCTTCGATAATGATCTGCATTTTTTGCGACAGTTCAGGTAGGCGCGGGGCGACGTATCATGAAAATCAGTGAAACGTGGCTCAGGGAATGGGTTGATCCGGATCTTGACTCCGTTGCACTTGCGCATCGACTGACCATGCTTGGTCTCGAGGTCGATAGTGTTGAACCGGTGGCCGCGGAACTTTCCGCTGTGGTTGTCGGCAAGGTGCTCGAAATTATCCGTCATCCGAATGCGGATCGATTGTCTGTCTGTACTGTAGACGCCGGACAGGAGCAACCCCTGTCGATAGTTTGTGGTGCCAGCAATGTACAGGTCGGCGAGCACTATCCGCTGGCCTTGATCGGCGCAACTCTGCCCGGCGGGCTCACAATCAGACGTAGCAAGTTACGGGGAGAAGTGTCTGAAGGGATGCTTTGCTCAGGTACCGAACTCGGTATTGGCGAAACTGAAGAGGGTATTTTAGCGCTTGGTGATGCGGCAACACCCGGCACATCGATTACCACCGCTCTCGACCTGGATGATTGCATTATTGACATAGATCTGACGCCAAATCGCGCTGATTGTTTCTGTGTGCTGGGTGTCGCACGGGATGTCGCCGCGAGTGAACAGCTCGCTTTCACTGAGCCGGAATTTGCCGCAATCGTGCCGGAAATCGATACCGGCTACCCGGTCGAGTTATTGCCGGAGGCAGGATGCCCCCGTTTCTGCGGCCGGGTGATAGAAGCCATTGATCCGCAGGCCGAAACACCATTATGGCTGCGTGAACGCCTGCGTCGCAGTGGCGTACGCTCAATCTCGCCGGTAGTCGATGTAACGAATTTTGTCATGCTGGAACTTGGACAGCCAATGCATGGCTATGATCTCAGCAAATTGTCAGGGAAACTGGTCACCCGGCGCGCCGCGGCCGACGAGGAACTGGTCTTGCTGGACGGGCAGACCGTCAAACTGGATCCTGAGGTGCTGGTCATTGCTGATGCCAATGGTGCCGTTGCGATGGCCGGGATCATGGGCGGGCTGAAGACGGCCGTTGATGAACAGACCACAACGGTATTTCTTGAATCTGCTTTCTTTACCCCGGACACCATTGCCGGACGGGCCCGTCGGGTCGGACTGCACACCGATGCAGCGGTACGTTTTGAGCGTGGTGTTGATCCGCTGAACCAGGCCAGGGCGGTTGAACGTGCGACCGCCCTGTTGATGGAGATCGCCGGCGGCAAACCCGGTCCACTGGTCGAGGTGAGCCTGGAGGATGAAATCCCGGTTGCTGCGCCGGTACTCTTACGCCGGCAGCGGTTGGCCGATGTGCTTGGTGTCGAAATCGCGCCGGCAGAAGTCCGTGCACTGCTGGCAGGACTGCAGCTAAGCATTACTGAAACCCCGGATGGCTGGTCTGTGAAAGCTCCGTCGGCCCGCTTTGACCTTGCGATAGAAGCAGATCTGATAGAGGAGGTCGTTCGCCTGTATGGTTATGAATCCATTCCATCGATTCAGGGTGTATCGCGCACTACTTTGGGCACCGTCACCGAATCCGAGGTTTCGCTGCAACGATTAAGGGCAACGTTGGTGTCACGTGGCTACCAGGAAGCGATCACCTATAGTTTCGTAGCAAAAAAGATTGATGCGGTGTTTAGTCAGGGTGGTACGGCGCTGGAACTGAGTAATCCCATCTCATCTGAATTGTCGGTTATGCGCCGGTCTTTGTGGCCGGGTTTGATCGCCGCGTTAAAGCGCAACCTGAGCCGTCAACATAACCGGGTTCGCTTATTCGAGACAGGTATTAGGTTTATTACAGAACATTCTGAAATTATTGAAGAAAATGTTATTTCTGGATTGCTCTTCGGCACGGCATTACCCGAGCAGTGGGGGACCGAGTCGCGGCCGGTAGATTTATTTGACATAAAGTCGGATTTGCAGGGGCTGTTTGAGCTGACCGGGGCCGGCCATGAATTTGATTTTATCGCTGCTACTCATCCTTCGCTGCGACCCGGGCGAACCATACAGGTGAATCGTGGCGGGACAAATATCGGTTGGCTGGGTGAGTTGCATCCGGCCCTGGTCAAGAAACTGGATCTGGTGGCCGC
>PBZD01000054.1 GCA_002729875.1 Chromatiales bacterium | reverse complement strand
CAACCGTTTATCTTGGCCGTGACCCGAAGATCAATCGCCAGGTTGCAATCAAAACGATCGCACTCGCCGAAGAATTCAGTGATGCCGACGTTGATGCGGTAAAAGTACAGTTTATTCGCGAGACTGAATCTGCCGGCCGCCTGAATCATCCGAATATTATTACCATTTATGGTACCGGCGAAGATCAGAACGTCGCCTACCTTGCCATGGAATATTTTCAGGGCAAGGCGCTTAATCTTTATACACATGCTGACAGCCTGCTGCCGCCAAAGCGGGTCATCGAACTAACAGCTCGGGCCGCGGAAGCACTGCATTACGCACACGGCCAGGGAGTCATACACCGTGACATCAAACCGGCCAACCTGATGTATAATGCTACCAGTGACGAACTGAGAATCACTGACTTCGGCATCGCACGACTTACCGATACAAGCCGGACCAAGACCGGCATCATTCTCGGTACACCGTCATATATGTCACCGGAACAATTGGCCGCGAATGATGTGACCGGTGTATCGGATCTGTATTCACTCGGTATTACGATGTACCAGCTACTGACTGGAATGACACCATTTCGATCTGATTCAATCCAGAAGCTCATGGACAAAATCATGCATGATCAACACACGCCGGTCAGCAGAATACGCGATGATCTGCCGCCCGGCATTGATGCCGTGCTGGACAGGATGCTTAACAAGAAACCTGAAAACCGTTTCCAGAATGGGCGAGCAGTGGCAGTGGCATTGCGCGATTGTTTTAGTGCGTTAGAAACCTGAATGCCCATTACCGTAATGCACTCTTTATGAACCTGTCGCACAAATTTTCCTGCGTTGAACTCACCGATGTAGGCAGGGTTCGCAACCATAATGAAGATGCTGTTGGCACCAATCCGGATGTCGGTCTGCTGGTCCTGGCGGATGGCATGGGTGGCTATAACGCCGGTGAGGTAGCCAGTGGAATTGCGGTTAAAACGGTGCTGGAACTCGTTTCGGAGGCCTGCCTGCGCGAAGAGCGGAATGCGACGGAACCCGAGACCGGCATGATGCGCCAGACCATTATCTTGCGTGATGCCATCACCCGAGCCAACAAAATCATCCATCAGACCGCCAAAACCCAGTCACAATGCGAGGGCATGGGCACGACATTCGTTGCCTGCCTGTTTTTCGACAACCGCGCATCCATCGCCCATGTCGGTGATGCCCGACTGTATCGCCTAAGAAAGAACAAGTTCGAACAAATTACGCTGGACCATTCATTACTACAGGAACTCATCGAACGCGGCTTTTATTCACAGGAGGAAGCGCAGCGCTCGACAAACCGGAACTATGTGACCAGGGCACTGGGTGTAGAACCGTTCGTGGATATCGATATTCAGGAAATCGACGTGCAACCCGACGATGTCTTACTGCTTTGTTCAGACGGCCTGCCCGACATGGTTGAGGATGATGAAATTCACTTAACTATCAGCACTTTTAGTGCTAATCTTGAAACCGTAGGCAAGCAACTGATCCAACTTAGCAACGATCAGGGTGGCAGGGACAATATCTCGGTTATCCTGGCGCAGGTACTGGAACCTTTTCCAGCAAAAACCGGCCTTTTTTCAAAGATCAAACATCTCTTTCAATAAACGCGATACACCATGGCACGTTTAATACTAAGTATGAATGGTCAGAACATGGCCGAATACAACATGAATAAGGAGCGATATACGATTGGCCGACTTCCGGATAACGATGTCCGGATCGACAATCCGACCGTCAGTGGTCACCACTCACTGATCATCAATATCCTCAACGACTCATTCCTTGAAGACTTGAACAGCACCAACGGCACCTATGTCAATGGCAAGCTGATCAAGAAACATGCCCTGCAACATGGCGACCTGTTGACGGTCGGCAAGCACCAATTACGCTACATTGATGTGGACAGCAAACAAGACGATGATGAGTTTGCCCGAACCATGGTCATCGACAGTGCCGATGTGTCAACCGAGGTGAATTCGCATGAGGGGGCAATAGCCGTTGCAGAGGCGCCGGTTGCACAAGAAGCTGAAACCATCAACGCAGATGATGGCGCCAAACCTTTCCGGGCGGCAAAAATCCAGGTTCTGAACGGTACCTTTGCCGGTCGGGAGGTGCTGCTGAACAAGGCTGTGACGACACTGGGCCGGGCCAAAACACAGGTTATTGCGATTACCCGCCGAGCCGCAGGCTACAGCATTGTCATAGTCGAGAATAAAGCCGGCAGAGAACCTCCTACCGTCAATGGAAACCCACTGCAAGACCAGGCCTGCCCGCTGAAAGATAACGATGTCATTCAGATTATCGGTATCAAGATGGGATTCTTTGTGAACTAAGCGGCAAGCTACCAGTTACAAACCGATTTCCTTATTCGTGCTGCCGCACGACCCGCGTACCTACTCCGGTCAGAAGTTCGTAGGGACTCATACCTGCTTTACCGGCCAGTTCCTCTACCGTCTGGTTATGCCCCCAAAGCGTTACGACATCTCCTGGCCGGGCGTCGGGTACCTCGGTCAAATCAACACTGATCATGTCCATCGATACACGCCCTATAACCGGCACGTTTACATCAGCCACTTGCACCATGGCCCGATTCGATAACCGCCATGGATAGCCGTCAGCGTAACCGGCATTAACAACCCCGATGCGACTATCTCGCGTGGCGCTCCATTCAGACCCGTAACCCACTGTTCCGCCCTCAGGAAGGTCACGTACGACCAGCAGACGACCCTCAAATGACATCGCCGGTTTGAGCCCGCACTCAAGCGCTGTACGGTTATTCAGTGGCGAAATGCCATACAGCATCAACCCGGGCCGTACCCAGTTGCGACCGGAATAGCGCATTAACGGTTCGGGATTTACGGTTTCCGGCCAGCCCAGCACTCCTGCTGAATTGGCAATACTGATGTCGCCATTCCAGGCACCGATCGCCTCAGCAAACAGGCTTAGCTGTTTCCCGGTCACATTGCGCTGAGTTTCATCCGCGCATGACAGGTGGGTCATCAGGCACATATCATGCGCGACCGCTCTGCTGTCACGCAGACGGTTAATCATCTCCGCAGTATTCGCCGGTGCAATACCCAACCGCCCCATGCCGCTGTCAATCTTGAGCCAGACACGCACGGACTCACCGGCAACCGCATTGGCCAGCATTGCAACCTGTTCCTCGTCAAATACTACAACCTGCAGGTTATGCTCACGGGCCAGTGCAAGCGTTTCTGCATTGAGCGATCCGCTCAATACGACGATATCCTTATCTATACCTGCCTGACGCAACTCAAGTGCCGCTGCGAACCGGGCAACCCCGAAAGCATCGGCAGCCGCCAGCGTCCGGGCCGTGGCAATAAGACCGTGGCCGTATGCATTGGCCTTGATAACAGCCAGCACCGGGCAACCCGGAGCGGCTGCATGGACACGTTGCAGATTGTGCCGCAGTGCCGTCGACCGAATTTTGGCGACGGCTGAAAATGTCATTAGAAGTCCTTGATTTCAGGCACGTAATTTTCGAATTTTGTGTACTGACCAAGAAATGTCAGTTGGAATTCACCCACCGGTCCATTCCGTTGCTTGGCAATATGAATGTCCGCGATACCCTTGCGTGGCGTCTCCCTGTCATAGATTTCTTCGCGGGAAATGAAAACAATCAGGTCGGCATCTTGCTCAATGGCCCCCGATTCACGCAGATCCGACATGATCGGTTTTTTCTCAGTGCGCTGTTCTACACTACGATTGAGCTGCGACAAAGCAATAATCGGCACTTCCAGCTCACGCGCCAGAGCCTTGAGGGAACGTGAAATCTCCGAGATCTCCGTCGCACGATTCTCGGTACTGCCGGCAACCTGCATAAGTTGCAGGTAATCAACGACGATTAGCGATAGCCCATGTTGTCGCTTGAGCCGCCTGGCGCGGGCACGAATATCAGTTGGCGACAGAGCTGGCGTATCATCAATAAACAGCGGCGCTTCCTGCATCAACTGGATCGCTCCATTGATACGCGGCCAGTCTTCATCTTGCAAGCGGCCATTACGCAAACTCGACTGGTTCACACGACCGAGCGAAGAGATCATGCGTAAAGCGAGCTGCTCGGTCGACATCTCCATGCTGAAAACCGCGGTCGGTTGCTGCTCCGACTGATTCAGCGCGGCATTTTCGGCAATATTAAGCGCCAGTGTCGTTTTACCCATAGAAGGACGGCCCGCAACAATAATCAGGTCACCCTTTTGTAACCCGGCCGTCATTTGATCAAATTCGTTATATCCGGTAGCCAGCCCGGTCACGGCTTCCTGATTCTGATAACGCTCATCAATCTGGTCGATCGTCTTGCTGAGAACATGGCGCAGCTGCACAAAACCGCTGCCACGCCGTTGACCCTGCTCGGCAATCTCAAAGACCTTGCGCTCGGCTTCATCAACCAGTTCAGTAATTTGCCGGCCTTCCGTGTGATAAGCGCTGGCAGCTATTTCATTACCTGCCTGGATCAGGGCTCGTAATAATCCACGATCGTGGACAATCCGGGCGTAGTCGGCAACATTGGCGGCACTCGGGGTGTCCTGAACAAGACTGCCGAGGTAGCCAAGCCCGCCGACTTTATCCAACTGCTTGTGACTGTCAAAATATTCAGACAACGTAACCGCATCACACGGCTCGTTACGTTCGGACAAGGTACGAATGGCTGAAAAAATCAGCTGGTGATCAGGACGATAAAAATCGCTCTCGACAACACGGTCGGCAATACGATCCCAGGCGCTCTTGTCGAGCATAAGTCCGCCCAGTAAAGCCTGTTCAGCCTGAACGGAATTCGGTGGCAAATTCAGCCGATCCGTTTCAGTAACAAACTGCTCCTGATCTGGAATCGCACTTACCATTCGAATTGATCAACCTCACTCTGTGTCTGCATCGTCCTGTGCCGGCTCTTCAGTTGCGTTTTCTTCATCCACTGCGCCCCCGGCATCTTCTTCGATCTCAATAATAGCAGGCGGCTCGCCATCCGAAATCACCTCAACCCGAATCATCACATTGAGATCTGACTGCAGGTGGATCTCGATCTCATGTTCCCCGAGCATGCGTATAGGTCCATCGGGCAGACGTACCTCACTACGTTCCACTGGTGCACCGGCAGCGACACAAGCCTCAGCAATATCAATCGTGCCGATCGAGCCGAACAATTTGCCTCCCGAGCCGGCATTGGCTGTGAGTTGCAAAGCCAATCCCTGGATATGCTTCGCGCGATCCTGTGCCGAGGCCAATTCAGAGGCCTGCTTGCGCTCAAGTTCTGCGCGCCGCTCTTCGAAGATCGCTATATTCTCGGGCGTTGCCAGCGTCGCCTTGCCCTTGGGTAGCAGGAAATTACGCCCGTAACCCGAGCGCACCTTGACGCAATCCCCGATATTGCCGAGATTTTCCACCTTTTCTAACAGGATGATGTCCATTGTTGTCGTTCTCCATCGACCGACTGATTATTAAACCATATTAAATCGCTGTTGCCCGGCGCAAACTAAACCAATTGTCTATAAACCCAACCATGGCAAACAAAAAAAACAAAATAATAAGAAAACCCGGGCCCATCATCGCCGGCAAATATACCGGAATCAGCAGATACCACGGCAACTTCCGTTTCGCAACATGCCAGTGCAAGACGGCAATGCCCTGAAACAAAAAACCGAAGCTGGCAACCAGTAACAGGTTTGCGGCCAGCGGCTGCATTCCAAGTAGCGATCCAATCCCGGCCACGGCTGCAATACCACCGACTACATAACCAAGCCGCAGATCTAAAAACTGCTCCCGGGTCGAAACGCCACCGACATTACCCACCCACCAGCAACCCAGCAGCAATGCAACAATCGAACTGGCCAGTGTACCGGCGATGAGCAGGCCGCTCATATACGGCACCAACTCCATGATCGCATTCACAACCGTCAGTTCGACATTGAGTGCCTGCATCTGCTCGATAATAATCTGTAGTATCGGCCCCCAGAATTCCGCCGGGTTACCCACCAGGGCAGCAAAGCCGATAAGCGCCAGGCAGCCCAATACGATGATCGCCTGTATCGTCAGGATCAAGGATCCGTACAGGCCGGTCAAGCCGCCCATTAACAGCGCGATACCCCAGGTCGAAACACTGCTGAACAGGACCTGCGCAACACCATCACCAACCATAACCGTCAAACCCAACACTAAAACCAGTGCAATCAGGCAATCCAGCAGGCTCTCGCGCCAACCCTTTTGGATCGCCACACACACGACGATGGCTGCGCTGATAACCCCGAATAATGGCAGCAGCGTCGCGATAAGCGCGACCCGTGCGATCCGTCGTTCAATAAGCCAGGCACCTATAGCTGAACGCACAGGGTCAACTCCGGCCAGCCGACTGCCGATGCAACCGCTGATTAATGCTTATCGGTGTACGGCAGCAAGGCAAGATAGCGTGCCCGCTTAACAGCGGTGGCTAACTGCCGCTGGTAATTTGTTTTGGTGCCCGTAATACGACTCGGTACAATCTTTCCGGTTTCGGTAATGTAATTGCGTAGCGTTTCGAGATCCTTGTAATCGATCTCCGTTACACCATCCGCGGTAAAGCGGCAATATTTACGGCGTCTGAAATATCTGCTCATGACAAATAACCTCGTTAACTGTCAGCGTCTTTAAGAGTGTCTGTTTGCTGGTCGGTATCAACCGGTGCGCTATCCGCAACTTCAGCGGGCGGCACATCATCGGCCACTTCCTCGGCCACTTCCTCACTGGCAACCGGTTCCGACTCAGGCATGTCACCCGCAGAGCCAGTCTCACCGTAGCCTCGCGATTCCGATGCCCTGGGCTTGGGAACTTCTGACTTCACCTCCCCCGACTTGGCCAGTGGCGATGGTTCAGTGACTGCCGAGTCACGCTTGATCACCAGATGGCGCAAAACAGCATCGCTGAACTTAAAGGCGCCGAGAATTTCCTCAAGCGCAGCCTGTGTGCACTCGATGTTCATCAGAACGTAATGTGCCTTGTGCAGCTTGGCAACCATGTGGGTGAGTTGCCGACGGCCCCAGTCTTCGAGACGGTGTACCTGGCCGCCACTGGATTTGACCATTTCGCCGTAGCGCTCGGTCATCGCGGCAACCTGTTCGCTCTGATCCGGATGGACCAGGAATACTATTTCATAATGTCGCATTGTTGCTCCCTATGGATGAATGCCACCCACTTCTGTGGTGCAGCAAGGAGGCCCGCTTTCACGGGATCGGGAATGCTACCGAACCGGAGCGCCGCGAGCAAGAAAAATCGGTCCGGAGACCATTAAGACCGCCAATTTGCTGGGGGCTTTCACTGGGCGGAATTTTGTATCCGTATACCCTGCCAAAATCTTTAAGTCGCTTTAGCGGCGTTTTGGAAAGGTATACGGATACAAAATACCTTGGACAGATTGGGGCACAACACTGGAAATTATGATCAGGATGGCCCGGTTGGGTGGCACGCGCACCTGACATCCGTCATCATTCCACGATGGTGTCGAGGCAAGAAAAAATCAACCACCCCCCCGCTGCCTCACCGCCTCATACAAACAAACACCAGCCGCAACCGAAATATTCAAACTCTCGACACTGCCAACCATCGGTAAACTCACCAACGTATCGCAGTGCTCACGAGTCAGGCGCCGCAAACCACGCCCTTCCGCACCCAACACCAGCCCAACCGGCTGGTTTAGATCAGTGTTGAACAAGGTCATCTCGGCAGCACCATCGGTGCCCACCATCCAGATGCCGGCATCGCGCATGCCATCCATAAAGCGAACCAGGTTACCGACCTGGGCCACCAACTGCGTTTCAGCGGCCCCGGCAGCAACTTTGCTGACGGTCGCCGTCATCCCGACACCCCGGCTGCGCGCCATGACTACCAGGTCCACACCGGCGGCATCGGCAGAACGTAAACAGGCACCGAAATTACGCGGGTCCTCAATACCGTCCAGGACCAGCAACAAAGGTTGCTCCAATTTTTCAATATGCTCCCGGGCTTCGGCCTCACCGAGCATGATTGACGGACTGACCAGTGCCGCCACACCCTGATGTTTAGCTGTCCCGGTCAGTTCATCAAGCCGTGCCGCGGCAACCCGGCGCACTTCCGCAGCCGCATGCTCAAGGCGCTCACCAATACGTTCAAACCGTTTCGTTCCCAGGTTTTGCTGGAGATAAACCTTCAGCACCCGTTCAGGCGCACGAGCGAGTAAGGCACCGACAGCATTGATGCCGTAAATGACCCGCGGCTCTGCCTGCGATTGCCGACGCTTCACGGTGCGCGGTGCCTCCGGCCTGGCCTGTTCCGCGGCCGGGCACGGCCGGAAGATGCTGATACCTCCTCGACCAATTCAAAATCAATCCTGGCCTGTTCGATGCTGACCCGTATCACCTGCACCTGCACGGCCTGACCAAGCTCAAAACTCTTGCCGGTACGTTCGCCGGTCATCCGTAACCCACCGGCTTCACAATGATAATAATCGTGACCGATACTCGATACATGCACGAGGCCATCGACATACAGATCGTCAAGCGTCACAAACAAACCAAAGTGCGTAACGCCGGTCACCACACCCGGCAAAATATCGCCGATACGCTCCTGCATATAAGCGCATTTGAGCCGCGCATCCACATGGCGCGTAGCCTCTTCCGCGCGCCGCTCAAGCATCGAGCATAGTCGCCCGGCCTGCTCCATCGCCGCCGCATCATAGCCAAAGGCACCCGGCTTGTTGCCATCGATGATATGCCCGATACCACGATGGATGAGCAGATCCGGGTAGCGTCGGATGGGCGAAGTGAAATGCGCATAGTTGCTGAGGCCAAGCCCAAAATGACCGATATTGGTTGGCTGATAAACGGCCTGACTCAGACTCCGCAATACAGCTACGGCCAGCGACGCATAGTCAGGCCGACCGGTAATTTTCTGCAGCACCCGGTTCAAGTGCAGCGGATCCTTCCGGGCCTGCTCGGGAATGCTGATGCCCAGGGTCTGCAGCATCAGGCGCAATTCGTCAAAACGGTCCGCTTCGGGGCCATCATGAACACGAAATAAAGTTGCCAGGCGATGTTTACGCAACAACCGGGCAGCCTCGACGTTGGCCGCAATCATGCATTCCTCGATCAATCGGTGCGCATCGTTACGCACCCGCCGCACGATACGCTCAATCTGGCCGCTCTTATTCAGTTCGACGGCCACCTCGGGCAAATCCAGGTCGAGAGCCCCGCGACGCTGCCTCGCTCGTTCAAGCGACTTATAAACTCCATATAAATTATTGATTTGCGAGAGATACTTAAAGCCCTTAAGCTTTTTACCAGCAGGCTTCCCGCGCTGCAAACAATCCACCTCATGGTAGGTCAGACGGGCAGCCGAGCGCATGATAGCGCGGTAAAATCGGGACTGCGTGACCTTGCCCTGCTCCGTCAGGTGCATATCACACACCATGCACAGCCGCTCAACATTCGGTTTCAACGAACAAAGCCCGTTGGACAATGACTCCGGCAGCATCGGCACCACGCGATCGGCGAAATACACCGAGGTACCGCGCTGACGGGCTTCGCTATCGAGAGGGCTGTCAGGTTGAACGTAATGTGACACATCGGCAATGGCGACAACCAGCCGCCAGCCGTCTGCGGATCGTTCACCATACACAGCATCATCAAAATCACGGGCATCAGCACCATCAATGGTGACCAGCGGCATATCGCGCAAATCAACCCGATCATGCTTATCGGCGCTACGAACCCGATCACCCAATGTCTGTGCCGCAGCCCGGGTTGCCGCATTCCACTCGGTCGGAATTTCGAATTGTTCGAGCGCAATATCAGTCAACATACCCGGATCGTCAGGACTGCCGAGAATCCGCACCACTTTGCCCTGACCTTCATGGCGCGCAGACGGATACTCGGTGATCTCAAGCTTCACGAGTTCGCCGGATTTCGCGTCACCGCGCTGGTGAGACGGCACGATGAAGGTGTGCGGCACGCGTCCGCTTTCGACAACATAACCGACCCCATGCTCTCGCTGGTACTGTCCGACCACGGTTTGCTTGCCCCGTTGGAGAATCTCAACGAGGGTGCCCGCATATTTGCCGTTACGCATGGTTGAACCAACGCGTACCGCTACCCGGTCACCGTTTAACAATGCCCGCATTTCCTGGAACGGCAGGTAGACATCGGTCGAACCATCGTCGGGCAGCAAAAACCCATAACCATCCGGATGCGCTGAGACGATACCGGTCAAGGCATCGATTTTCTTCAACAGGCAATATTCAGCCTGACGATTGATCAATAATTGCCCCCCGGAGACAAGGCGCTGCAATTGACGCCGTAATGCCTTGCGCGGCTTATCGCCCTGCACCGCAAGCAATTCGGCCAGGGTACCGAATGGCATCGGGACACCGCGTTGCTCAAGCGCCTGCATGATTGCCCCCGGCTCAGGAACCGGATGCTGATAGCTCGATTGCTCAGATCGCCGGGAACTGCCCTTGCGCCGTGGTGGCTGTCTGCGCTTCGCCACTTAGTTGTTATTTGCCTGATGCATCGCGTTGACAAGGATACAGGCTGCCAGTACAGTCCCGCCACCCGCTGATTCGTGATCAAGCGAATCATGATCAGTGCCCAGGTGGCGGAATTGGTAGACGCGCTGGCTTCAGGTGCCAGTGGGGGCAACCCCGTGGAGGTTCAAGTCCTCTCCTGGGCACCACCTTTATACCCTGACGTGCCCGCATT
>PBZD01000053.1 GCA_002729875.1 Chromatiales bacterium | reverse complement strand
CGAAATCTTGCCCATGTTGAGCGCATCGAGCACCAGCGGATAAAGCGTACCGAGCAGAATCAAACCGGTAGCGACACTGAGCAGAACGTTATTGACCAGCAGGAATGTTTCGCGCGAGACGGCCTTGAATCCGGCATTCCGATCAAGCCCCGGAGCACGCCATGCATAAATCGACAGTGCGCTACCGATCACCAAGACCAGCAGACCAAGAATGTATGCCCCGCGCTTCGGGTCACTGGCAAAAGCATGTACCGAAACGAGCACTCCTGAACGAACCAGGAAGGTGCCTAGCAGGCTCAGTGAAAAGGCACCAATCGCCAGCAACAACGTCGAACCCTTGAACAAGCCGCGTTTTTCCGTGACGGCCAGTGAATGAATCAACGCCGTACCAATCAACCATGGCATGAACGATGCATTTTCGACCGGATCCCAGAACCACCAGCCACCCCAACCCAGTTCGTAATAGGCCCACCAGCTGCCAAGCGCGATGCCGAGCGTCAGGAACATCCACGCAGCTGTCGTCCACGGACGCACCCAGCGAGCCCACTGTTGGTCCACGTGACCGGCGAGCATTGCGGCAATTGCATAGGCGAAGGCAACCGCAAAACCGACATAGCCGGTGTATAACATCGGTGGATGCAGAGCCATAGCCGGATCCTGCAGCAGCGGGTTCAGGTCGTTGCCGTCAAATGGTACCGGCAAGAGGCGCAGAAACGGGTTCGATACACTTAGAATGTAAAGCAGCAGCCCGACACTGATAAAGCCCATGACCCCGATGACCCGTGATGCCAGGTAATCGGGCAACTGGCGACTCGATATCGAAACCGCCATTGTCCAGATAGCCAGCAGCAGCACCCAGAGCATCAGGGAGCCTTCATGTCCGCCCCACACTGCCGCCACCCGATACAGGATCGGTAATTGACTGTTGGAGGTCGATGCGACGATTAACACTGAGAAATCATTGATGATGAACGAGTAGGTCAATAGACCAAAGCCAAGGGTCAGAAAAACAAAATGCCCGGCGGCAGCCGGTCTGGCGACCGCCATCCAGGAACTCCGGTCAAGGTGAGCGCCCAGCAGGGGAAAAATTGTTTGCACACCCGCAAGACACAGGGCGATTGTTGTGCAAAGTTGACCGAGTTCAGGGATCATCAGAAACTACAGAGGAAATCAGTTTTTTTCCGGGCCGGCACGCGTGTTATCGACCGGATGCCCCTGTTCGGCAAGCAGGTCGGCAACTTCCGGCGCCATATAATTTTCGTCATGTTTGGCCAACACTTCTTCAGCGAGAAAGCTTCCATCAGGTTGCAGATAACCGTGAGCAACTACACCCTGACCTTCGCGAAACAAATCGGGTAAAACCCCTGCATAAGATACGGGTATGGTATTTTCCAGATCCGTCACGATAAACGATACTTTAAGTTCGCCGGGTTCCCTCGCCATGCTGCCCTGTTCAACCAATCCACCGAGACGAAATTTCCGTCCCTCGGGTGGCTCACCGGCTATTGCCTGTGTAGGGCTGTAAAAGAACAGCAGGTTTTCCTGAAATGCCTGCAGCGCAAGAGCGACTGCGAGGCTAACACCGACGACAACCAGGCCGACGGTCAACATCCGTTGTTTTCTAGGTGTCATTTTCTTGCTTCATTTTGCTTCATTTTCCTGCTCATCCGATGTTGCTGCCGCATCGTTGCCATGGTTGCCCGCTCAACCGAGAACCGGAACCTGCGCCGCGCTGCTATAATATTAAAAATCATGCACACGAACCAGACGCCAAAAGCGCCCCAAACAAACTGGGCGTAACCGCCCATGGCAAGAAACTCCTGCATTCTATCCTGCCCCTGGTCTTTCGCCGAGCAGATCCTGCACCCAGCGAGAATTATGCTCACGATCAAGAACCTCGGCCCTTGCGCGGTACAGCAGTATGGCGCCAAAGAACAGGGTCGAGGCAGCTATCAGCAGCAACAACGGCCACAACATATCACCGGAAATCGACGGCGCATCAAGTTTCTTGATACTCGGCCCCTGGTGCAGGCTGCTCCACCAGATCACTGAATAATGGATAATGGGCAGATTCACCACCCCGACAACGGCCAGTAAACCGCCAGCCCGATCGGCCTTGCCGATGTCCTCAAACGATGCACGCAGACTCATGTATCCGAAGTAAATGAACAGCAGGATCAGTTCGGATGTCAGCCGTGGATCCCATTCCCAGTAGGTACCCCACATCGGTTTGCCCCACAGCATACCGGTGAGTAACGAAACCACCGTAAACGACGCGCCAATCGGCGCCGCGCTGGCGGCGACCGCATGAGCCAGCTTGATACGCCAGATCAACCCGATACCCGAGGTGATGGCCATCAGGGCATAGATCATCGTCGACAGGTACGAACTCGGCACGTGCACATAAATAATCCGAAACCCCTCGCCCTGCTGATAGTCAGCCGGAGCCAGCACCAGCCCGCCGTAAGTACCGATTGCAATCAGGATCAGTGACGACCATAGCAACCACGGGCTGAAAATCCCGGCCAGACGATAAAAATGAGGCGGCGAAGCCAGTTTATGAAACCAATTCCACATGTTTATTAAGTCAGTAACATGCAATCCTAAATTAATACCCGGTTGACGAGGCAGATAGAACCAGCAACCCGGCTACAGCTCAATCAAGGCTTATACGTATTGCCGCTGCCGAAGCCAACGGCAACAGGCTCAAGGCCAGCAAAAACAATGCGCTGAGCAAATAAACCGGCCCGCTGATCTGCTCACCGGAAGCCGCCAGATCGGTCGCCCGGGCACCAAACATTAACACCGGCAACATCAATGGTAATACCAGCAAGGCCAGCAAACCACCACTTTGCCGTACGCCGGCCGTCAGCGCCGCTCCCACGGCGCCGAGCAGACTCAGCGTCGGCGTACCGATGAGCAGGGTCAGCGATAATGCGCGCACCCCCTCCCCCGGCAGATAGTAGGTAACGGCCAGTGCCGGTGCCAGCACAACCAGCGGCAATCCGTTCAGCAGCCAGTGCGCAACCGTTTTACCGAATAGTGCCAGTGCCAAAGGATATGGACTAAGCACCAGTTGTTCCATGCTGCCGTCCTCAATATCGGCGCGAAACAGTGCATTAAGCGATAACAGCGTGGCCAGTAAGGCGGCAATCCACAACACAGCCGGACCAAGATTGCGTAACATTTCATGCTGCGGTGAAAGTGCCAGCGGAAATAACGACGCGACCATCACAAAAAACATCAGCGGACTGACGAGATCCCCCCAGCGTTTAAAGGCAATTTGCAATTCGCGCCGCACGATGGCCGCAAAGAACCGGGCAAGATTCACGCATCATCTCCAAGAAAAATTTCATCCGGCGATTCACTCGCCAGGCGGATATCTTCATGGGTGGCTGCAATTGCGAGGCCACCTCCGGCAATATGCTCGCGCAGCCGGTCTTCAACATAGTCACGTCCGACACTATCCAGGTTGGTAACAGGTTCATCCAGCAGCCAGAGGGTCGCATTCGACATCAACACTCTGGCCAATGCGGTTCGCCGTTTCTGTCCGGCCGACAGGTAACGCGTTTCCAACTGCGCGCACTGAGATAAATTCAGCGCCTTGAGCAACCCGGAAACCTGTTCGCCGGACCGGCCATAAAGTCGCGCCGAAAACTCAAGGTTCTGGGTTACGGTCAAATCTGCCTTAAGACCGTCGGCATGCCCAAAATAGGCCAATGCGGCAGTGAAAGCCTGGCGAGTTTTTTCAATCGATTCACCACACCACTGGACATGTCCGGATTCCGGCCGCGTCAGACCGCTCAGGACGCGCAGCAAGGTTGTTTTCCCCGAACCGTTTGTACCACGCACCAGTAGTAATGAACCGGCATCAACCTGAAAAGACAGTTCCTCGAACAGGCAATTGGGGCCACGCCACAGGGTCAGATCAATAGCCGACAAGCAGGTCTTTGAACAATCAACCATGGCGAAAATCCTGATTCACTGTATCCACCCTGCGATAGCACGAGTTGAGTAACAATGCTTCGGATGGTTTGCTGTGAATTTCATACGCGGTTGGCTGAACGTATCGGCAGGCTTGGATTCGGAGGATAAAGGATCATGCGGCGTTAGGACAGCTTGCAAGCAAAAGGATTCGGGATTGGTGTCCTCGGGGCGGTTGCTCGGAACCGATGAAAATCAGCAAAATACCTTGCATCAGTGCCTGGCATGATATGCTATGAGCAAGATATATCCAGCAAGAACGCTAGTCGTTAAGGAACCCAACATGTATCTGCCCGCAATTTCTCGTCACATTGGCAAGCTTATCGTTGCAGCCGGTTTGACTCTCGGCGGCACCCCCCTCGCATTTGCAGCCCACCCGGATATGGCCGGAACCCACCACCCGGGCATGACCGGAACACATAAGTCATATTCCAGAATCCCGGATGGCTGTCAGTTTGCTGCACATGATGGAACTCAGCAACCGGCCGACTACCTGCAATCATTTGCCACCGGGCTGGGTCTGAGCGGGCAACAGCAACAGGATTTGCAGATACTGGCCATGGACTATGGCGAGCGCCTGCGTGACCTGGCGAAGCTCATGGGCGACATCGGCAAAAAACTGGCCATGACCGAGCCCGATGATCCCGGCTATTGGCCCATTGCGCAGGAAGTCAGCGCCTCCGCCGCAGCAAGTACTGCTGAAACTGTCATTCTGCTCAGTGAGATGCGGGTAAAGTTCCATCAGGTGTTAACCCCCGGACAACGTGCACAGTTGAAAAGCCGGCTTGAAGAGCTTGCGGCACGATGCCGACCGCCCGTTAAAACCGAGCCGTCGGCCGAATAAAACCAGGCAGTCCTTTCCCGCGCCTGCATAGTGCGCTGTCAATCGGCCCGTCCCGAGCCTGAAGATTAGTTACCTGCCTGGTTGCGACTCCACCCGCCGTGAAACATCCGGTATAAGGCGGGCAATACAACCAGTGTCAGCACGGTTGATGAAATGATTCCTCCGATTACGACGGTAGCCAGGGGGCGTTGTACTTCAGAGCCGGTACCGACATTAAATGCCATCGGTACAAAACCAAGACTGGCAACCAGAGCCGTCATCAAAACCGGACGCAGGCGTTGCAATGCACCGTCGATAATAGCCGTGTCCAAATCCAGCTTTTGGCGCAGATCCTGAATAAAGGACAGCATCACCACACCGTTCAGGACGGCAACACCCGACAGCGCAATAAATCCGACTGCCGCTGACATACTGAGCGGCATGCCCCGCAACATCAACGCGGCCACCCCCCCGGTTAGCGCCAGCGGCACGCCGGAAAAAATCAGTGCCGCATCCTTTACAGAACCGAAGGCGGTAAGCAACAGGATAAAAATAAGCAGCAGGGTAACCGGCACGAGTACCGTTAAACGTTGTGATGCGGCGATCAGTTGCTCGAAGGTGCCGCCGTACTCCACCCAGTAACCGGCAGGAATGTCGACCCGTTGTGCGATTCGTTTCTGCACATCGGCAACAAACGAACCCAGGTCGCGGCCGCGTACATTTGCGGTGATAAAAATTCTCCGTTTGCCGTTTTCCCGACTGATCTGGTTTGGCCCGACCTCAAAGCTAATCTCCGCGACTTCCGCCAACGGCACAGTTTCCGGTGGTGTGCCGACATAACCCAAACTGTCCGCATCGCCAATGACAGCGGCCGGATTTGGTGGCAGCGGGATCGGCAGGCGGCCGATTGCAGCAAGATTGTTACGCAATGCTTCGCTTAACCGTACAACAATATCGAAACGTCGATCGCCTTCATAGACTTTCCCGGCTGTTGCACCACCCAGCGCAATACTGAGGTTACCCTGTACATCGGCAACTGACAGACCAAATTGTCTGAGCCGATCGCGTCGTGGAGTCACGGTTAGCACAGGCAACCCGGTTACTGGTTCGGTGCGCACATCAGCGGCACCCGGCACCCCGTCAAGTTCCTGTTTAATTCGTTCCGCAACTTCGACTAATGTATCAAGATCATCACCATATAACTTCACGGCAAGATCGGAACGCACTCCGGAGATAAGTTCGTTAAAGCGCATTTGAATCGGTTGTGTGAACTCGTAATTGTTACCGGGCACACGGCGAGCTGCCTGCTCCATTGCTCCGACCAGGTTCGCCTTTGACCTGCGCGGGTCAGGCCATTCGCTGCGATCTTTAAGTATTATGATGACATCTGCCACTGAGGGCGGCATGGGATCAGTAGCGACATCCGGGGTGCCTATCTTGGTAAAAATATGGGAGACCTCAGGGAATTCCTTGAGTTTCTTCTCCAGAGCATTTTGCATCTGAACGGCCTGCTGCAGACCCGTGCCCGGGATACGCATTGCGTGCATGGCGATATCGCCCTCATCCAGTTGTGGCACAAATTCAGTACCCAAACGCGTAGCCAGAGCGCCACTAATAACGACCAATCCCAGCGCCGCTAAAACAACGCTGGCGCGGTTATTCAATGCAAATTTCAGCACGGGTTGGTAGGCTGCCCTGGCGGCAAGCATCAAGCGGTTTTCCGTTTCCGCCACCCGCCCTTTGACAAACAAAGCAATCGCCGCCGGAACAGCGGTCAGCGACAATATAAGTGCCGACAACAGTGCAAAGATCACGGTAAAGGCCATCGGGCGGAACATCTTGCCTTCGATACCTGCCAGCGACAGCACCGGCAAATAAACCACCAGAATAATCGTCACACCGAATACTGCGGGGCGGATCACTTCGCGGGTCGCGGCACTCACTATTACCAATCGCTCTTTTAAAGCGGGCACCTGGTTCGATGAACGCCTGGCCTGGCCAAGTCTTCGCAGGCAGTTCTCAACGATAATTACGGCACCGTCAACGATTAATCCGAAGTCAAGTGCACCGAGACTCATCAGGTTAGCCGAAACACCGGCCTGCACCATGCCGGTTATTGTCATCAGCATCGCAACCGGTATCACGGCAGCCGTGATCAATGCGCCGCGCCAGTTGCCCAGCAAAAGCATTAGCACAAGAATCACCAGCAGTGCGCCCTCCGCCAGGTTCTTCGCTACCGTAGCGATAGTTTTATCGACCAGCGATGTGCGGTCATAGAGTGTTTCGAGTACCACACCATCCGGTAATGACGGTTGGATTTCAGCTATGCGTTCGGCCGAGGCCCGCGCCACTTCACGGCTGTTCGAACCGAGCAACATGAATACCGTACCGAGCACAACCTCCCTGCCGTTCTGAGTTGCCGCGCCGGTTCGCAGTTCACCGCCAAGCTCCACCTCGGCAATTTCTGATAATAATATCGGTACGCCGTTACGGTAGGTAACTGCAATTTCACGTATCTCCTCAATGTTGCTGACCTGCCCGGGTGAACGCACGGTATATTGCGTACCGCTGTATTCGATATAGCCCGCATCTTGATTGACATTATTGCGCAGCAAAGCAGCAACCAGGTCCTGCAATGTCAGGTCGTAGGCCTGCAGTCGAACCGGGTCCGGAAGCACATGGAACTGCTTCGTGTAGCCGCCCACTGTATTCACCTCAACAACACCGGGAGTTTTACGCAGTTGCGGCCTCACAATCCAGTCCTGCACAGTGCGCAGGTCCATCGGGCTCAGCTCGGTTCCCGGCTCGTTGGAAATAGCATAAGTAAAAATTTCCCCGAGCCCGGTAGCAATCGGTCCCATTGCCGGTTCTATGCCGGCCGGTAATTGCCCCTTTACTTCTGACAGGCGTTCACCGATCAGCTGCCTGGCGAGATATATATCTGTACCGTCCTTGAAAACAACCGTAATCTGCGACAGGCCGTAACGTGACAATGAGCGGGTGTAATCAAGATAAGGCAAGCCCGCCAGTGCAGTTTCGACCGGAAAGGTAATGCGTTGTTCCGCCTCAAGCGGTGAATAACCGGATGCCTCCGTATTGATCTGCACCTGTACGTTGGTAATATCGGGAACGGCATCGATCGGTAGCTGCTGGTAGCTGTAAACCCCCAAAACGCAAAATCCGAATACCGCCAACAGCACAAACCATCGGCGCCGCAACGATGCACTAATTAATGTTTCCAGCATCGTGCTTCCTCAGTGTTGGTGGCTTGCACCTGACTTGCCAATGTCGGCCTTGATCAGGTAACTGTTGTCAGTCACATAGACAGCGCCCGGAGTAAGCCCGCCGAGAACCTCAACATACTCGCTGTCACGACGACCGAGACTGAGCATACGCACCTCATAGGTGGTACCGATTTTTTCGTAGACCACATCGAAATCACGAAAAGTCTGCAAAGCAGACGTTCTTACCGCCAGTGGTACTTCGGATGATGCAACCGTCACGATACCGCGGACGAACTGACCGGGCCGGATGCGCCAGTCCGGATTAGGTAACGGTACCCGGGCACGTTGACTCTGACTACCGTGAGCCACCAGAGGTGACAGCCACTCAATGCTGCCTTCCACTGTAAGACCATCGAGGGTGATAATCTGCACTGATTGACCCTCAGCCACTTGCGCAGCGTCACGACCCAGCGCATCGAGTTGCACCCAGACCGTCGTCAGGTCGATGATTTGATATAAAGGATTGTTGGTTGCAACCTGTCCAACCTGCAGATCCCGTGCCACAATCAGGCCGGAAATCGGTGCCCTGACATCATAGGTTCGCAAGCTTTCATTACTTTCGACAATCGCCAGTAGCTCGCCTGCCTGCACTTCATCGCCCACATCCTTAAAAATTTTCCTGACGACTCCCGGAAAGCGCGCACGCACCTCGGAAAGTCCGGACGGCGGTGCCTGCACTGTACCGGTTACCTGAATGGTATCGACAACCAGCGCCGAACCTGCAATCGCAACACCAACACCGGACTCTGCGGCAATCTGCTCCGGGATTTGCGTGCGGCCCTCATGGCTTGCATAGTTCCAGCTGAATGCATTGCCAGCAAATAATGCGCTGGCTTCTACGTCGAATGAATGTGGCTCACTGACAATACCGTCACCACGCAGAAAATCACCTAACGGTGAAAAGTTGAACTTGTCGACTGTTCCGTCCAGCCGGGTCAACTGAATACGCAATGAGAAATCATCCGGCGCGAGCGGCTGATCGTGATCATATCCATAAACATGAAATTCGGGCGGCAAACCCGTTTCGGCAATTACAATTTCGATAGCGAATGAACCCTGAGACAGCAGGCGGCCGCCGTGAGGACCACGGTCTGCCTCATCATGATCAGCATGACCCTGAGCTTCATGCTCATGTTTATCTTCAGCACTGCCCGGTTCCCGGGTCAGCACACCAATACTGACTGCTGTCGTAATGACAACAATAATAAATCCAGTGATTAGCGTTTTATTCATGTCGTGCCTCCCAGAGTCTGTGAGTCACCCGTCAGTCTTGATAATTCGATCCGCAATTCGTGCAGCTCTGCGGCCACTGCCACCAACTCTTGTCGCAGACCGAGTGCCATGTTTTGTGCTTCGGTTAATTCAAGCAATGAAAAACCACCCAGGTCATAACCCTCTCGGTACAATTCAAGTGATTCATCCGCACGCGGCACCATGTCATCACGAATTGCGGTTAATGCCAGTTTCCGCTGCTCTATTTCGGCATGCAGACCGACTAACGTGCCGAACAGTTCACGCCGCAGTTGTTCGGATTCCAACGGAATCTGTGCCTGGCGGGCACGTGCCACATTACTAAGTGGCAGGGTACGTTTTTGCTGGCCGATCGGTACATTGACACCAACCAGCAACGCAGCATCATTCAACTCCGACAGGTAACGAATACCCGCTGATACTTTAAGGTCAGTTTTTGCCTGGGCAGCGACGAGTCGTTGCTGGACACGGGCCAGTTCCAGTTCGCCCGCCAGTTGAAGCAACGCCGCGTTTGCTTCAACCCGGTCATGCAACACCGAAAGATCTGAAATGTGCGGAATATGCATAAGATTCCCGTCAACAGCGACGAAGTCTGCCACCGGCATTCCCCACTGCATTGCCAGTTGATTCCGAGCGGCGCGTGCCAACCGAACGGCCTGCTCTTGGTTAAGATTTGCACGGGTCAGGCGGATAACGGCGGTATGGTTTTCCGCCAGTGATGAGCGGCCAATTTCAACCCGCCGCTGCACAATGGCCAGCAGTTGTTCGCCCTGCGCCACTGCTGCGGTGGCATTTTTCTCGCTGTGCTGGGCCGCCAATGCACGGTAAAAAAGCTGTTCCGTGGCGGCCTCGACTTCCAGTCGGATGGATAACTCACCCAACCTGGCAAGATCAACCCGCCGCTCCCCGGCCGTTCGCCGCAGCTTTGATTTATCACCACGTTCGAACTTACCGGCAATCGATAGCGTGGTTTCGGCCGCATCAAACCCGGATACCGAACCATGGCCGGCAAAGTTTTCAACTTCAAGCCCGACCGTGGTCACCGGCGCCAGCGCGCTCGCATCGCGTTGGCCTCCGGCAATCTCGACCTGCAATTGCGCCGCCCGCAACGCCGGGTGTGCGCTGGTTGCCCTTGCCACTGCCGCCGACAAGGTTAGCGGGATGCGTTCCGCCGCCATGCCAGCGGCGGCCCAGGTCACACCCAACAAGGTGATTGTCGCTACACTAATAATGTTCATCTTGGCCACCCTTCGAGGCATTCAGAGGTAAAGGTAGTTATGGATTTACCTTTACCACGCCGGGCCGCGACGCAAACTCGCATGGTTCCCGGGGTAATACGGATATCCACGCCAATATCGGTGCAGGACCGTCATACGTGGCGGAGATCGCTATGAATCAGCTGATTGGGGGTGGGACAGGAGGCGGCATAGCCAGCGAGGCAAGGCTGACCGGAGCCACGTCGGATTCTGCCGCAGGTCCGCACCATACGGCAAGTGGCAGATTTACCGCCATTGCAGTCAGATGGCCGGCACCATGGCAACAATGATCGCAGTCATCAAGATCATGATCCTGATGGCCATGCTCCAAATCCAGATGGAGGCCAGGAATACCGCTGCCGCTGTACTCCTGATCCAGAAACGCGCCCGCATCGGTCAGGTACTCGAACTGAGCAGCAACCAGCGTAATAAGGAAAAATGTCACCAGCGGTCTCATTTAGTCAGCATGGCGCAAACTTTACACGGTGGCAACCGACTGTTACGGAAAAGGCGAAAATAGAGGTCGAAGCGCATTTTTATTGACTATCTACGGCGCCTCTCCAGCCTGACCGCCGGTGGAAAAATGCGCTTCGACCCCTATTAATATTTGCGCATGTTTCCATCAACAGAACTAAGTTTGCTTCAAGAAAGTTAACATAAGTTATTGAAATACAAAACCTCACTGCCTTTCAGATTTTTTACATAATCAGGTGATTTGCCAACAACAATACGTAGCAGCATAAATTTATAGAAATAGAATCTAACATAATTGCCCGAACAAATACGCAGGGCACCCATTGGCCTTGCCCGCTCAACCTAATCCCCGCCATATGACCGTAGTGCTGAGAACTT
>PBZD01000052.1 GCA_002729875.1 Chromatiales bacterium | reverse complement strand
CTCGACAACACCTCCCAAATCGAGGTCTCGACCATCGAGTCCGGCAACTCAAACACCGTTGTCTACTATCCGTCTGGGCGAAATCGCTTTGCAGGCCGGCATACCCAGCGGTGTCATCAATATTCTGCTTGGTAGCGGCGAGTCTGTCGGTCAGTTGCTGGCGGCACATCATGATGTCGACAAGGTCTCATTTACCGGTTCCACCAGGGTTGGCCGCAGTATCGTCGATGCGGCCAAAGGCAATTTGAAAAAAGTGACCCTTGAACTTGGCGGCAAGTCACCAGTTGTCGTTTTTGCCGATGCAGATCTGGAGCAGGCGATCAATGGCGCAGCGCAGGCTGTTTTTTCCAATGCGGGTCAGGTCTGTGTAGCGGGTTCGCGTTTGTACGTTGAGGCGCCCGTTTATGATCAGGTGGTCGAAGGCGTTGCCGAAATTGCACAAAGAATGAAAGTTGGTCCGGCGGGTGACGGTGCTAATGACATGGGGCCCTTGATCTCGGCTGGGCATTTGCAGACGGTTTGCCGATACATCGAATCCGGCAGGAGGGAGGGCGCACGTATCGTTGCCGGCGGCGAAAGAATTGCGGGAATGCAAGGCTATTTTCTGCAACCGACCGTGTTTGCAGACATAACCCACGAAATGGAGATTGTACGCGAAGAAATTTTTGGCCCGGTTCTGGCTGCGATGAAGTTTGCTGCCAATGACGATATCGCAGGAATAGCAAATGATAGTGATTACGGACTTGCTGCCAGCATCTGGACGCGTGATCTTGGCAAAGCACACAGGACAGCAGCGGCAATCCGCGCGGGGATCGTCTGGATTAACTGCCATGGCATACCGGATATGGCCATCCCGTTTGGTGGTTACAAGCAGTCCGGCTGGGGAAGGGAGAACGGTATGGAGTCGTTGCTGCAGTACACGGAACTCAAATCAGTGGTCGCCAGACTATGACGGAGCAATGGATGGGTGGTTATGTGCTACTACAGGCACCTGGCTGCCGCGGGCTACTTTTTTGGCGGATCCCCGGATTGGAGAAGATGCCGGATCATGGGCCTGGTTCGATCAAGCCAGTGTCAACGGTACGGTCGGGTTGGTTGCGCGCAGATGAACAATAGGTTCCTGTGTTGTATATATGCAACATGCTGATCCGCGTTGAATCGTAACAGGTAAAAGCCTTCAACTATTTGATTTCTTTATGCCTAATAGAACTTGGCATCAGAATGGTTAACCTATAAACTAAGCAAGGTTGGTGAAAATTACAACTTTTCATCAATTTTATGTTATGTAAAGGCTAACAGAAACGCGGATCTCAGGCCGCGCGATCGGATTATATCAATCTCCATAAGGGGGGACAGGCAATGAACCGACGTATCACCATATCGATTCTCACAGTCGTAGCAGCTCTGCTGTCTTTAGAGCAGACGATAGCGCAGGAGGCGGCTCTTGAAGAAATCACCGTCACTGCCCAGCGCCGCGTACAGAAACTGCAGGAAGTTCCGATCGCTATGACGGTTTTTGGAGGCGAGGAACTGGACAAGCAGAACATTACCAATGCTACCCAGTACCTGGAACTCACGCCTAATGTGAGTTTTACGGAGGATGGTCAGTCAGGCTCGCGCGGGCTGGGCCTATCGATTCGCGGTATTAACAATCTGGTTTCTGGCGAAAACGCTTTCATCAACTCCATCGGCCTGTATATCGATGGATTCAGCGTAACGTCAGTGCCTAATCAGGTTGCCAACCCGTTCCTTCCGGATATGGAAAGGGTTGAGGTGCTACGAGGGCCGCAGGGTACATATTTCGGTCGTAACTCTGTGGGTGGTGCGCTTAACCTGACTACCAATGCACCGACGGATGAATTTGAAGGTTCAGTGCGTCTTGGTGGGGAGTTCTACGACAATGCAGGTGAGCAGTTGAGTCTGACCGGCATGATTAACTTTCCGGCAGGCGATACATTTGCACTGCGTGGGGTTCTTTACTATGAGGACAGCAGCGGGCTTGTGGAGAACGCGTGTGCCACGGGTGCCAGCGCAGCAAGTTGTCCGGCAGCGGCAGAAAATGGTTTCACGCCAAACGGCGAGGAAGACAGCGGTCACGACTACCTCATGGCTCGCATCAGGGGTTCCTGGGATATTTCCAATAATACCAGCCTTGATTTTACGTTGATCTATAATGATGAAGAACAAGGTACGGACGAGAACGTGCCCTCCGGAATTCTGGATATCGACAGTGCAGACTCATTCGGTCTCACTGCAGCACTGGATCCGGGCACTGGATTCTGGCCGGACAACCGGAATACATTGTCGCATGATCAGCAGGAATCGAATGATCTTGAAACGACTGTCGGTATTCTGAATATCCAGCATACCTTTGCCAATGACATGACCCTGCACTGGGTTACCGGCTTCATCGATTCCGAGCAGCGCCGGCTGTTTGACAATGACCTGATCGGCGGCGCCGATACGCTGGTCAGAACGAACCTTTATGAAGGCGACTCGATCAGCACCGAGCTGCGACTGGCGGGATCCAATGACACTGGTGACTGGGTCGTCGGCTTCCTGTATGCATCCGATGAGCAGACCCAGGAGAACAATGTTGCGATTGCGTCCCAGGCGGCTGCTACGCTGGGTGGTGTCGGCTGGTTGCCGCCGTTTCCGGCGGGTCTCGGGCTGGCTCTGAACAGCAAGAAGTTTGAAGTCGATAGCCTGGCAGTATTCGCAGACTATACCTTGCATGTGGGTGACCAGTGGGATATCGCATTTGGTGGCCGCTACACTGATGATGATGTTGATAACTCACTCACCGCATCTGGTATTGCGCCGACCTGTGGATGCGCTCCCGGACCAGGGTTTTTCGAGAGCTTTGATAATTATCAGCGCCCGGTTTCCTCAGCAAACTCCTCGTTTAGTGATTTCGCTCCGCGGTTGGCTGTCACGTACGCAGCGTCGGATGACGTTAACATTTACGGTGTGATCTCAAAGGGTTACAAAGCGGGTGGCAACTCGGTCGGTAACCAGACGAATCAGGCAGGTGATCCGGCATTCAGCGTCTCCTTCGATGAGGAAACGCTGTGGAATTATGAGATTGGCGTTAAGAGTGAGGTGCTTGATCGTCGTTTGCGAGTCAATGCATCGGCCTTTTATCTACAATGGGATGACTTCCAAATGGAGGCCTTCCGCTTCCTGACACCCGGCGATCTGTCATCCAACTTCGAGCAGGCCATTAATATCGAAGAAGCAGAAGCTTTGGGGCTGGAGGTTGAATTTGTGGCTTTGTTGACTGACAACCTCACGGTAGGTGGCTCATTTGGCATGCTGGATACGGAAATCACCAGCGACTCCCAGGCAGAAATCACCGGGGGGTATGTTGTTGACCTGAAGGGCCTGGAACTCCCCAAGGCGCCGGAGCATACGTTGAACCTGTTTGCCGAATTTCGGTATCCATCGGGTAGCAACGAATGGTGGTTCCGGGGCGAGTTAATTAATCGCGATGGTCAGTACTCGGATATTGAGGGCCTGACGAATCTTCAAACCAGAGCCGCTCGCGAGGTGGGTCCGGATGAGTTCCCGTACCGGAGCCCGTCATACGATGTCATTAATTTGCGCGGCGGATACGAGTGGCAAAGCGTTTCCTTGGTGCTGTATGTGCAGAATGCGGGTGATGAAGAGTACTATACGGGCACACAGGAGAATTTCGGCGTCAGTGGTATTCGGCTGCGTCCACATCCACGTACGGTTGGCGGTGCTATTACCTTCAAGTTCTGATATATAGTCTGTTACCAGTCAGGTTCCGACAAAAGGGGCCTGACTTTTTTTCGGTGGCCCGCATGGTCCGCTGCCTGATTTGCCGGACACCGTGCGGGGAAACAGTCTTCCATCATGCTGCCAAAATCATATGCCGGACAGGAATCTATTTGAAATCGCCGTGGATGCATTGCCGCCCGCGCAGCATCGTATGCGTGTGTGGCTGGCATTACTGGGTTGTTTCACCAGCGTGGAACGATCTTTGCGCCGGCGTTTCAACCATGTTTTTAATTCCAGTCTGCCTCGCTATGATGTGCTGACAGCACTGGTGCAGTTCCCTGATGGCCTGACCATGGGCCAGCTTGCATCGAAGTTGATGGTTTCAAAAGGCAATGTGACCGGCGTTGTCAGGCGTCTTCGACAGGACCAGTGTGTCAGACAGGCGCGATCACGAAAGGACAGACGTGTGCAGGTGGTTACGCTCACCGTTAAAGGCCGCACGTTGTGGGAGCAAATGCATGCCGAATATCGGCTGGTCATCGAAGAACTTCTTACCCGGTTGTCAAAGACAGAATCCAAATCGCTGACAGAAAGCCTGATCCTGGTACAAAAGAAAATCGATAGTGTTTTACAACAGGAAGAGCCCCAGTAGTAAAGCTTCCAATGTTATACACAAGCATTTGAGAAAATACGCTCCGACGAGTGTGGAATTCATTTACAGGGCTTTGCGTAATGATACCAAGTCGGTAACCATTTGTTGGTCGGTATGTATGATAGTGCATTAACCTGCAAAGTTGGTGGTATAAAATGAATAATAATTAGTTCTGAATCGCTGCCGGGTTAGACCCGGCGTTATTACCATGAGGGTTTCATTGGCTACACAGCCCGACACAAAACCAGCCGAGATTAACGGATTACTGCCGCTGGTAGGTAAGAAGGTTCGCAACCTGAGGGCGCTTCGGGGCATGACCCGCAAGATGCTGGCACAGCGCTCAGATGTTTCCGAGCGCTACCTGGCGCAGTTGGAACAAGGATGCGGGAATATCTCGATCGCGTTGCTCGACCGGGTTGCCGCTGCGCTGAATATTGATGTTGCTGAACTGCTGCGAATTTATGACCACCAGACCGCTGAACAGGTGCTGGTGTCGGAGTTGCTGGGTGAATTAACGCCCGATGATCAGAAAATTGCGCTGCAGATGTTCTACGAGCGGTTTTCGCTATCGGCCAATTCTCAACGTCGGGTTGCGGTGATTGGGTTGCGTGGTGCGGGCAAGAGCACGATCGGGGCAATGCTGGCCGAACAACTGGGTTTGCCCTTCATCGGCTTGGTGTCGGTTATTGAGGCCTTGGCGGGGATGAATGTTTCGGAGGTTTTTGCCCTGTCCGGGCAGGCTGGATACCGGCGGCTGGAAGAGCAGTCGTTGGCGGAAACACTTAAGCGTCATGATCGTTGTGTGATCGAAGCGGGCGGCAGTATAGTAACCGAGCCACGATTGTTGAACATACTGCTGACCACCTGTTTTGTCATTTGGCTGCAGGCCAGACCAGAGAAACACATGGAGCGTGTCGTCGAGCAGGGTGACCTGCGACCGATGCTGGATCATGATGATGCCATGGCCGATCTGCGTTCAATACTCACTGAGCGTGAGCCATTTTATGCCAAGGCTCACTTAACCATTGACACTTCAGATCTGAGCATCGAAGAGAGTCTTGCGGCAGCCTTGCGGGCGGTACCTGGGGACATCAGGCAGGGAGGCTGATCCGCGCAGGCTAATACATCAGTGGCGACAGTTATGTCGGTGCAACCATGGAATAGGCTAGCCCGGTTATCAGCGCAGTTATGACTGAAATAGTTTGACCTGTTGAGCGAGATTCAGTTTTGGTCTTTTGGTCAATTATCTCGCTCATATGGTAGATAGGCGTATTTGCAAACATGCTAATCTGCTCCCTTGCAAATTCTGGTTAGCGCTTGCGGGAACCGGGTGATCAGAGAGTGCTGAGCTGTAACAAAGGCCATCATTCGGCTGCTGATGGGAGAGGGTTCGTGTCACTGGCAACTTTTGAAAACTATTTCCTGCCGGGTAATGGCAGGGAAGTAGTTGCATTGCTTCAGGAATATGGTGAGCGTGCCTTGATTCTGGCCGGGGGAAGTTTCGTCCACGGTCTTGCCGCGAGAGATTTGTTGTCGGGTGTTGATGTCTTTATCGATATCCAGAAGCTTGGATTGGCCAACATCGTGACAGACCCGGACGGGTTGCAGGTTGGCGCCATGACCCGGTTTACCGATTTTGAAAAAGTACCGGAGATACAAAATGATCCCGGTTGGGGCGCCGTAAAGGATGCGCTGAGTTATCCACCTGCTCAAATCATGAATGCGGCAACAGTCGGCGGCAGTATTGCGGCAGTTTGTCCCTATTTTGATTTGCCGACGGCCTTGCTGGCGGTTGGTGGTAAGGTGAAAGTTGAAAGCAATACCGGGTCCAGGGAAATCAACCTGAAAGATTTCTCCACCAGTTTGTTCGAAAGCTCGTTAGGTGTGGATGAATTTGTGACCGGCCTGGTTTTGCCGCAACCCGTTAGCGGATCTGTGAGCGCTTTTATCAAGCTTGCAACCAATGCCAATGACCTTGCAATCGTCAATGTGGCGGTGCAGATTAATCTTGATCGGTCGGGAGTTTGCCGGTCAGCAAGTGTAGCCCTGGGCGGTGGAGTTAACGAAATAACGTTGCGGTCGGCAGCGGCGGAGAAATTGCTGGAGGGCCAGAAGCTGACTGATGAGTTAATGAAAGCAGCGGGGACTGCGGTGCAGGTGGATATCTCGCCCATGGCAGATCACCGGGCATCGGCTGAATATCGTTCCGCGATGGCAAGTGTACTGACGGAGCGTGCCCTGCAACGCGCCATCGCCCGGCTGACGAGGAGCAGTTGATTGTGAAACAACTTATCAGTCTGGAAATAAACGGCGAGGTTCACGAACTCGCTGTTGCACCTCAGGACAGCCTGTTACGGGTACTAAGAGAAGACCTGGGCCTGATCGGAACCAAAAAGGGGTGTGATTCGGGTGGTTGTGGCAGCTGCACTGTGAACGTGGAGGGCAAAGCGGTCTATTCCTGTATGACCTATGCAATGTCCGTGCAGGATAGGCCCATTGTTACCATCGAGGGAGTCGGTGAGAACGGCAAACTCGATCCGTTGCAACAGGCCTTTATCGATGCCGGTGCAGTACAGTGCGGTTACTGTACCTGCGGCACCATCATGGCAGCGCGGGAGCTACTGGCAACAGTTTCGAGTCCGGATGAAGAGCAGATCAGGCACGCTATTGCCGGCAATCTGTGCCGGTGTACCGGCTATCAAAAAATTGTAGATGCCATCAAACTGGCGGCAGCGAACAGCGCCTGAAGAGGGTTGGGCTTATGACGAACAGGAGCGTTCTTGGCAACAGTGTCCCGCGTCCCGATGCGCTGGATAAAGTAACCGGCGGTAAACAGTTTCCGGTCAATGTCGTGTTGCCCGGAATGCTGCATGCCAAGCTGTTGCGCAGTCCGTATCCACATGCCCGGATTGTAAGTATTGACGCCGGGGCTGCAGAAAAACTGCCGGGTGTGAAAGCCGTCCTGTTACCACAGGATGTGCCGCAACGAAAATACTGCCCGGTCTATTTTGTACCTACCCTGGCACCCAGCATGGTCCAGGATATGCTCATCATGAGCGATACCGTGCGTTATGCCGGTCAACCGGTGGCGGCGGTGGCGGCCACATCCGCCGGCATTGCCGAACAGGCTCTGGAACTGATCGAGGTAGAGTATGAGGAGTTGCCGGCCGTGTTTGACCCGGATGCCGCAATGGCTGACGGCGCGCCGGTGATTCATGCGGGGACGGAAAAAAATGTGGCGGTCAACCCGGTCATCTCCTTTGGGGATGTCGAGGCGGCTTTTGAAAAGGCTGAGCATATTTTTGAGGGTACCTATCAAACCCAGAGAGTCCACACCTGCTATATGGAGCCCAGAGTTTGTGTCGTCGACAGCGATGTTGCAGGCAACCTGACCGTTCACTCGTCGATGCAGCACCTGTTCGGCTTGCGGGAAAAGCTGGCTTTTGCGCTTGATATGCCGGAAGGCAAGGTCAAGGTGATCAAACCCGCCTATATCGGCGGCGGCTTTGGTGGGAAGCTTGATATAGGTTACATCGAACCGGTTGCTGCCCTGCTAAGCCTGAAAACCGGCAGACCGGTCAGGATCGAACAAACCCGCTATGAAGATTTCATCTCAACTACCCGAAATCCGATCAAGGTTTATCTCAAGACCGGGATTTCGAAAGAGGGTCGGTTCGTTGCCCGCTATGCCGAGAGCACCCTGGATTGCGGTGCGCATGCGACACATGGTGCGGAAGTCATCAATGTGCATGGTATGTTCGGTATTCTTTTAACCTATCCCTGTCCGGATCAGCACTGGGAAGGTAAAACAGTCTATACAAACAACATCATCGGTGGCGGTTACCGGGGTTATGGGTCACCGCAGGGTGCTTTTGCGGTTGAATCGCAGATTGATGAGATATGCGAAGAACTGGGTTTTGATCCGGTTGAGTTCCGGCTGAATAATTCCTATCAGCAGGGCGACCCCCACCCGTTCAATCCGGCAGCGAAGCTCGACAGCTATCGGTTCCAGGATTGTCTGCAGCAAGCCGCCGAGCGCATCGACTGGAGCAGCAGGAAACCGGCGGGCAGTGATCAGGGGGTCAGGAAAAGGGGTATCGGGCTGGGTTGCCAGCCACTCTGGGTCAGCGGTTGCGTCGGGTTTCCGGATATTTATGAGCACTCCGGTGCCATCGTGAAACTCAATCGGGATGGTACGGCAGATCTGTCGACGGCTACAGTCGATCTTGGCTCAGGACAGATTACAACCTTGTGCATGATTGCAGCCGAAGAACTCGGCCTTGCTGCAGATCAGGTTCGCATGACCTATGCGGATACCGATACCGTGCCATTTGATGCGCCCAGCCATGCAAGTCGCGTGACTTATTCAGCGGGTAATGCGGTAAAGGCGGCTGCCGGCGAAGCCAAGCAGAGATTGCTGGAAGTAGCGGGCGGTTTGCTCGAAGCTGGTCCGGATGACCTGGAAGTTCGTGCCGGCATGGTTTGTGTTAAAGGATCACCGGATGTGAAGATCCGGGTGGCCGATGTTGTTGAGCGTGCCGAGGCCCCGTTCGTGGTGATGACCGAGGAGGGTCCCCAGCCGACCAACCTGGCAGAAAAAGGCACTATCATCGGGCTGTCGAGTATGGCGCCCCCGGCAAATCCCTCGCCCGCTACCGTAGAGTTCGTTGAAGTCGAAGTGGATACCGAAACCGGCCAGGTCGACGTGCTCAGAGTGGTTTTCGCTCACGACCTGGGTAAGCTGATACATCCGGCAGGTGCCGAAGGTCAGGTAGAAGGTGGATTCCAGCAGGGCATGGGTTACGCGTTGATGGAGAACCTGGTGTTTGATGCTGACAGCGGCGCCTGCTTGTCGAGTGATTTTCTCGACTACAAGATGCCGACAGCCGTTGAGATGCCGGTAAAAATCGAGAGCATCTTTATTGAATCCGACGAACCAACCGGCCCGTTTGGAGCCAAGAGTCTGTCTGAACCGTGTGTTACGGTACCGGCACCTGCCATTGCCAATGCGATCTACAACGCCACCGGTGTCAGGGTGCGAGAATTACCAATCACACCGGAGAAAATTCTCACGGGGCTCGGCAGGTTGTAGGTATCTTTTCCGCGCCGCGATTGCTGGTTATCGGGCAGCGCTGCGCGCGGGCACCACGATCTCCTTGAGTCGGGCAAGCGAGTCTTGCAGAATTTAAAACTTACCTGCCTGTTTGCAGGAGATGATTATTCCCTCCGAATCATCGGAGTTACAGATGCAGAGAGTTAAAGGTAAGGTCGCAATTGTCACAGGAGGCGCATTCGGTATTGGTCGGGGTGAGAAGATTCGAACTT
>PBZD01000051.1 GCA_002729875.1 Chromatiales bacterium | reverse complement strand
ATGGTATCCGGAGGTTGATATTACGATGCGATCTGATTTCTTGCGCATAACCTCTACGATGTCATCTAGATCACGTCTAACAAAAGGTTCACCCCCCGTGATATTGACGAATTTGAACGATGGCAGTTTCTCGTAATCCTTAGGTGTCAACTCTTTGGCGCTATTCGTTGGGTGTTCCCATATATTGCACATCTTGCAACGCATCTGACATCGATACGTCGTAATGATCGAAACATCCGTAGGCATCATTGGTTTTTCTACTGCATCGTACTTCATACTACTGGTCTTCATTTAATGGCTATTTTTTATCGATCAACTGGTAGACACTGTGTGTTTGCTCAGAAATCTTATCCCAGTTGTACTTGTCGCGAACAAAATCCCTGAAACCTTCCTGTCGGACTTCATCCAAACCAATTTTTGAGAAAGATGTCAGCTTATCCGCGAGATCATCAACCACCCCACAACAAAAATAATACTGGCTACCAAGATTGACTTCCCGGTTTGCGGGTATATCCGATACCAGCGGTAGCAAACCGTAACTCAAGGCTTCCAATAGCGATATTGGCAGCCCTTCATGGTAGGACGGAAGAACAAATATCCGCGCATGCGAGTAAACCTGATGCAATTCCTCACCCGTGATATAACCTGTTAATACGATCCGGGGATTGTCGCGACAGTTTGCTTTCAGTTGAGAACTGTACTCGTCTTGGTGATCAGAGTCGCCGGCTATTACCAAATGGCAATCTAGTTGAGCCTTGTCAAATGCCTCGACCAGGTCATGGAGTCCCTTCTCCGGAACAAAGCGGGCCACGGCCAGAACATAGTGACCTGACCTCAGGTTCAACTCCTCTATAAATGAATTACTTGTGGCAATTATTGGTAACTCGACCCCGTTATAGATCAAATGGCTGGATCTGCCGCAGCGCTGCTGAACGATATTTGCGATAACCTCAGATATAACAATAACCTCATTTGCGAATATTCCTCCAATTTTTTCACCCAATCGCAAAATATATGAAGCCATTTTCCCCCATTTTTGCCGATCATAATCCGGGCCATGGTTCGTCATGACAACTTTCAGGCCCAGCAGACGCGCAAAGGGGATAAGCAAGGCCGGTCCAACCGCATGGATGTGTAAAATATCGGCAGAATTCCATCGCGCGTAACAAATACCGAGAAAGGTATGGACAATCGCCTCCAAACTTTTTCTTCTCGGCGTAAATAAATGCACTAACTGTATACCTCTCCAGCGGTCAACCGCCTGATTGGAAATATACGACTTACGAGTCAGCAGTACGACCTCACAACCCAACTCCACCAAACGCGGATACAGCGCCTGACAATGAGTCTCTACACCGCCGGGAATATCTGGAATACCACGAGTACCGAGAACTACCACTTTCATGGTCAGACTGCCCCCCGGCCGACAACAATGTTAATCATCGCATCAAGACGAATGAAGGCAACTTCAGAACTACCTGAGCGATCGCAACTATATAGATGCACGTCTCTCCGGAGAAGAAAATGGTACACAATCTCGCGACTGCAGCCCCATCTTCTCACGATCTTCCAATACAGACTTGACGATTCGAACATCAATAAGCTTCTTACCGGCGGAATACCCATACACCAGGGCAAGATCACACAAAGCATTGATAATACGAGGCACCCCACAACCGGCCTCAGCAAGCATCTTCAGCGCCTTGGGACTGAACACGCGATTAGTTGCACCGGCCACCTCAAGACGATGCGAAATATAGGCTTTTGAATCTCTTAATGACAAGGAATCCAGATGATAGGAGACCGACACCCGCTGAACGAACTGCACAAGATCTGGCGCACGAAGTAAATCACGCAGTTGCGGCTGACCGACCAGGATAAGATGCAATAGGTGTTCTTTGTCGGCATTCACATTCGACAACATACGAATCTTTTCGAGACCTTTTATAATCAGGTTCTGCGCTTCATCAACAATTAAGACCGTATACTTCCCCTGCGCATACTGACTGATCAGGAATGATATAAAGTTCTCATAAAGCTCTACCCGACTTTTACCGGCATAATCAAGACCAAAAGCCATGGAAACCCATTCATTAAGTTCAGCGGCGCCCGGATCGGTAAAATTGAGCAGGCCTACGGTGACATCCTCATTAATATCTTCGAGCAGCCTGTTGATCAGGGTCGTCTTGCCCGCACCAATTTCGCCGGTAATAACCGTAAATCCCTGTCGCCCGATAATGCTATAACGCAATAACGTCAGTGCCTTCGTATGCCCCTTCGACATATATAAATATGAGGGATCAGGAAGAATGGTGAAGGGCTTTTCCTTCAGGCCGAAAAATTGCTCGTACATTGCGTTGCCCGAATTGCTATGCCGACACTAGCGCTGACAAAGGTAGTTTACTTCTTACCGTATGGGTCAGGACTAGCCACATCCGACTTGTTTAATACAGTGCCAATTAAAGGCGTATCCTTGAGAATATCGAGCGCCTTTCCCAAATCTTCTCGTTGCGTGGCGCCATTCTCTGCCACCATCAGCATCGCATCAGTATAGGGTGAAAATGCCAGCGCATCATCCACCGCAAGAATGGGTGGCAAATCAAAAATAATCAATCGATCTGTATAACGGCTCTTTAACTCTTCAACGAGTTGCACCATCTTGGGCGAACGAAGCATTTCAGATGAATTATGAACACTTTCCCGCCCCGGCAATACAACAAGCCGATCCACCGACGGTGAAAAGAGAATCTCATCTAATGGAACATCATTGAACAGGTAGTCACTTAGCCCTGCCTCGGGCTTATAACCAAAGTAATCATGAATACCTGGACTGCGCAGGTCAAAATCAGCGAGCAACACGGTACGATTTACTTCCCTGGCCAGACTGATAGCCAGGTTAATTGATGTCAGCGTTTTACCAGAACCGGTCGCCGGGCTGGTAACAGCCAATGCATTCCACCGATTACTGTTCATGGTTTGCAAGACACGAGTTCTGAGAATTCGATAAACATCGGTCAGGTCATGGTCCTGCAATGCCGCAACCAATCTGTTCTGTTCCAGAACCTCTGCAGACACATTAACAATTTTGGTTTGTGAATAATAAATTTCCTGGGCAGGCATCAACCTCTCATCGATTTCCACTGGCTGAACGGGTGCTTGCTGCTTTTGCTCACCAGATCCACGCTTGGAAGCGGATCGTTCTTGTGCAGCCTGATCGAGTGCTTTTTGGATTCTTTCCATGTCGTCAATCTTCCCTTACATTCCAAGCCTGCGCATTACTACATACCACAAGACATCGAGAGGTTGCAGCATAAAATGAACCGACACAACGATAAGCAAGATGGCAACCGGAGCACCGGCCATCGTAAAGACACGTATGCGACGGGCATGCGCAACCTCATCTAAAGTAACAATAAAAGGTATCTCGGCAATGGGCGGCGCACCCTGAATTGAATCAAGCATCTTCGAGCCCCGGATCGAGTGATCCAGAGACTCTTTTAATGGAACCAACCCGATGCCGACAGCCAGAGAGATGATAAGCAGCAGCAGCAACAGAACCGGTCTGTTCGGGTTCGCAACCTCAAGAGGAAAATTCGGTGGTTCAACCAGGGTAAATCTTTCACCCTTACTCTGGGTTTCCAGCGCTTCACCCATTTCTGCACCAAACTGCCTCTCACGCATCGCATAGTATTGATTTGTTGCACTTTGCAGTTGGCGTGTCAGGGTAATCAGGCCTTGCTCCACACCAGGAGTTTTTAACATTCTGCCCTCATAAGCGGTCAGTTTGTTAAATACATCTCTTTTTTGAGAAATCAGCGCTTTCTGTTCCGCAAGTAATGTTTCTTTTTGGACATTTAACTGAATGTATGCGGGGTTATCCGGCTTGATCAACGCATCTGCGTCATCCCTTTGTTCTTTTAGCTCGCCAATGAGGCTATCAACCAAACGCTCCTGTTGTATCACCTCAGGATGATCAGCGCTGTAATTCTCACGCGCCATAGCCAGATCACGGCGTGCATTTGATAATAAAACTGCAGTTCCGGCGAGATCAGCTGTTAAACCGGTCTGTTTTTTGAGTGCGGCTATCTCGCGCACGGTGCGGCGCACATCAGGATGATTCTCATTATAAATGCCCTTTTGCGAGGCAAGCCGAGTCTGCAAAGATTTTAATTGGCTCTCCGGTGAGAGCACAGCGGAACCGTCGGCAAAAATCGTGGGACTGGTCGGCTCAACCTGTATTAACTGAGCATTCAGAAAAATAAGGCTATCCTGGATGCGGCTTAATTCACGGTCAATCTCCAACATCTGAATATCAAGGCGCTGAAGGGCACTCAAATTCACCTGCATTAAATCCGGCAGGCTGCCTTCATTCTCCTCCTTGAAACGGGCAATCTGCTCCTCCAGATCCTTGACCCGCTTTTCAAGCAGATCCCCTTCTTCAGTAAGAAACTCCCTGGTTTCAACAGTTTGCACTGTACGCTGCCGAACATTCTCTTCCATGTACAACGAGACCAGTTCGTTAGCGACTTTTTGCGCTGTTGCCGGATTCGGATCCTCAAATCCAATTGTAAAGGCAATCGTATTCAACACCGGTCGACCATTACCCGGATCGGTAAGTTCAACATTAAACAGGTCTAAAACAATATTTTCCTGGACCTCACCAGTTAACAACAAAGTCGGCGAATACCGGCGTTCGTTCTCATAAAGATTAAATTTCTCAATAATATCGGCCAGATTGGTACGCGTCATGACACGCTGATTGATGTATTGAATCTGTTCGGCCGCAAATGTAGTAACCGTTGTTTGCACCAACTCCTCGGGAACCTCCGGCTCCTCAAGCAGGATGGTAGCGGTTGACCTGTAGGTATCGGGCCAGAAAAAAATAACTAGCGCACCGATAATAAAGACGCCCGTAGCAACCAATAGTGAGAGCTTTTTGCTCCGCTTAAAAGCGGAGATCAAATCATCGACCCCGCCTTCTTCATTGGAAAAATATTGCTGTTCATCAATCATAGTAAATTTCAGTTTATATTCAGGTGGTTATTACTTAAGACTGACGCAGTATATAGCGTCCCGTTTAACATTTGTGTGACCAATAGCCCAATCTTGAGCCTGAAAAACCAAGTTTTTGCCTAAGCCTATTGAGTAATCTGACTTGACTCATATGCCATTCACAGCTCGTAGAACCGAACCCGATAACGAAAAACAGCCGACTCGCTATGTTATACCATAGCGAGTCGGCTGCAACCCCTTAAAATATGCCAGAGTAGCTGATCTAAAATATGCCAGAGCAGCTGATCTTTGCTTTACTCAAGTAATGAGGTTTTCCTGCTGCGGCGTGCAAATCTTGCCAGCCCAAGCAAACCGGAACCAAGTAAAAGTAATGGCGCAGGCAGGGGAACTGTTGGCGCATTACCGTCAGATCCGGAGTCAGAGTCCGCATCAAAGTAATCAGAGTCCGCATCAAAGTAATCAGAGTCCGCATCAAAGTAATCGGAGTCTGTATCGCTATCTGAATCAGAATCACCATCTGACATCATGCCATAATTCCAGTCCGAGAAATTGACCCCACCATCGTGCGCAAACAGATCATTATCAGCATCCGACATTGAGTTGCTTGCCCAGGTGTAGCCTGAATCAGAATCGCCGGAACTATCAACACTACCTTCTTCATATTGACCCCACTCGCTCGAGTCAGAAGGCACACTGTAGCTCCATGCATTGCCGGCAACGATCAGCAAAACTGCCAATGCGATTATCGTGTAATACTTGTTGTTAATAATTTTCATGTCCTAATAATCCCCTTAAATATTTTTTGCGCGTTACTCAACCCGACGCCTTGAGTAACGTTTCTATTTGTTCCGCAAAATTACGCATCGCGTCTGATAACGAAGTTTTTTCCCCCTGGTTTTCCAAGGCTTTCCTGTCAATACGAACTTGCACAGTCGAATTGCCAAATCGTTCGTAACGTGGATCGGTAAAACCATTGCCGCTGGATGCGGCACTGTGATCAAAACTGTTCGACGCATTGCCGTTGCTCCGGCTATCACTTGTCAGTGCATCGAGATCCAGCAATGAACCAATCTGAATATGGCCTCGATCCAACCCGCAAATCTGCTCGGGTGTCAGTTCAGCCAATACGTCCGTCAAACGCTCAGGAGATACGGCGGGCAAAAAGGTCTTTAATTGGCAGGACAGTCGAATTCGCCGAACTTCAATCTCAAATGTACGTTCATTGTTCAAACGCACTAAATGGCGTAAATCCGAAATCGACAATTCAGCCAGAAAATCACGAACTGAAATCAGGGTTGGAAATTCCCGTTTCATGATGGTTCGAAGGCGTGGAATCACGCGCAAGGCATCCAGGTCTCGCTGCGAATAACGGGCACCGCGCCCCCGGTGTGAAGGCCCCATTAACAAGCCCCTTGCCACATAGTCAGAAATGGTACGTCGCGATAGCGATGACATCTCATTTAATTCGGTTAAGTCATAACTTCGCATTTATTATCTCCACATATTTTTATGCTTAATATTGCTGACTTAAAGAAATATCCTCGCTAGTCAAAATCTTGAACCCGTAATTCTATAAACTACACAGCAGAATTCGACGTTAAGATCCGCGCGCCGAAAAATCTCGAGTGTCTTTAAGTAATATTTTTATACATTTTTTTAGCAACCTTTAGCCCAGATTTTCTGAACCAAGGATTTAGCGCTAAAATTGAGAGGAAATCCCGCCGGGTTGATCGCCTAGATGGCGCTCAGACCCGACGGGTCCCGATGACGCATGGATAAATTTACGCGTAAAGTCCGCATAAGTCAACAAGTGTATTATGTAAAAAAATATTGCTGAAAATTTTCTTCTTTGGGCCTCGTGTGACGCTGGGAAGATCGCCCTCAAGGTCGGCGGCACAAGCACATTAGAAATGTTCAGATCGTGGCGATTTAAAAAAAGTACTCGTAAAAGTTTTTGCTTAAGTAAAAAGTTGCCGAATTAAATTGACCAACCTGTGAACATCGTCCATAAGAAATTACGACCAGTTCCTTTTTTTACCGTTAAAACTCCCTTAAACCCCTGCCGACAGATCTGATTTTTCTGTTATCTTTCCTGCCAACTGCAAATTCGACATCAATCAAGAGCAAGGATTCCCACAAAATGACGACAACTGACTACAAAGCTATCGATGCAGTAGTGAATATCTGGACAGAAGAAGCTTTGCGCCATCGACCTGGCTGGGGTGATGACTTCTTTACCGCCAAGATGAATGCACAAGACAATCTGATGGCGCCGATGAGCCTTGAAAAGCTGATTGAGACACTGGACGAAGCAGAGATAGATAAGGCCTTCCTGATTGCCGCACACAGCGGCCGTCCCGGCCTGCCAGGTTGCTACCACATGCCGTATGAAGTGGTAGCCCGCGCCTGCGAACAGTATCCCGATCGTTTTTATGGTCTGGCCGGTATCGACCCCCATGACGGTATGAACGGTGTCAAAGCCTTTGAGGATGCAATTACCAATATGGGTTTTATCGGCGCACACCTATATCCGCACTGGTTTAACCTGGCGCCGGATCACCGCAAGTACTACCCGTTTTACGCCAAATGCTGGGAACTGGGCGTGCCGATCCAGATGCAGGTTGGCCAATCCATGATTTATGCGAAAGATTTTCCCTGCGAAAGCGTAGGACAACCGATTTCACTCGATCCGGTTGCCTGTGACTTCCCCGGCCTTAAACTGATCGGCATCCACGTTGGTATTCCATGGGTTGAAGAAATGATCGCAATGGCGTGGAAACATGAGCACGTCTATATCGGCTGCGATGCTCACCGGCCTAAATACT
>PBZD01000050.1 GCA_002729875.1 Chromatiales bacterium | reverse complement strand
GTCCGCCCGCCTTAAGTTCATACATGCCGCGCACGATACCGTCCTCAACTCCCGGCGGTATTGCCGGCTGGAGATAATTCTCATTCATGCAGGTGAGGTAATAAAACACATGTTCTTGTTCCTGGTACATGCGCCGCATACCGTCCTGGATAATGACAGCCAATTCATAGCCATAGGCCGGATCATAGGCAACACAATTAGGAATTGTCGAGGCGACCAGCAAACTGTGACCATCCTGGTGCTGCAGTCCTTCACCGGCCAGCGTCGTTCTGCCGGCCGTACCGCCAATCAGAAAACCGCGCGCCCGCATGTCGCCGGCCGCCCAGATGAAATCACCAATGCGCTGAAACCCGAACATCGAGTAAAAAATAAAGAATGGGATGGAATGTACGCCGTGGTTCACATAACTCGTTGCAGCCGCCGTCCACGAACAAAAGGCGCCGCCCTCGTTAATGCCTTCCTGCAGAATCTGCCCCTGCTTATCTTCACGGTAGTACATCAGTTGCTCGGAATCCTGAGGCGTATACAGTTGCCCGACCAACGAATAAATTCCAATCTGCCGGAACAATCCTTCAATGCCGAAGCTGCGCGCCTCATCCGAAACGATGGGCACGATGTGCTTGCCGATGTTTTTATCACGAATCATGCTGGTCAGAATGCGCACCAGCGCCATGGTGGTCGAGATCTCTCGCTCACCAGAGCCGTCAAGTTGTTTCTGGAACGCATCGAGCGGCGGCACGGTCAACCGCTCGGCCCGCACTGTGCGCGCCGGGAGATATCCGCCCAGCGCAGCACGCCGCTCGTGCAAGTAACGAATTTCCTCACTGTCCTCGGCCGGACGACAAAACGGCACCTCCTCGATCTCGGTGTCAGACACCGGGATATCGAAACGATCACGAAAAATTTTCAGGTCATTGACGGTAAGTTTTTTAGTCTGGTGTGCGGTCATCTTGCCTTCCGCCGCCGAGCCCAGACCGAAGCCCTTGACCGTCTTGGCCAGGATCACAACCGGTCGACCCTCGTGCCTGACGGCACGGTCATAGGCCGCATAAACCTTAAACGCATCCTGCCCGCCGCGTTTAAGCCGCCAGATGTCGTCATCGGACAAGTTGGCCACCATCTCGGTTAACTCAGGATACCGACCGAAGAAGTGTTCGCGGACGTAAGCACCGTCACGAGATTTGAAGGTCTGGTAGTCGCCATCAACACACTCTTCCATGAGACGGTGCAACAGGCCCTGGTCATCCCCGGCCAGTAACGGATCCCAACGCGAGCCCCAGACAACCTTGATGACGGCCCAGCCCGCGCCACGAAACGCGGCTTCTAATTCCTGGATAATTTTACCATTGCCACGCACCGGTCCATCGAGACGCTGCAGATTGCAATTGATGACAAAAATCAGGTTATCGAGTTTCTCGCGGACCGGCATTGTGATGGCCCCCATCGACTCGGGCTCATCCATCTCACCGTCACCAAGAAAGGCCCACACCTTGCGACCTTGAGTATTCATCAACCCGCGATGTTGCAAGTAACGCATATAACGTGCCTGGTAGATGGCCAACATCGGTCCGAGACCCATCGACACGGTTGGAAACTGCCAGAAATCCGGCATCAACCAGGGATGCGGGTACGATGACAGACCCTTGCCACCCACCTCGCGACGAAAGTGTGTCAACTGGCTCTCGTTCAGCCGGCCTTCCAAAAAAGCACGAGCGTAGATACCCGGCGATGCATGACCCTGAAAATAGACCAGGTCGTCACCGTGACGGCCTCCCTGTCCACGCCAGAAATGATTGAAACCAACTTCGTAAAGGGTTGCCGATGAAGCATAAGTGGCTATATGCCCCCCATACTCTGGGCTGCGGCGGTTTGCCTGCACAACCATCGCCATGGCATTCCAGCGAATAAAGGCCTCGATACGCCGTTCGATCGCCCGGTCACCCGGATATTCCGGCTGCTGACTAACCGGAATCGTATTCAGGTAAGCCGTGGTTGCGCTGTACGGCAGGTAGGCGCCCGAACGGCGCGCATGGTCAATCATGCTATTGAGCAGAAAATGTGCACGGTCCGGACCATGAGCCTGCAACACAGAATCCATGGATTCCAGCCACTCCTGAGTTTCTTCAGGATCTACATCATCAAAGCGGTTAAAGTCGACCACTGAAGCCTCTGAATAAGATAATTGCCTGCGCAGACTACTGAATATTTGCTAATCTTTACTAACCACGGGCTGTATGTGCATGACCCGGTCGGTAAAAGTCCCGGTATGATCGGGGTTTACCTCTTTATGGTCAAGCGAACCAATGATGCCCGAGCTATTACCTGCAACTAAGAATTTCCCGCTGATTCAGACAGTTGGAAAAGTTAATGATGCCATACTGGGCAAACTGGATGCCCTGATCATCATCGCTCCAGACAAGATACCGGCACCACTTTGGCGACAGGTTCCCGGCGCGGATGCACTGCGCTTGATCGACAAACGTCGCGGTGCCGGTGACCAGGTTTTTACCCGCCTGACAAATCATCGTGCCACTGGTGTGTGGCTGCGTAAATTACCGGGTAAGACCACCGACGGAACACCTGTTGAAACGTATGGATTACTCAAATGGGCAGGCGAAGCCGTGGCGGCAGCACTGTCTGAATATCCGCGTAATCTCGGCATCTTTGCCCTCGGACTGCAGGCGCACCAGTACGAACCGGCACTGAGGGCATTATTACTCGCAGTGGCAGCACATACATTTCGCCTGCCCGATTTTCGCAGCAAACCAAAGCAACGCCAGGCACTTAAAAAACTACGCGTGATCGGACTACCGCAACGCATCGATCTGCGGCGAACAATGATCGAGGCCGATGCAGTCAACCTCGCCCGCTGGCTGACCGCTTTACCGGCTAATAAGCTAACGGCCGGCAGCTACCGCGAGGTGCTGGGCAAACTGGCCAAACATCACGGTTGGAAAACCCGGTTTTACGATCTGTCACAACTCAAAAAACTGGGTGCCGGTGCTTTTTTAGCGGTTGCACAGGGTAACGCGGACCAGGATGGCGGTATCCTGCACTTGCAGTATCGCCCCGCCACTGGCATGCGCAAACCGAAACTCGCCCTGGTTGGCAAGGGGATTATTTTTGATACCGGCGGCAACAACCTGAAGCCGTTCAAGTCGATGCTCGACATGCACGAAGACATGAACGGCAGCGCAATAGCAACAGCAACCCTTACAGCGCTGAGTGAACTAAAATTCCCCTATCCCGTCGACTGCTGGCTGGCCATAACCGAAAACCGGATCGGTCCGCAGGCCTACAAATCACGCGACATCGTCACCGCATTGAACGGCACGACGATCGAGGTTATTCACACCGACGCAGAGGGGCGTATGGCGCTGGCAGATACGCTTACACTGGCAGGCCAACAGGATGCCGACTTGATTATCGACTATGCCACGCTGACCGGCGCCTGTTATTCCTCGTTGACCAGCCGTTACAGCGGGGTCTTTTCAAACCGGGCTGCGCTCAACGGTTTATTAATCGAGACCGGGGTCCGGTGCGGCGAACGTGTCTGGCCATTCCCGATGGATGCCGACTATGACGACGACCTGAAATCAACCGTTGCCGATATCCTGCAATGCTCGGTCGGTAACGAAGCCGATCAGATATTGGCCGCCCGCTTCCTGCAACGCTTCACCCCGAAAGATACCCCATGGGTACATATTGATCTCAGCGCCGCAACCAGCAAGCCAGGACTCGGACAGGTTCCGGCCGGCGTCACCGGGTTCGGTGTTCGCTTCACCCTGAACCTGTTGTATGAACAAGCCGAGGGCATGCGACAAATCCTCGCTGACAACTTACCGGTGGCCGGACCATGAGCAAAGCAAACCTGATTGCCTCTCGTTTCCGGGGGTTCATGCCGGTTGTCGTCGACGTTGAAACCGGCGGTTTTAACCCGTTAACCGATGCCCTGCTCGAGATCGCGGCCGTTATGCTCACGCTGGATGAAACCGGTCGCCTCAGCCGTGGTGAGACCACCCGTTTTCATATACTGCCGTTTGAGAATGCCAATATAGAACCGGCGTCTCTGGAGGTCAATCGTATCGACCCGCACCATCCGCTGCGACCGGCGATACCCGAACGTGACGCATTGCAAAGAGTGTTTCGCGATGTCCGCGCGGGTTTACGCGCCACAGAATGCACGCGCGCAATCCTGGTCGGTCACAATGCCCATTTTGACCTGAGTTTCCTCAATGAGGCGATCAAACGAACCGGCATCAAGCGTAACCCGTTCCATCCGTTCAGCGTCTTTGACACGGTGACCATGGGCGGCATTGCCCTGGGTCAAACCGTACTGGCCCGTGCGGTCCAGGCTGCCGGGTTGAACTGGGATCCCGATGCGGCACATTCGGCTGCATATGATGCCGAACTCACGGCCGATCTGTTTTGCCACGTTGTCAATCGTTTCCAGCCGATCTATGCAAATGGTCAGCTGAATACAAATGATAATGATTCTCATTGAAATATCCCCCAGCCTCGCTTATTCTTCATCTCGACAAACGGCATCCGGGGTTCGGATGCCACTCGAATGGATCGTAAGAGGCTACCCAACATGAAAAACCCATTAAATTCAATTTGGGGCACAATCATCGCCGGCCTGAGTATCGCCGCAGTGATTGCCGCCAGCGCAACCGACATCAACATGCGCGGCAGCGGCGCTGTCCTAATGTGGCTGCATGTGGCGGTCGGTATTACCTGGATCGGCCTGCTTTACTACTTCAATTTCGTCCAGGTACCAGCCCTGGCCGAAGCCATAAGCGATGAAGGCGGCCCGGGCGGTGCCGGTATTTCCAAATATGTTGCGCCGCGTGCACTGTTGTGGTTCCGCTGGGCCGCACTGGTCACCTGGCTGTCGGGTGCCATGTACCTGCTGGAAAAGCAGCAGCTTCTCAATGCGTTTACGTTAGGATTCGGCTCAAATGGCAACCTGTACGGGCTGGAGATCGGTATCGGCAGCTGGTTCGGCACAATTATGCTGTTCAATGTCTGGATTCTGATCTGGCCCAACCAGAAGAAAGTGCTCGGCATCGTCGAGGCCGGCGCCGATGAAATCGCCAAAGCCAAGCGCATTGCATTCCTTGCCTCGCGCACCAATACGATGCTGTCGATCCCAATGCTAATGAGTATGCTGGCGCCAACGCATGGATTTTTTCTGTAGCAAAAAGACCACTTTCCAATTGATTGGGGCCGGCTTGATGCCGGCCTTTTCTTTGGCGCATTATTAGCTGCAATAAGCATTCTGACAGCATCAGCCACACCGGCTATCATTGCCCCATGAACAACGGCAAAGCAACATGACCTCACAAAATCAGGATGGATTCGCGGACTACGTCGCCGACTCGGTCACCGTCGCACTCGCCGAGGATGTCGGGCCGGGAGACCTGACGGCGGAGTTGGTACCGGCAGAACAGCGAGCACAGGCTCGGGTTGTAGCGCGCGAAACCTGCATACTTTGTGGTCGGCCATGGTTCGATGAAGCCTTTGCTCAACTCGACAATTCGATCCACATCACCTGGAACGTCGCTGAAGGCGAACGCGTTCATGCTGATGAACTGATATGCACCATAAGCGGATCGGCACGCAGCATACTGACCGGCGAACGCACGGCACTGAATTTCCTGCAGCTACTATCGGCAACGGCAACGGCTACCCACGCTTTTGTTGATGCCATCTCCGGCACCCGAACCACAATTCTCGATACCAGGAAGACAATTCCGGGCCTGCGCCTGGCGCAAAAATATGCCGTGCAAATCGGTGGTGCGCAAAACCATCGCATCGGCCTGCACGATGCCATTCTGATCAAGGAGAATCACATCGCCTCGGGGGGCGGCATTCGCAACATACTCAAATCTGCTTTGCAGCCCAACGAAAACATACTCGTCGAAATCGAGGTAGAAACCCTGGACGAAACACGCGAGGCACTCCAGACCGGCGCCCATCGTCTGCTGCTCGATAACTTTTCCAACGACGGCCTGGCCGCAGCCGTCCAACTCCGCGATGACATCGCACCTGATATCGACCTCGAAGCTTCCGGCGGCATCACCCTCGATAACATACGGTCAATCGCCGCGACCGGGGTCGATTATATTTCGATTGGCACCCTAACCAAGGACGTCAAAGCAATCGATTTATCGATGCAATTTGAAGTGCAGGATGGATGAAGCGGATTAAATCAAAATGGGATTAATTATCAAACCGGCGGCAGGAATATCAAAAGCAGGCATGGCTCACCGCTGCTAGGCGTTAATTACCATTTGAATCCTTTGCGGTTCCGAGACCCCGTAGCCCTGAGCATAATCAATTCCCATACCTTTCAACATCGTAATGATTTCTGAATTCTCAGCAAATTCGGCAATTGTTTGCTTACCGGTCAAGTGTCCGATTTCATTGATCGAACGAACCATTTCCCGATCGATCGGGTCATGCAGGATTTCTTTCACAAAGCTGCCATCAATTTTCAGGTAGTCAACCGGGAAGTGCTTGAGATAACCAAATGATGACAGCCCGGTACCAAAGTCATCAAGCGCGAACTTGCAACCAAGCTCTTTCAGAGCATTGATAAACCGACTCGCCTGAGCATAACTGGCAATAGCTGCCGTCTCAGTAATCTCAAAACATATCTTCTCGGCATCAATACCACTGCGCTGAAATTGCTGAATTACAAAAGGCAGAAAGCCATCATCAGTCAGGCTCTGGCCGGACAGATTGATCGAACACATCATCAAACGTTCACGCTCATCGGCCTCCGATACCAGCCAGCGAAATACATGCTCGACAACCCAACGATCAATATTTGGAGTAATACCGTAACGCTCTGCTGCCACAATAAACAGATCGGGTGACACAAGCGCGCCATTCTCGTCACGCATCCTCAGCAGTAGCTCGTAATGCGCACCGAACTCAGCTTTCTGCAACGGCTGAATCGTCTGCCGGAACAATTCGAACCGCGAGTCCTCAAGTGCATTGTTGATCCGCGCAGCCCATTGCATCTCCCGGCGACGGCGCATCAGGTCGATATCGTGCTCCTGGTAACTGTAAACCCGGTTGCGACCAGCCTCTTTTGCAGCTTGAGCAGCACTGTCGGCTGCTGTCAATAAAGTCGCGACGTCCTGATTCTCCGCAGTAATCGGTACAACACCGATACTGACGCCAAGACTGAGGCTGCGTTCGTCCCAGGAGAACTTGAACTCGCGGATTGCTGCACGCAGCATTTCCGCAGTATTCATCGCATCCTCTAGCGTGCAACTCTCCAGCAACAAACCGAATTCATCACCACCCAGGCGCGCCAGCGTGTCACGCCAGCGAATCTTGGATTTCAGCAACGCGCCCAATTGGCTTAACAGTGCATCTCCTGCATTGTGGCCATAGCTGTCATTAATAATCTTGAACTGGTCAAGATCGAGATAGCAGAGTGCGTATGATGTTTCGCGTGCTTTAGCGCTCTTCAGCGCACGTTCCAGGCAATTTTCAAACTCGCGCCGGTTAACCAGCCCGGTCAGAATGTCGTGGCTGGCGTGATAACTCAGACGGCGATTTAGTTCACGAGCCTCACTCACATCATGAAAGACAAGTGCACCGCCCGATACATCGCCGCAGTCATTACGAATCGGAGATGCCGTGCTCTCAATATATAACTCGTTACCGTCCCGGCGAATCAGCAACGTCGGGCGCACTGATTTGATTGCCCGATTACGCCGAATGGCAACCGCCAGCGGGTTCTCGAGCGGCTCACAGGTCTCCTCATGAAAACCTCTGAACACCTCATCGATCGAACAACCGGTCGCATCATCAACCGACCAGCCGGTCAGTTCTTCAGCAACCGGATTCATATACTCGATATTGCAACTTGCATCTGTAGTTACAACACCGTCGCCGATTGACTGCAGCGTAATCTGGGCACTCTCTTTCTCACGAAACAGCGCCTCTTCGTAAACTTTTTGTTCGGTGATATCGGTTTCAACGCCGACCAGCCGCCGCAAACGCCCCTGATCATCAAGCAAACCTTTTGCACGACACTGTACCCAACGCCATTGACCATCGCGACGACGCATCCGGTGTACACTCTCAAACAATTCACTTTTACCGGCAAGGTGCTCGCGTAATTTTATTTGCACCTGCGCAAGATCCTCCACATGCACAAGTTTTTTCCAGTCCGGCGCCTCGCGATCTATCTCTTCCTGCGAAAACCCCATAATTGCTTGCCAGCGCGGCGAATAGCGCATGACATTATTGATAGCATCAAAATCCCAGGTACCATCATTAGCCGTGCTAATCAACAGCGCATCACGCTCTTCAACAACGGCAAGACTTGCGGCTGTCCGTAACAACGAGAGACCCGACGCAAAACTCGTACTAAGCAGTTTAAGCAGTAACTGGTGCTCAACATTCCAGTTGGTCTGCGGCTGGCCATAGAAAAAACCCATAAAGCCGGCCTTACGGCCGCGCACATCAAAGCCAACCAGCATCATTGCCCCGATATGCAGACTCGCAAAAACTTCCGCATCACTCTGCTGATCGGACTCAGGTGAAGACGTATCGGTAATACCATACAGACGCAGATGCTCCGTGCAATTTCCAAGCCACGGCAGGTCATCGAGTGACCTACCCTGCAGAACCTCAGGATTGCACCCGGAAAAAGTTGCACGCGCAGAGAAAACACGTTCCAGCGTCATGACACCCGGATCGAACAGGCCAATACAGACGGCGTCACAACCAATAGCTTCACACAGGATTTCGAGATGCGCGGGCACTTCGACCTCGACCGTCTCTTCATCAAGCGTTTGCAGATCAACGGCGAGTTTGGTGAAAATAACATCCACGGCGCCGTTCTTGCGGCTACCTTGCAACGCCTTTTGTAGACCGGTTAATGTCGACGTGTGATTCAAGTCGGTAACGCCTTCCACTGCAATGCCAGTTTGCGACCTGGGATAGCGGTTAGATACTGTGCCAAGACTTCCCGGATAGTTGTACGGATCAAATCATATTCTGCCATGATTCACTAAAAATACAAAATAAGTCCATGAAAAAGATAATAATTACCAGTGTAGCGAACCCACCATTAAGCCCCTGATCACATAACCAGCCAAACCCAACAGCTAGATAATAAATAACCCGGTCCACTAACTGATGCGTACCCGGCCTGTCACGCACTACAGCACACAGAGACCGCAAGTGACCCTACGACGATGCGGCTACTGACTTGCCCCTCAACCGGGGCAGTAACTTGACCAGCGCCAACACATTATTTGTAGTCCAGTACAACACCATGCCGGCTGGAAATGTATAGAACAACAAAAAGAACAGGCCCGCCATCCAGAACAATCGCATGCGCTGCTGACGGATTAATTCATCTGTCAGAGTGTCTTCCTGTTGCAACCAGGATGTCAACAGTGTGAATGCCGTCATCAAGCAAGGCAGTAAGTTCAAATGCCCACCGAAAAACGGTAGCGTTAGCGGTAGCGCAAGCCACTGGTCAGGCCGGGCAAGGTCGGCAATCCATAAAAACGAGGCTTCGTGCAGTGCGAAGTTCTCCCCAAGCATATCGAATGCAGCAATAAATACCGGAATCTGGATCAGGAACCCAGCCAGGCTCTTTATTGTGTACAAGGGATGTACGCCATGCTTTTTATACACGGCAAGAGTCCGCTCGTGCGCTTCCTCGCCCTTGAAGTCACGCTTGATCTCTGCCAACTCTGGATGCAGTAACGCAGTTGTTGAGTTAACCGATGTCTGCAACCGGTCAGCCATCCTGGTCAACGGCATCATCAGAATTTTTACTGCGATTGACAACAGGATAATCGACAATCCGAGGTTACCAACTACTGCATGGAGCAAAGTCAAAAGCCACAGCATGCCGAAACAAAGCCAGCGCAGCCAGTCCCATAGCGCGGCAAACAACATCCCGGCCAGTACCGGATCCGCTGCGCGCAGTGCAGCCAGTTCAACCGGCCCCGCATACAGTCGAAAAGAAATGCTCGACTCGCCGGGCATGGGAATGATCAACAGGCGCGGTTCGTTGTCGCGATCAAGATCAACGACCAACTGGCCGGCCACAATATCGCTCAACAGCACAGTATAAAATCGATTGCGCAGCCCCACCCAGCGTGCTTGAAAATCCATCACACCCGCCTCGAGCGCCTGCTGACCATCCGCGTCGATTGCAACCGGCCAGACGGTGCCGTATACCGCACCAAAGCCCGGCAACGGGGGCGGAATAAATGCAGAAGTAGCCATCAGTTCCAAGGCCGCCCCGTGCGGAACGGTGAGCCTGATTTCGGTCGCAACACCTTCAGCGGTGACCACAGTATCTTGTCCCGGATTCTGTACTCGCACGGTTGCCGCGTCATCTCCCGGTAAGCGCCAGCGAAAACGAACCGCACCGGCAAACAGGACCGGCAGACCATCGTTGGCATGGGCCAGCCGGGCAGTAGCTGCAGGCGCGTCCTCTGCGCTCAATAACGAACACGGCAGCCACAACAGGACAAACAACACCCAGCGCATCATCTCAGATACCGACGCTGCGCCTCGAGCGAATCCTGAATCAGTTGTGCATTCAGCTTCTTGTCCTTTACCGGCCGATAGTCACCGCCCAAAACTTCGACAAACCCACCAGGATGAGAAACGATGACGCGCGCCGGTTCGACGATTGCATGCGAGGTATAACTGCCGGCCATCATCCAGTCCCACGCCTGACCGGAAAAAAGATTACGCCCGACACTGTAATCACTCGGCGGGTTCTCGCAACCAAACACATCCTGAAGCAACGTAACCGGTAAATCATGATGGGTCGTCCGGTAATCGACAGCACCGGCTGACTTACCCGGCCAGCGCATCATCAACGTAGCACGCAATTGCACTTTACTGAAATTACTCGCGTGCCCGTAATGCCCGATGCCATTATCATCAAACTCATAACCGTGATCGCTGGTAATGATGACGATGGTATCGTCTAACAAGTCGCGTTGATGGAGCGAATCGAGTACCACCTGCACCTCACCATCAAGCATGCGGATAGCCAACCGGTATTGCTGCCAGAGGCTACGTGCCTTTTCGTTATGTGTGAAACGATCATCCCCCGGCAACGGGTTATCCGGCTCCAGGGCGACATCATTCATTGGCGGATCGTAATAAACCAGGCTGAAAAATGGCCGCTCCTGATTATGTTTTTCGAGCCATCGCAACCAGTCTGCCGTGACCATTTTATTCCGCTCTGTTGCCGCAATATCATGGCGTTTTTCCGCCAGATTCGGCCAACCCGCAAACACCGTCCGATCGATCAGTGTCGGACTACCGAAACCGACCGCACTGAACAAACCTACCTCATAGGGACGCGCCTTGATCTCATCCATCAGGACCGGGGCTTGTTGCAAGTCATAAAAGGCCTGCCAATACGTACTGGGCAGGCCATAAAACATCGAAAACAGTCCCATGCGCGATGAGTTACCGCCGCTGTATTGCTGGTTAAAATACAAGGCCTCGGCCCGAAACCTGGCAAGCGTTGGCGTCAACCGGGGATCAATGGCATCCGGCCGCAGCGCATCGATCAGGATGATTACGATATTTGGCAGGTCGGCATTCACGGCCGAACACTTAAGCGGCTTCAGAGGGTAATTCAACTGGCCGTCAGCAGCCTCGAGGCTGCCGCGCAACATGCGCTGCTGGCGCGCCACTCCCGGGTCGACCCAACCGAGTCGCGCCAAATCCCGCTTGGCGTGAATCGGATAATACAAAGGCATGAAACGGGTGAACTGCGTAACCGGTGTATGCCCGACGGCATCACCCCAAATATGGATGGCCTGACTGGCTAACCAACAACCGAGTAACACTGCAGCGAGGAGCCGGCCGTGCCTTGAACCGTCGGCAAGCGCAAAATTTCGCCAGACAATTCCTGCCAGTATCGCTTCGAAGAAGAGAAAAATCACCAACAGGATGGCGACAAATACCCAGGTGGATACCTCGAACAAACTGGCTGTCAATACGCCAAGATGAAAGCGATGCTCGGCAAATACGCTGGTATCCAGAAACAGCAGACTCAATCCGCACGCCGCGATGACGACACCCAACGCCATGACCAGCCGTCGTGACCGTAACACGATTACAAATGGCAGCAATACAATGAACATCGGTACTACCGACAACAATGTCAGGTGGCCGACAAAAGTCAGAACCGTATAGGCCACACCGAGACCATCACTGGGAAAAGGATAAAGCCACAGGTAGCGTAGTGCGACGAGCGCAAACAAACCGGCATTGATGACCCCAAACCAACCGCTCCAGCGCAGCAAACGTCGACGGGGCGCAATCAATTCGGTCATGCTGTCAGGCTCCGGGCTTTTCATCGACCAATTCGTCGGCAATGGCAATTATCGCCTCGGCTGCAGCCGCTGCGCTCGAACCGAGATTAAACACACTGGCTTCACGTACGGCAGCAATCTGGCGGTGAATCTGATCCGGATTACGCAACAAGCGGTTAATCTCGTCCGGTATGCTGGCAAGGTCTTGCGGCGCAACAACGGCACCAATCTTCGCCCGCACCGACATCTCCAGCGGCTCCAGGCCAAGTTCCTGCCACGTATCGTTACGTGACTTCGGCGGCACATCGATATACAGCACCGGCTTTTCCAGTCCGAGCCCGTAGTCCATGCCCGCGCCGGACCAGTCGGTAATCATGACATGCGAGTCATATAACGAGTCGCTCTCTCCCATTTGTTCTATCAATCTGAACTTTGGATGTTTACCGTACCGGTCGATAATCGCATCGATAACCTCAGGCGTCATCCAGCGGGTCTGAAAATGCGGTCGCAGCGTTAGCGTATAGCCTGCAGCAAGCAAAATCCCGGTCAATTCCAGCCCAAACAGATTAAGAATCGTCTGTTCACCCCATGACGGTGCGAGTAATACATGGATATTCACAGGATCGCCAAGCGGTGGAGCATCGCGGCGTTCGGCCAGCAACTGCTCAAGTCGAAAATAACCGTGCGGCACCAGCCGCTTTGCCGGTAATTCGCGCAGCACTTCGCGCCGGCGTATTTCTTCTGCATGGTGCGGACCAGCACACAAAATCGTATCGTAATGATCAAAGGAATTTTCGTGATCAGCCATGTGTGTGCTAATCAGCGAATGAAACATGTAGACATAGTGCACCGGGTGCACTGAACGCTTCAGATCCTTGTTATCGAGATCCAGCAACTGCGTAACCATAACGTCGGCCTGCAGCGTCTGAAAGAACACGATACGAAAGAATCCATTACCGATACAGAACGGGTGGATAGCAGGATTGTCCTGATGCAAACCAGGGTCGGTTGAATCGGATGCAACGTAGCAAATTGACCGGCCCAGCCGACCGGTCAACTCATCAATTACCGACGCATGATGACACCAATCCTGCGCACTCTCGGAAAAGACAACGATTTTCCGTTTCTCGCCCGGCAATCGCTTGAAGGCCCGATACTGCCTCCAGTTCGAGATAAAACGACCAATTCCGCTCAATGGTCTGCCGTACTCTCCGAATCCATTTGAGCCTCGTCACAGACCGCGGTTTCCGCTCCATCCTTGCGCATGAGTGCCTTGATCTTGTACCAGTAGGTCTTGACCGCCAACCCGATAGTCGCAAACAGCCCGACAATGGCTGAAATTATCATGCTGCCGGTACCCGGATCCAGGTAGGCCCATGCCGGCACGGCAAGCATGACAAGCAACAAGGCGACTGTACCCTGCATCCACCGACTGACAGGTTCACGTTGGCTGAATTTCATAATCGAATCCTGATTGATACTGGCAGCTATTCTACACCGGCAAGCTGGTTTTTATTGCTGCGCTGGTCGGTTAATAGCCCGATTTTGTATAAAAAGCCGGCTGAAGCCAGGGCGCCCGCGCATGCCGGAGCGGCTTGCACTGAGATTCCCCTACTTAAATCCTTCCTCAATGGCCCGCATTAAAGATACCAGGCGAACCTGCGCACGGATAAGCGTCTTAGCGAACATGCCCTGCTTGGCAAGGTGACTATCCAGCCCACGCCTGCTCACAGTACGGGCCAGTTCCTTCAACCCCGTTAAAGGGCGGATCCAGACCTTCATCTGCACGACCCTGCCGTCATCGTCGAGCCGAAAACGGTCAATGCCCTGCAACGTGTATTGACCTACCTGAACCTCGAATTCAAACATGACTTCATTGCCCTTTGTCCAGGTATCAGTGACTCGATAACCCTCAAAAATCTCAAACACAATACCGAGCAGTTCAATCACTTCGGCCTTGCCGCGTTTTGGCGCAAAAATAGCCGGTGAGTAGAACTCGATATCGTCATCAATCAACGGCAGAATCAGGCTTGGATCATTCTGCTCGAAGACCTGGTGCCACTGTTCGATGAAAGCCTGTAATCGGGTGGAATTCATAATCGGTTCATAACATGAAAGCACTCTGCAGAAAAGTTCGCAGTGACTATAACCTACTCATCGCAGATCAAGGCATAACCTGCATTGGCCCGCACCTTTCCATACCAAACAAAAACAGACGAGAAAAAGAAATCTCACCCCTGGTGTCAGGCAGGGCTGCAAGGCGGAAGTAAAGCGGACATCGCCACCCTCATCTATAATATCCGAAAAAACACGAGCCGATAAAATCATGGACAAAACCGCATTAATTACCGGTGCTTCTGCAGGGCTCGGCAAAGAATTTGCCCGCCAACTTGCTGCTCTGGGTTACCGACTGGTTCTGGTTGCCCGCAACCCGGAACCCCTGCATGCCACCGCAGCAGAACTGCAACATGAGTACGGCATCGACGCACGGGCTTTACCGGCAGACCTGAGCAAACCGGAAGCACCACAACAGATTTTCACCCACCTCGCGACTCAAGGCATACACATCGACTACCTGGTCAATAATGCCGGTATCGCCGGTCCTGATTTGCTCACCGAGCGAGACTGGCAGGTACACACCCGATTTATTGAATTAATGATGGTGTCGGTAGCGCAGATGTGTCATCTGTTCGTACCGGGCATGCGGGAACGAAACTTTGGCCGGATCATCAATATCGCCTCGGTAGCCGGACGCATTCCTCGCTCCGGCAATTCTAACTACGGACCGGCCAAAGCCTATTTAATTGCCCTGTCAGAAGAATTATCCCTGACCCTGCACGGCTCGGGCGTCAAGGTCTGCGCCCTGTGTCCAGGATTCACCCATACCGAGTTCCATCAGCGTGCGGGACTCATGGCGATGAAAAACAGCTTGCCGAAGTGGCTTTGGTATGACGCCGATGTAGTGGTCAGTGAAGGCCTGCAAGCCATCGAAAAAGGCCGGAGCGTGTATATATCCGGGCGCCTCTACCGTTGGCTGGATCCACTGTTCCAGTCGGTTTTTACCCGTCGCCTGTTCTTTATCAGCGACCGCAGAAACCAATCCGGAACACCCTAGCAAAACTGTTGCGGAATCCTCCAGCTACGTTACTCTCGCAACGGCAAACCGGCCCTGAAACAGCAGTAATCAACCGTCGATTTTCGCTATCTGCGGGTAGATCTGCTCGCGAGCGTGCTGCAGATGAGCGGGATCATCGATTTCCGTCCAGACAAGATCGGCTATCAACGGGCAATAAATGGGCCGACGCTCCCCCGCAACGACCAGGCAATCTGTTTCATAATCGAAATGCAAAGAAGTTGTGAACGCCTGAGCGGCGATTTCCTGCATTAACGCGAACAAAGTGGCGGAAATTTTGCTAATGCCGACAAGTTCACCGGTCGCCGAATTGGTAAGCACACTGCGATTCTTGGACATCGCCACGAGGTTGCCGTCACGAGTCTGTACCCAGACCTCGTCGCCGGCACCGGTTGGCCCGGACAAAAGGATGGCATCGGTGGCCGGTTCGATCAGCAGTTCGGTCAGCGCGCGCGATTCGTAGATCAGATCCGACTCAAGCAATAAAAAATCCTGGTCGACAACATCACGCGCGCAATACAGTGAGTACATACTCCCTGAATCGGCAAAATGCGGGTTATGCACGGTTCGCACCAGGCCCCCCTGTCCGGACGCAAACCGGTCGTAATAATCGGCGCAATGTCCTGTGACTATGACAATATCCTGAATTCCGGCCGCAACCAGTCGCTCGATTGATTCCTCGATAATCGATTGGCGACCCAGCCGCAGAAAGCCTTTCGGGCAATCCTCTAGCTCACCAGCCAGGCGCGTGCCCATGCCGGCAGCCAGGATTACGGCGCTCCGAATCATTTATATGGCCCGAAGATATCGGCGCACGCGCCTGCCAGGGCATCAAGATCATCCGCCCCGATAGCACCCATGTTGGCCAGCCGAAACAGGTTTTCTGAAAACTGCCCCTGCCCGGAATAGATGACGAATCCGGCCCGCTTAAACGCATCATGGGCAACCCTGTAATCACAGCCATCGGGTAAAAAATAGGAGCGAAGAACGCATGAGTATTCTTTTTCTTTCAATAACATACGAATATTTAATGAAGTTAATTCTTCATTAATTCTGCGCGCCCTCTGTTGATAGATGCGACGTCGCTCGGTCCAGCCACCGCCTGCGCGCAATTCAATCAACGCTGCCTGTAACGCGAACGCTGCCGGCACTGCCTGGGTGAACGGCGAGTAACCATCGCCATGCTGGCCCGCGTAATAGGCCTGTAAATCCAGGTAGACGCTGCTTGCCTCAGTCTGCGCATCTGACCACAATGCATTGCGTGCAATGACGAATGACAATCCGGGCGCACCATGCAGGCATTTATTCGCCGTCGCCGCAACGCCAGCCAGGTTCCATGCTTCAGCATCAATTGCTTCAGCTGCAAAACTGCTGACGCCGTCGAGCAGCAGCGATAAATTTCCTGCCCTGCATAGCGCACCGATGGCATCCAGGTCATTCAGTCGACCGGTTGTCGTTTCGTGGTGCACGGTCGCAACATGCGTAATCTCAGGATGCCGACCCAATACCCGGGCCGCCTCATCGACATCGACGCCTGCCGCCCATCCCCCCCGTAACATGACATATGGTTTGCGATGCGCAGCCAGCATCTTTGCCATTCGCTCACCGTACACCCCATTGGCAAGCACCAGCGTGGTGGCGCTATCCGGTGCAAAACTCGCCAGCATCGCTTCAACCGCACTGGTTCCCGAACCGGTCATCATGACGGCAGAAAAATCCGCCTCCATATCCGGATAAACCCGCACAAGTTCAGCGTTAATCTCGCGCGTAAGTTCTGCAAACTCGGGTTCACGGTGACACCAATCATCGCGAATCATTGCCTTTCTGACCCGCTCGGTCAGCGTGACCGGGCCGGGGTTTAACAGGATGTTACGTTTCACTGTCAGCCTCCTGCGACGATATGCGCACGCAACCGCTCGGCAACCTCGACCGGGGTAATGATCGGCCGCGGCAAACCCTCCGGCACGCCGGGTCGAATCGGCGCATAAATGAACCTGAGTTGCCCGACCGGGGTTGCCAGTTGCGCGCCCAGTGCATCCGGTTCTGACGCCGTAACAACCGACGGATAACCACAGGCACTGGCCAGCGCGCAAAAATCGACCCCCGCTGACAGGGTGGTTTGACCGCCGGTCGATTCATGCATGCCATTGTCGAATAAAACATGCACAAGGTTGGGCGGGCGTTCGTTTCCGAGCATAGCCAGCGCACCAAGGCGCATCAACAATGCACCATCACCGTCAAGCACCACAACACGCCGGTCAGGCCTGGCCAGCGCAACACCCAGACCGAGGCTTGCCGCACAACCCATGGAGCCGACCATGTACAACTGACCGGGCCGGTCCTCCAGCGCATACAATTCACGGCCGGTATAACCGGTGGTCGCGATAACAATCGTCTCCATACCCACGGCGGTCTGTACAGCAGCCAGCATCTCCGTACGCTGTGCCGTCGGCAGCGGAATACTCATCGGTTGCGCTTGCGGCGAACCTGCCTGTGGAACTGATTGCAATGCATGCTTTGCGACGCTGCCCTTGCGCATGATCAGTGCAAATGGACGCCGCTCGCTATCCATCGTCGCTATAACCCGCTTGAGTACCGGCTCAATCTCGCTTTCCTTACTCGGGAACCAGTCCCAGCTAATGCCTGTCAGGTCGAGCAGATCACCGGTAATCTGCCCCATTAACTCATGTTGCGGCTCATCAGCCGGGCCGCCAGGTTCACCGCGCAGGGTCACGATGATCAGCACCGGGATGCGAAACGTGTGGGTTAAAGACGTCAGCGCGTTAACCGCATTTCCGAAACCGGAGTTCTGAAACATGACAACCCCACGCTGTCCGGCCAGTTCGGCACCGGCTGCCACGGCAACGGCATCACCCTCATTCACGGCGCCGACATAACGCATGTCGGGCGCATCAATGGCGTAATTGATAAAAGGCTTCAGGTACGAACACGGTACGCCGGTATACAGAGAAAAACCGTACGCATGGGCACGCCGGATGAACGCGCCAGCCTCAATCATGCAAAGCTGCCCGCAGCCAGCACATCATCAAGACTGTCTACATCAAGCCAATGCCCGGTCGTATAGACAACCCGCACTGTTTGTCCGCGACGAACCAACTCATCGAGTACCTGGTGCAACTTGCCGCAGCGATTCTCAGGCTGGGCCGCCAGTTCATCGACCAGAGCCGTGAAAAATGCCAACCCGCTTGCCGATACTCTGAGTACACCCATCCACTCACCGTGGATCTCATCATCGCCCAGTTTCTCACCGGCAGCCACGAGCGTCACTTCACGATAAAACGTATGACGTGAATACGATTCGGAACAGCGCACATAGTCGGCCGCACGGCCACGGTTAACCGACTCACTCCAGTCCGTATCGACGGCAATGACAAAGTCGGCCGCCAGTTCAGCCAGACCATCGAGAATGTAACGCTTGAAGATAACATCTCCAAACGATACATACAGATCACCGCGAGCATCACCCCTGCCAGCCGCTTTTAACGCACAGTCAAGCGACAGCAGTTCGCTGGTATCGGCGAAGTCCGGGTTATCGACATATTTAAGTGCCGGCAGGTTTACCGTCGCGGGCCGGTAACCGCGCACCACCGTAATGTCCTTGATACCCGATGCGTTGTAGGCCGTGACGATATGCCCGAGCAACGGCTGCCCGCGCACCTCAACCATGGTTTTGGGTCGCTTGTCGGTTAATGTGCCAAGCGCAGCGCCGCGGGATGCGGCCAGGATGATGGCCTGAGCCGGCGTATCCTTGGGCAGATAACGTTCCTCGGCAGCCTGCAATTCGGACGCACCCTGCAAGCGGAAAATTTCCTTGACCGAAGCGACCTGATCCTCTATCGAGCACAGGTTTTGTTCCCGCGCCAGGGTCTCGGCGCACTCCTGCATGGTCGTAATGGCGGCGCGCAACATGTGATTGGCCCAAATCGCAATCGAGAAACCGGCCTCGCTCAGCACCTCGGTTGGGGTCGCGTAATACTTTGTCGGTACGATGAGTACGGGCGAACGGTCAGCCCATTCCTGCTTGAATGCCAGCACTTCGGCAGGTGTGTTGAGCGCACTATGGATTAGAATACCGTCCGCACCAGCCGCGTGGTATGCCTCGGCACGTTTCAATGCCTCACCGAGTCCCCAGCCGGCAATAAATGCCTCGACGCGGGTGATAATGGCAAACTCATCATCGGTCTGCGCATCCTTGCCGGCCTTGATCCGACTACAGAATTCATCGATCTCGGCAAGTTGCTGCTGGTTGCCGTCGATGAAGCTATTGGTCTTCGGATACAGCTTGTCCTCAATACATACTGCGGCAATACCGCGCTGCTCGAGTTTACGCACCAGGCGGCGAACATTATTAAAATTCCCGTAACCGGTATCGCCGTCGAGCAGGATCGGGACACTCGTCGCATCGGCCATGAACTCAAGCATCTCCAGTATCTGCGTCCAGCTTGCTTCGTTGCTGTCGCGCACCCCATACTGCGCCGACATGCACAGGCCGCCTGCCCACAGGCCCTTGAAGCCCGCCTCCTCACCTATTTTTGCCGTGATGCCGTTGTGCGCCTCGAGCAGAAACTCCAGCGCGCCGCTATCCAGCAATTGGCGAAAGCGGGTGGTTTTTTTCTGCGGCTGGTCAAAACCACTGTCAGGTATTGCGTTCATGGTGTGATTGTATCTGAAAAAGACTTTTTTCTAAGCTATTATTTACTTTAAATAATAAATTTAAATAAATGTTTTATAAAGTTATTTTTTATTTGCATATTGATCGCCATCAGCCAGCATCGTATCAGTACCGATGACTTTGTTAAGCGTATTAAAGTCAAACATCCGCTCCATGATACCGGCGGTAGTGCCATCACGATACAAAGCGGCAAGATATTCACTGCCCGCGCGACTGATTATGCGCAGCATGGCACCAGGGAAAATAACCACTTTAAAGCCGAGCGCCGCGAGCTCATCAACACTATGCAAAGGTGTTTTGCCGCCTTCAACCATATTTGCCAGCAGCGGAATACGATTGCCCAGCGCCTGGCCGACAACTTTCAACTGCTCATCATCCAGCGGCGATTCAATAAACAGCACGTCGGCACCCGCTTCAATGTAAGCGTTACCCCGCTCAAGAGCTTCATCGAGGCCGGTCACGGCAATCGCATCAGTACGCGCGATGATCGCTGTATCAGCATCCAGTCGCGCATCCTGGGCCGCACGAATCTTGCCAAGCATCTCGCCAACCGGCACAAGCTGCTTGCCATCAAGGTGACCACAACGTTTCGGCAGGGTCTGGTCTTCAAGTTGAATACCTGAGGCACCCATGCGCTCAAACAGGCGAACCGTACGCTTGACGTTCAGCGCATTACCAAACCCGGTGTCACCATCGACAAGCAACGGAATATCAACTCGTTCGCGAATATTGCTGATCACGTTGGCCACTTCGGTCATGGTCGTCAGACCAATATCAG
>PBZD01000049.1 GCA_002729875.1 Chromatiales bacterium | reverse complement strand
GAGTCTGCGGCCATCCTGTTGCGCGAAGCTCCTGCAAATAAATTAATACTGGCGGATCGATTAAGCCAGGTTATCGCACTCGAAACATCCAGTTTCATGGCACGACAATATCCATCGTCACACATCGGCGCAGTGGCTGCAGTGCGCCAGACCTTGCTGGATGCTCAGCGCCAAATGCTCTGGACCGAACGCTATCGAGCAAATCCGAAGGGCATGAACCATCCTGAATACCGAACCTCAGACGCGCCTTTGCTGGAAATTCTGCGCGGTGAACGTCCGGTGGTATTCGTATCACGGGCAGGTCTTGACCCGGGACGTTTCAGCTCATTTGCAACTGAATTCGGGCTGCGCGCTATGACTGTTGCAAAAGGACTTGCCCACCATCCGGATGATTTGCGGGCCGCTGACATGCCAATCCTGATGCCGCTGGAACTGCCGGAAGAACCGCCACTGGATAATGCAGATGATGTATACGAAACGAGCTTGCAGGAGTTGCAGGCAGTGGTACGCGCACCTGGTTTGCCGGCGGCACTCGTTGCTGCGAATATTGAATTTGCTTTTGTAACCGCCGGGATGAAAAGTACCCGGGATTTTTCCGGCAACCTTGCAGCAGTAGTTGAAGCCGGCCTCAGTCAGGAACAGGCACTTGCAGCAATCACGACCATCCCGGCCAGACTACTCGGCCTGCAGCGCATGCTGGGTACAATTGAACCGGGCAAACAGGCCAATTTATTAATCGTCGCAGGCGAACTGTTTACAGACAAACCTGCCCTGCAGCATTTGTTCGTGGACGGTTATCACGAGGAAATTGAGGCAGAAGATACTGTGGGCGACCCGAATGCAGTTGTCGATCCACGCGGCAGCTGGGAGATTCGCGCCGAAGTCATGGGCCGCAGTTCAGAATCAACCTGGGAGATCACCGGCAGCAAAGATAATTATCGCGGCTTCAGTGAAAGCAGCCGTAGCGGCAAACGGAAATTCAGGAGTGTAAAGCTAAGCGGCAATGCACTGACAGTCGTCAGTGAAACACCCCGCGGCGAAATCGACATAACCGTCGTCATAACCGGGGAAAAACTTGCCGGCGAAACCATTATGGAATCACCGCGTGGTTCGGCCACGATGAGCATAGAAGGGCGCAGGATTACCGGCCCGGAGGGGGACGAACTATGAACAACAAGCCCCGAAAGAATAACCGACCGGGTAAAATTCATGCACTGCTAGGCATTTGCCTAATCCTCTTCGCGATGCCGCCGGCCTACAGCGACATGGATATATCTCAAGCGCTGCAGTTGACTTCTTACCCGATGCCTAAAGCAGCACCCGAACCCGTACTGATACGCAACGCCACGGTCTGGACACTGGAAAATGACGGTATCCTGGAGAATACCGATCTACTCATCAAAGCTGGCAGGATTGCCGGGATCGGAACTGAACTGAAAGCACCGCGTGGAGCGGTGATAATCGATGCAACCGGCAAGCACGTTACGCCAGGCATCATTGACGCACACAGTCACAGTGCGACGGAAGACTTCAACATCAATGAAGGTGTTTACAGCGTCAGTGCTGAGGTACGGGTACGCGACATCCTCGACCCGCGGTCTCCGGATATTTACAAACAACTGGCCGGCGGCGTCACCACTATTCATGTACTGCACGGTTCAGCCAATACTATTGGCGGCCAGAACATCATCATCAAACTGCGCTGGGGGGCTGAAACACCGGATCAACTGGTATTTACCGACGCACCACCCACCATCAAGTTTGCGCTCGGCGAGAACGTCAAGCGGTCCGCATTTGCCGGTTCCGGGTTCGGCCGCAACCGGGATGCGCGCTATCCGGCCACCCGCATGGGTGTGGCGGCACTGATCCGCTCAAGTTTTGAGCGGGCAGACCGCTATCGTGACACATGGCAGCGTTATAACTCTCTACCCGGGCGTCAGCAGCGCCGCGAAGCACCGCCACGGCGTGACCTGCAACTCGAAGCCCTGGTAGAGGTTCTGGATGGCACCCGTTTCGTGCATACCCACGCGTACCGCGCAGATGAAATCCTGATGCTGATGCGGGTCGCTGACGAGATCGGTTTCAAGGTTGATACCTTTCAACATGTACTGGAAGGTTATAAGGTTGCCGATGAAATGGCTGCACATGGTGCCAGTGGCTCTACCTTTTCAGACTGGTGGAGTTACAAGATGGAGGCCTACGACGCGATCGCCTATAACGCGGCGATGATGGAACAACGCGGAGTACTGACCAGCCTGAACTCGGATGACAACAACCTGGCCCGCCGCCTGAATTACGAAGCCGCCAAAATGCAACGCTACGGCGGATTAAATCCCGAAAATGCCCTGGCCATGGTTACTATCAACCCTGCTCGCCAGTTGCATATAGAAGACCGTGTCGGCTCCCTGGCCACCGGCAAGGATGCTGACATTGTGATCTGGAGTGGCGATCCGCTGAGCGTGTTCACTATCGCCGAGACAACCTTTGTAGACGGCCAGGTTCGATTCAGCCGGGCTACCGATCTCGCGCATCGCGAGCAGGTGACAATCGCGCGCAAGATACTGATTGCCGATGTCAAAGGTGAGCCTGTATCGGCCACTGATGAAAACAAATCCGACGAAACCGAGAGCCTGATCAACCCACCGGCACTGCAAGCCAATTATCAGTTCTCACCTTATGCGCCAACACAGCCTGCTGCGATTGTCGGCGCCACCGTACACACGATGGAAGGCAGAACCATTGACAATGGTGTCGTTATCTTTTCGCAAGGCCGAATCACAACGGTCGGTAGCGCCGATACGCCTTTACCAACCGGGGCTGAACGCATCGATGCAAGTGGCAAACATTTATGGCCGGGGATTATTCACACCAACACCGTGCTGGGCATTAGCGAAATTGACAGCGTGGCCGGTTCGGTCGACATAGCTGAAACCGGTGATGTAAATGCCGATGCCGACGTATCACTGGCCGTCAACGCGGCCAGTGAGCACTTCCCGGTGGCGCGATCCGGTGGAATCACACATGCAGTGGTCGTCCCCCGTGGTGGCATGGCTGCCGGCACCAGTGCCGTACTACGCACTGATGGCTGGACCTGGGAAGAAATGGCCGCGGTGCGTAACCAGTCCCTGGTGGTACGCTGGCCGGATGTAATCCCGGCACGCTACGCTGTATTTATGGGCGGACCCAAGTCCCTGGCCGACCGCAAAAAAGAATCCGACGAACTCATAAAAGAACTGGATGCGCTGATGGATGCAGCCAGGGCCTACCACATGGCCGTCACTGAAATGCAGGGGTCCGGCCCGCCCGTGGCATACGATCCGCAGCTCGACGCTTTGCAACCGGTGATTTCGGGCGCAAGACCTTTATGGGTATCGGCATCGGACAAACATGCCATCGAAGCTGCGATTGCGTGGGCCGCATCACAAGAATTACGGCTTGTGATCATGGGCGCAAAGGATGCCTACCTGGTCACGGATCTGCTGGCCCGTCACCGGGTACCGGTCGTACTGCCCGGTATTGCCGGCGACCCGCCCCGTGCGGATGACCCGTACGATACTTTATACACGCTCCCTGCAAAACTGGAGGCTGCCGGGATACCCTTTGCGATCGCCAGCGGCACCCGCACCGGCGGGTCATCGAATGCACGCCACCTGACATTATTTGCCGGCATTGCTGCAGCCCATGGGCTGGACAAAGAAGCTGCTTACCGATCCATAACCCTGTATCCGGCCCGGATGCTTGGGCTGGATCATGTGCTGGGCTCCATCGCAGTGAACAAGAGTGCAAGTTTCGTGCTGACCAACGGTGACCTGCTGGAACCGGGCACGACGATCGAGCAAGTCTGGATAGATGGCGTCAAACCGTCGATGGACGATGTGCAAAAAGCCGCCTATAGAAAATGGGGCGCTCGCCCACAGCGCGGCAACAAACCATAGCTCATAACCGAAGGGCGGGAGAATGCTTTGTTCTCCCGCCTGTCGGCCGGCATCTCCCCTGCGCCGTCAGGTAACCAGCGCCCCATTAAGGTAGTATTCACAGGCTACCGGGGGGGAGGATTGAGCATGAAAATTCATCAATGGCTGGCCTTGATAACCGCTCTGCTGCACCTGACAGCCTGGAGCGCAACCCGACCGAATGTACTACTGATCATCACCGACAATCAGAGTCCGGGGCTCCTCGGTGCTTATGGTAATCGTGACATTCTGACTCCGAATATTGATCGGCTCGCCACCGAAGGCCTGTTGTTCGAACAGGCCTACGCAACCAGTGGCGTATGCTCACCGACCCGGGCCACGTTACTAACCGGTTTGCTGCCGTCGCAAACCGGCGTTCACAACGGTCTGCCCGGTCGTTTCAAGGTAGAGAACTGGTCGGCGATCGAAGAATTTCGTAACCTGCCGCAAACCCTGGCCGATGCCGGATACCGCACCGGAATGGTCGGCAAGTACCATCTCGGTGATCATACCCGGGCGCAACTGGGATTTGAATTCTGGACGACCTTTCGCGCCGGCCACACCGTAAGCTTTGTTGATGTCGAAGTAACGGACAATGGCAAGACCCTGAACGTAGCCGATCTGGATATGCACATCACCGACTACTGGACGCAGAGATCGGTAGATTTCATTACACAACAAACCACGAATCAGCCGTTTTTCCTGATGCTGTCCTACAATGGTCCGTATATTTTGCCGCCGACGGTCAACGAACCGGCGACCAACCGACATGCGGACTACTACGCAAATAACCCTCCGGTGATGCCACAGTTTCCGGTGCACTCATATTTGCGGACATGGGCCATGGCAATGCGCATGAAAAGGAATAGCACCGGCAGTACTCTTCCCTTGCCTTGGGCGGCAATTGATGCGCTGAATAACCAGCGGTCAATGAATAAGATTGCTGCAGAAATGACCATGGTAGATGACGGCATAGGCGTGGTGCTCGAGGCACTGGAACAAAGCGGCCTGGCCGATAACACACTGGTCGTGTTCATGTCCGATCAGGGTTCAGCTTATGGCCAGCTTGGTCTGTGGGGCAATAGCTCATGGGGGGCACCCGCACCGGCCTACCGGGCAAACATGCAGATTCCGCTTATTTTCCGCCATCCGGGCAGGGTGCCGGCCGGACAAACCAACGCGTTACTGATTGATGAGTTCGATCTGTTCCCCACCCTGCTGGATTACCTGGGTCTCGGTGAGCTTCAAATTGCCAATACTCCCGGACGAAGTTTTGCCCCCGCACTGCGCGGCAAACGTATCGACTGGGAGGACACCGTCTTTTTCGAGTACATAGACACTCGTGTGATCCAGACTCGCGACTGGAAATATACGGAACGTTTTCTGGCATCCCCTAATGAACTGTACGACCTCACCAGGGATCCTGGCGAAACACAGAATCTGATCAACAATCCTGAATTTGAACTGATCGCGCAGGATCTGGCCGAACAACTGGCTGCGTTTTTCAATGAATATGCCGAGCCGCGCTACGACATCTGGCGCGGCGGTACGGCAAAATCCACGCTATTTTACGGCGGGCGTAATCGCCATATTGCCGATCATTTCCCCGGCTGGATCCCCCCGGTCACCGAAAAAGCCGTCCCGTTCACAGATCGCTAAAAAACAGCCTGAATCATAGATCCTTTATAAAGCAAAGATATATCGATTCGTCATGATGGTCGGCATTCTGCTTCATTGCTATTATTAGGGTCTATCTACGGTCAATAGTTAATAGCTGCGACACGCATGAAAACAGCAATCCTGAGGAACTTTTTTCCATGAGCAAGATCCATACAATAAAAATTGCCTGCATTTTTTTCACCGCACTTTTCTTTACCGGCATCAGCTGGTCCGGAGGGCATTCAAGACCCAGCAACGAAACGGTGCCAATCGATAAAAGCAAAGAACTGCCCGTACGCATTATCCCGAATATTCCTACTGCAGCCGAAGCCTACTATGCGCCGGATGACTATCACCTGATTGCACAAACGCAGGATCCGAAGGCTCAAAGCCCTGCAGGCAAGCGCATTGGTGGAGCACTGACTTACATTTTCACCGATGACGGAAAAGTATCCCGAAGAATCAATGATCACGGTCAGGATGCCTGTTCGTACTTTTTTCCTGATCAGAAGCGTATCGTCTGGACATCCACAAAAGATCGCATGGACATGCCGCTGGGAGACTGGGGTAGCCAGGACGAATACCCTCAGGGTGCCGAACTGTACACCTCCGATCTTGAAGGGAACGACATTGTCCGGCTCACAAACAATGAATACTACGAAGCCGAGGTATCGATCTCACCGAACGGCGAATGGATCGTATTCGGCCGCCAGATCGACGGCAATCTGAACCTGTGGCGCATGCGTCCTGATGGCAGCGACGAGCAACAAATCACCTTTACCGAAGACTGGCAACCCGGCGCACCGTTCTATCTACCGGACAACGAGACGATCCTGTTCCGTGCCTGGCGCAGCAGCGAATACGGCAAGGTCTATCCTACCCCGATGACCGTATTCACGATCAAGCACGATGGCACCGAGTTGAAGCAGAGAACTTTTGACGGCGCCATGAACTGGGCCCCCTACCCGGCATCCGATGGTCGCCACTATGTTTTTGTCAGGGTCGCCCCGGGCAATAACTGGGAAGTTTACCTGGGTGATCTGGCCGGCGGCGAACCGCTGCGTTTAACCTATAGCCCAGGCTTCGACGGACTGCCTTCGCTATCAAAGGACGGCACAAAAATGCTGTTTGCCCGCAGCGCAACAGGACGCGACAATCTTTCTACTTACATCATGGACATGTCATCATTCGACCTCGGCCCGGATGATTACAAGGGCATTCCGGAAACCAGGATGCCGGACACACCCATTTTGGTTACCGATTTCACCGCTGAATAATTTCAGCTACAAGAAAAACTCGAACTGAGAGGAAATTAATATGCTCCCCATTTTCACATCACGAGCACACTTTCCATTTTCGACCATACTTTTTACATCACTGGCGCTGATCATTGCCGGTTGCAGCGGTGAAGCACTATCACTCACCGCCGACAGCACAGCAGAACCACCGGCCGCCGCACAGGAAACGCCGCAAGTCAGTCAGGAATTACCCATACGCGTGATTCCAAACGTACCGAGCAATGCTGAAGCCTACTATGCGCCCGACAGCCTGCACGTCATCGCACAGACACAGGATCCGGATGCACTTAAGGCCGAAGGCCGGGATTCCGGCTCTCTGACTTACACCTTCACCGATACGGGTGAAGAGATTACGCGCATTAATGATCACGGTCAGGATGCCTGTTCCTTCTTCTTCCCGGAAAACAATCGGCTGGTGTATACGTCAACACGCGACAACATGGATATGCCGATCGGTAGCTGGTCTGATTCCAAGAATTATCCGCAAGGTGCTGAGTTGTATATCGCCGATCTTGACGGCTCGAACGTGGAGCGACTCACTGACAACGAGTACTACGAGGCGGAAGTCTCGGTGTCACCCGACGGCAAGTGGATCGTATTCGGACGACAGATCGAAGGCGAGATGGACCTGTGGCGCATGCGCCCGGACGGCAGTGATGAAGAGCAAATCACCTTTACCGAGAACTGGCAGGAAGGCGCACCATTCTACCTGCCCGACAGCGCAACCATCCTGACTCGGGCGTGGAAGCGCAGCGATGTCGAGGCCGGCGCAAGGCCGACGCCCATGACTGTATCGACGGTTAACGCCGAAACCAAGGAAATTATCCAGCGCACCTTTGATGGTGACATGAACTGGGCGCCCTACCCCGCACCGGACGGGCGACATTATGTATTCGTACGTATCGTCGAAAACAATAATTGGGAAGTGTTTCTCGGTGACCTGGCCGGTGGCGACCCGGTTCGACTGACCTTCAATGAAGGCTTTGACGGCTTCCCGTCACTGTCACCGGACGGTACAAAAATGCTGTTCGCCCGCAGTGCCGGGGGGGGCTTCATGTCGGGTCTGACGACTTTTGTCATGGACGTATCATCGCTAAACCTGGGCCCGGACAACTGGACCGGTAGCGTACCCGCAATTACGCCCCCGGAATAAACCCGCCACAGCAAATAAAGACCGGCGCAGATACCCGGCCATTTGCCGTCTGCAAGTGACATTGATACGACAACCACCATACAGTTATGGCAACGCGGCGTCACCGTATGCGATCCGAAGTAGCGACTTACGGAAGCCGCACTGTTACCGGGTCGGCATCATAATCAATGCCTGACGCAGGTGCTGAAAATGCGGCATCAACAGTATCAGGCACGGGAGAAGAAGAATGAAAGCATTCACAGTTGCTACGCTGGCGATACTATTTGCAACGACCGCTATGGCGCAGCCCACGGCTTGCAGGGTGTCAGCGCACCCGAGGGG
>PBZD01000048.1 GCA_002729875.1 Chromatiales bacterium | reverse complement strand
GATAGGCTCCAGACGCTCGCCAATTTCACGGCCACTGCCAGAATCGAGAAACATAGCCAGGCGTTCACGTGCACTAATACGCATATGATGAGCGCATTTCGGACAGACAAACAGATTACGCTCGACCTCGGCACGATAAAGCTGCGCTCCGCACTGATTGCACTTAAGCCAGATACCTTCGGGAACAGAACGCGTACGGCGTTCCGTCTTGATTCGCGAAGGCATTAATTTTTCGAACCAACTCATCGGGCTTGCATCATAAAGTAAAGGAATCGCGGCTGAAAGCCACATCTATAAATCTGAAGAGCTCAGGCCATCCAGGCCAAAATAAACCGGGTAGTCAATCCGTGTCAGCACCAGACCCATGGCAGGTGCCGTGATGCCGGCCAGTTTACGATCCCGGGCGGCAAGTAACGTCTGCATCCAATCGACGGGACGTTCACCACGACCGATCTCGACCAGCGAACCCACGATGTTCCTGACCATATGGTGCAAAAAGGCATTAGCCTGGCAATCGACAAAAATCCAGTCCCGCTTGCGCCTGACATCGATTCGTTTCATGTCGCGCAGCGGGGAATGCGACTGACAGCCCGCCGCACGAAAAGACGAAAAATCATGCAGCCCCAACAGGCACTCTACGCTGCCCGCCATCGCTGACTCATCAAGCGGCTGGCGCAGCCACCAGGCTCGATGCCGGGCCAGAGCCGAGCGTACCGGACGATTGAGAATGGTATACCGATAGGTGCGTTTGACGGCTGAATAGCGGGCATGAAACTGCGCATCCACCTCCTTGATCCAGATGATATTTATATCATCTGGCAAATTACTGTTAATGCCCAGCTGCCATGATCTAAGCGAACGCTCGGCTCGTGTTTCGAAATGAACAACCTGTCCAGCAGCATGTACGCCGGTATCGGTACGACCCGATCCGATACAAGTAGTGGGCGCATCCGCCACAACCGATATCGCGGCATTCAGACACTCCTGGATGCTGGGAGCATGCGGCTGGTATTGCCAACCGTGGTAAAGCGTGCCGTCGTATTCGACGCCCATCGCGAGACGACGCTGTTTTTCCATGGACTGCAAAAGTCAGTAATTAATTCAGGACGTGAAACTTTCAGCTGCCAACTGAGCAAACGGTTCCCGGTATCTCATTGCCGTCCTTAGTGCGCAAGATCGTCAAGTAACTTCTGCGCTTTCTGGCGTTGCTCTTCCTCAGCTTCATCGAGTACTTCTTCAAGGATGCTGCTGGCATTATCCGGGTCACCCATATCAATATAGGCTTGGGCCAGGTCAAGCTTCGTATCGACTTCGGTCATCGTCACGCTTCCGATAACGCCGTCGGATCCCTCAACCTGGTCTGTAAGGCTTTCGTCGCTCGACGGCGCGCCGATATCATCCACGAATTTGTCTTCAACGGCCTTGAACGCCGGCTGCTCAGCCGTATCCTGGTGGACATTGAACTCCGGTTGTTCAACCGTATCGCCTGCCTGCGGCTCGGCAAGATTTTCAATCGCATCACTTTCGTCAACCGCCAACTCATCCGGAGAGCCAACCTCGCCAGAATCCACATCGAATGACTCATCAAACTGCTGATCCAGTTTTGAGGCTACAAACTCCAGGGTATCGGCAGCAAATTCAGAACCCCCGCCATCGACATCATCAAGATCAGAAAGCTCAAGATCGATATCGAGATCTTCCAATTTGATTTCATCCGCCGACCCGCTATTGGTCGGCGCATCCTCTTCCGGAGAACCGTGCAACAATTCACTGGAACTGTCACTCAAATCATTTATCACAGGTGACTCCAATGTCGGTGTTTCCACCGTACTGGCACCATCAAAAGAGTCATCCATGACCGGTGATTCCATGGTCGGTGTCTCGATCGTGCTGTCTGCATCAGCACTATCCATGGTCAGCGCTTCCAGCGTCGGTGCCTCGCCAGACATCATTTCCTGATTATTGCCTTCGTCTTCCGCACCGAAAGCGAAATCAAGCAGATCCGATCCGCCAGCCTGATCATCGCCGCCCAGATCCAGATCAAGGTCAACACTGCCGGCGCTGTCATCTTCAAAGACAATGTCGATAGCCTCAGAACCACGGCCGTCATTAAAGTCGAGATCGTCGCTATCCGTTGTGCCAATCACCGCAGCTTCACCGGCAAACAATACCTCATCCGGGCAAATCTGTTTACCCAGGATCAATACTTTATTCCAGTCGGGATCGGCTGCATCATCAATTTGCTGATGCAAGGCAGCGGCTTCCCGCATGAACCCTTCCCGGTTCTCCCAGAAGAAATAAACTTCCAGCAGCTTGACCCGTAAATCGTTGCGCTGGGGCTTAGACTGCAGCGCCTGCGTCAGGAGGTCTGCCGCCTGATCATAAAGCCCGTAGGCCATATGAAAATCAGCTTCGGCGATGGGATCGGCCTGATCCAGGTTAACCGCAGAATCCGTACTAATGGTCCGTTCGAGCGGCGTCTCATCCTCCTCGGTAAGCCCACCCCATTCCTCGGATGGTTCGCCGGCAAACGTTTCGTTCGTGTCTTCATCGCCAGTTTCACCCGGCAGACCTTCCTCGACGACAAATGCTTCATCCCCTTGGGGCTGTGCCTCCAGATGCCTGGTGGACTCAGATTGAACATCCGCTTGAACATCCGCGGAAAAATCTTCTTCCAAATCTTCCCATTGACTGCGCAAAGATTCAGATGATTTTGATCGGTTGCGGGTAATTAACCAGGCCAGCAACAGCACAATTGCCAGTGAAATATAAACCAGCGGGTTGGTCAATAAGCCACCAAGGAATGACTCATCTTCACGCTCGATCGGGGCGGGCGTCACGTCAACAGGGGTCGCTGCCTGGTCCCCGGCAAGTACAGCTTGCTGCTCTGCTGGCGTATCTTCAGCTAATGAAGGAACATCAATACCATCTCCTGACGGCTCGGCTAAAGCCACCGCAGGGATATCTGATTGAGAACCCGGTTCCGGTTCACCGCTGAGCGACGCTGCATCAAACTGCCGCGAGATATCTGCCAGTTGCTGCTGCAGTGCCTGCAGTTCCTGATCACGAACCTGTAATTGTCTCTGACTCTCAACCAGTTCACTCTCAAGCTGACTGACACGCCCCTGTAACTCAACCCTGTCATCGCCGGTCACCGACCGACCGTTGCCTGCATCAACCTGCACACCTGGCGCAACTTCACTATCGCGATCGGCTGGCGGCACCAGTCGTAGTCTGCCACCCAGGGATTCATCACGCCCCGCATCGCTTTGCCACTCTGTATTCTGGCGTTGCACTTCGGCCTTGGCGGCACTTATGCTCAATGCCACATCATCAGCGGTTGGCACCCGCAAAATCATACCGGCCTTCAGCCGGTTGATATTGCCGGCGAAGGCCTCCGGATTAACCCGATAAATAGCCAACATCATCTGATTACGACTAACCGATGTCGACTCGCCCAACATATTTCCGGCAATTGACCACAGTGTCTCTTTGCGCTGCACCGGCCCATAGGCATCACCTGCCCGGACGATATCAGCGGGTTGCTGCACCACTTGCGCAGCCCGGGGCGAATTGGTGCCGGTGGATCTGGCCGGCAGCGGTTCTGCACGGAGCGTCACGGTGGATGGCCCTGCTGTCGGTGTTGCCACCGCAGCTTCAACCGATTCGGTTGCAAAGATCGGTGGATCCAGTAAGACCGTATATTCGCGTAATAACCTGCCCTGCGGCCAACTGACATTCAGCAACAGCGTTACAAACGGCTCGACCACCGGTCGCCTGGAAGTAATTTGAACGACTCCAGCGTCACCGTTATTAATCACAGTGAAATCAAAATCAGCAAGAAAAGCGGCCCGTTCAAGGCCAAACTGTTCAAATGTCTCGACCGATGCGATCGCGACATTCAACGCTTCAAGCTCACCGGACACCTCGGACACAACTGATATTTCAGCGCTAAACGGCTGATTCAAATCCGATTTAAGGTCTATTTCACCAAGACCAAGAGCACCGACCGATAAAGATATCGACCCGGCGATCGCTAACACTATGGCTGCCAGAATTCGCGCCATAACAAGCTCCCGTAATAACCTCAAAGGTTCCCAGCCACCCATGGCCTAAATAGCAGAATTTGCATCACAAACCTCGCAAGCCACATTAAGAGTTGGGCATAACTATAGCCTATAAATAATCGCGCACCAAGATTTCAGCAATCTGTACACTATTCAATGCAGCGCCTTTGCGAACGTTATCAGCCACCACCCACAGGCTGATTCCGCAATCATGCGAAATGTCCTCACGGATCCTGCCAACGAACACGTCATCCTGCCGCGCCGCTTCAGTAACCGCAGTCGGATAGCCACCAGACCGCGCCTCGTCAATTACTGTGACCCCGGGTGCTGCAGCCAGCAACTCACGCACCTGGGCAGCACTAATCGGCTCACGTGTTTCAATATGCACAGCCTCGGAATGACCGTAAAAGACCGGAATCCGAACAGCGGTCGGATTTACCAGTATCGATTCATCCGCAAAAATCTTGCGCGTCTCCCAGACCATCTTCATTTCTTCACGCGTGTAGCCGTTTTCCTGAAACGTATCGATGTGCGGAATGGCGTTAAACGCGATCGGTTGTTCACCGCCGGTCAGTTCCCGCGGCTTGCCATTCAACATCGCTGCCGTTTGTCCGGCCAGCGCCTCGACCAGCCCGCGACCGGCTCCGGACACCGCCTGGTAGGTCGCAACATTGATACGATCAATGCCAACCGCTGCATAGATGGGTTGCAAAGCCACCACCATCTGGATGGTCGAGCAATTCGGATTAGCAATCAGGTTGTGTGAAACGTAATCAGCTATTGCGCCCGGATTGACCTCCGGTACCACCAGCGGGATATCCGCTTCATTGCGAAAGTGCGAGGTATTATCAATGACAATACAACCTGCCTCACCCGCGCGTGGCGCAAATTCGGCCGAGATGCTGCCCCCCGCTGAAAACAGGGCAATGTCGACGGCGGAAAAATCAAAATCAGCCAGGTCCCTGACCTTGATATTCTTGCCGCAAAACTGAATCGTCTTGCCGACCGAACGCTCACTGGCCAACGCATACAACGTGGCAACAGGAAAAGCTCGTTGCTCGAGGATCTCGATCATGGTTTCGCCGACCAACCCGGTCGCGCCGACGACGGCAACAGTGTAATTTTCTTTCACGATCAGACCTTTGGTGTTTTGCTCGTCACATCGGCATTCTGCCCCCGATGACGCAGGTAATGATCCATTAGCACAATTGCCAGCATCGCCTCGGCAATCGGCGTCGCACGCAGACCGACGCATGGATCATGGCGACCGGTCGTGACAACCTCGACGGGGTTGCCGTTAATATCAATCGTATCGCCGGGTAACTGGATACTTGAGGTCGGCTTTAAAGCAATGCTGACCAGCAGATCCTGACCGGAGGTAATACCGCCAAGTGTGCCGCCGGCCGAATTTGACTTGAATCCGGCCGGGGTAATCTCGTCACGATGCTCAGAACCCTTCTGCCCGACGGCTCTGAAACCGGCACCAAGTTCGACACCTTTGACCGCACCGATGCTCATCATCGCATAGGCAATTTCAGCATCAATCTTGTCGAACACCGGTTCGCCAAGCCCGACCGGTACATTGCTGGCCACGATATTAATTCGGGCACCGATCGAGTCACCTTGCTTGCGCAATGCAATCATACAGGCTTCAAGCTCTGCAATGCGCCCGGGATCCGGACAGAAGAATGGATTATTGTCTGCCGTATCCAGGTTCACCGGTTCAATCACGATAGACCCCAGTTGACGCAGATAGCCGTGAATTTCAATGCCCAGCCGCTCGCGCAGGTATTTTTTTGCAATCCCGCCAGCCGCAACGCGCATGACGGTTTCGCGCGCAGACGCACGACCGCCGCCGCGGTAGTCACGAAAGCCATATTTCTGCTGGTAGGTGTAGTCCGCGTGTCCCGGTCGGAAACGATCCTTGATTTTCTCATAGTCTCGAGACCGCTGGTCGAGGTTCTCAACCAGCAGACCAATCGGTGCTCCGGTCGTCATACCGTCCATGATCCCCGACAAAATACTGACTTCATCCGGCTCTTTGCGCTGGGTGGTAAACCGCGACGTACCGGGTCGGCGGCGATCCAGATCTGTCTGCAGATCCGCTGCCGACAGGGACAGGCCCGGCGGGCAGCCGTCCACAATGCCGCCCAGCGCCACTCCGTGACTCTCGCCGAAGGTTGTTACCGTGAACAATTTGCCTATTGAATTGCCTGACATTTGATACTAATTATACCTTTAAATCATGTGTTTATAATATATATATAAAGTTAATTGCAGACTAGAATTCTGCCCTGAGCTGAGCGGCCGAAAGCAATGCAACCCCCTCACCACCGGACTCAAATTCCAGCCAGATAAAACCGAGCCTGGAAAATGCGGCATCCAGCCTGACGGCCCGGTCACCGACCTCAATGGCCAGCACACCGTCATCAGTCAGGTACCGGGCTGCATCTTGCAGGATACGCCGCGACGAATCCAGACCATCTGCGCCGCTGAGCAGTGCCACGTTCGGTTCATGGCTGTATTCAGGGGGCAATTCATCCAGTTCACCCTCCGGTACATAAGGCGGATTGCTGACGATCAGGTCGAAGGTTCCTGCGACCTGATCGAACAGATCGGATTGCACCAGTTCGACACAATCTTCCACGCCGTGGCGCGCTACATTGATACGTGCTACGTCAAGCGCATCAGGCATCAGGTCAACAGCCACTACCTGACTGCCCGGAAAGGCTTGAGCCAATGCAATGGCTATACAACCGCTACCGGTACCAATATCCAGAATACGCCTGACTGAGGGCGGATCAAGCCACGGCTCGAACTGCGCCGCAATCAATTCGGCAAACGGTGAACGCGGCACAAGCACCCGTTCATCGACATAGAACGACAAACCGGCGAACCAGGCTTCTTTTAACAGGTAGGGCAAGGGCAGACGCTGTTCAATACGCTGGCGTAACATCGCGTCTATCGCCACAGCGACATCCTTTGTCAGTGCCCGCGCATAAAAAGCCTGCGGGTCACTGGCTGCAGCCGCATGCTCAAGACCGGCGACAGCGCATACCAGGCTGGCCGCTTCATCAATGACATTATCAGTGCCGTGGCCGCAATATACACCGCCCCGCTCCAGTTCCTGAGCGCACCGTTCGATCATGCCGCCGACCGTTGTGGAATTTTCGTTTCGCCTGCCCATTGTGCCGCCTACTGCAGAACCGGCATTATTGTCCGGAAAATTGACGCCAGACACCAATTATTACCCCAACACCAATTTTCCGGGCAATTAATATGCTTACTATTTTCGACAGAATATTCGTGGTCATGCAGTACTTCCTGCCCGCGCGCCTGATCGGGGCATTTGTCCACCGGCTGGCCCGCAGCCGCCGAACCCGGCTGAAAAATACGCTGATTCGTTCATTTACATACCTGTTCGCAATCAATACCGATGAAATGGATGCTGCGCAGGCTATCGATTACCCGAGCCTGAATGCATTGTTCACCCGGGCACTGAAACCCGGCGCCCGGCCTATCGATACCGATCCACTGGGGATATGCAGCCCGGCCGATGGAACCGTGCAACAGGCCGGACAGGTCGCCGCCGGCCGTATCTTTCAGGCCAAGGGCACATCATTTTCGGCAGCCCGCTTGCTTGGCACAGAACCAGTGGACATCAGGCCCTTTGATGATGGTGCATACCTGACCATCTATCTTGCACCACACAATTATCACCGTATCCATGCCCCTCTGGATGGCACATTGCAGCGCATGCATTTCATACCGGGCACACGGTTTTCGGTCAACCGGGCGACGGCCAATTCAATCCCCGGTCTGTTCGCCCGCAACGAGCGCCTTGCCTGCCTGTTCAATGGCAAACTCGGGCCATACTGGCTGGTTTTTGTTGGCGCCATGAATGTTGCCAGCATCAGCACGGCATGGGCCGGTGAGATTGTCAGTAACGGTGAACCACGGCATGAAGTATTTGGCGCCGAAACTGCGCCGGCATTTAATAAGGGCGATTACCTCGGCCATTTCAATCTCGGCTCAACGATTATCGTCATTTTCCCCGCTGACACCGCGACATGGGATCCGTCATTGCAGCCGCAGAGTCCGGTAACCGTCGGGCGCAGGATCGGCCTGCTTTGACCGGTGAAGACGTAAACTGGAGACCATCGGCATCCCTTGAGGTGCTTGAGCGGCGTGCACATATGCTGGGGCTGGCAAGGAATTTTTTTGCCGCCCGCTCGATTCTCGAGATCGAAACTCCGGCACTGATGCCCAGCGGTGTTACAGACCCGCATATCGCAAGCCTGACCACCCGACTCGCCGCGCGCAGCGACCACTCCTATTACCTGCAAACTTCACCGGAATTTGCGATGAAACGTTTACTGGCATCGGGCGTAGCGGATATCTACCAAATCTGTAAGGTTTTTCGCGACCATGAAATCGGCCGGATGCATCAACCGGAATTTACCATGGTTGAATGGTATCGGTGCGGCATAACACTCGAAGAAATGATCACGGAAACCTGTGCATTCATTATCGAGGTCGGCGAAACACCATCGATTGGCATAGATCAATACCGGTATCGCGATATTTTTCTGGCGACCTGTGACATCGATCCGCTGGTGGCAGACCTCGATCATCTGGTCGATTGTGCCGAACGAATGATTGACACACTGACAGCGGATCTGCGCCGGCAGATCGGCACAGATCGAAATGCCTGGCTGGACTTGTTGATGTGCCAGGTCATAATGCCCGGTCTTGCTGCTGACCGGCTATCAGTGATTCACCATTTCCCGGCAGATCAGGCCGCACTGGCCCGCCTTGATCCGGCTGAACCCGGGGTAGCCGAACGCTTCGAGATTATGTTTGCCGGCATCGAATTGGCCAACGGTTACCGGGAACTGACTGACGTCATAGAACAACAGCACAGATTCAGCCAGGATCTCCAACTACGCCAAGCCGCAGGGCTACCGGCCATGCTGCCGGATCAGGCGCTGCTCGGAGCCCTCGACCACGGACTGCCGGAATGCAGCGGCGTGGCCATTGGCTTCGATCGACTGGTTATGACAACCTGTGGCCTAAGCCACATTGATCAAGCCGTCAGCTTTGCTCAGTGAACGGGTAACCCGCAATACGGACGCTATTTGACGCGTGACACGTATTCCTTCGAGCGGGTATCGCAACGAATCTTTTCGCCCTCTTCAATGAACAGGGGCACGCGAACGATGGCTCCCGTTTCCAGTTTCGCCGGTTTGATACCGCCCTGAGCCGTATCTCCGCGCACCCCCGGATCTGTCTCGACTATGACCAGTTCGACAAAATTAGGCGCCTCAACCAGCAATGGTTCGCTATTCCATAAGGTCAATTTGCAGGTGTCCTCTTCCTTGAGCCACAACTTTGCTTCAGCAACAGCTGCTGCCCCGGCAGCGTACTGGTCATATGATTCAGGGTCCATGAAATGCCACACTTCACCATCCGAATACAGGTACTGCATATCCAGTTCAATGACATCGGCAGCCTCGACGGACTCCCCGGACTTAAAGGTTCGCTCGACGACACGACCCGTTTTCAAATTACGAATCCTGACCCGATTAAAGGCCTGACCTTTGCCCGGCTTCACAAACTCATTTACAACAATCGCACACGGATCTCCATCAATGATGATCTTCAACCCGGAACGAAACTCGTTAGTACTAAATGTCGCCATATAATTCTTTCCGTAGAGCCCCCAAAAAGCTCCTGAATGTCTCACAAGAATAAGCTATTGTAGCCTTACCTGAACCTGCAATGTGAAGCGGATGACAAAACCCGCAACCAAACGTTCCGATCACCATGTACTGCCGGCCGATTTAAACTGGCGCACAAGCTTGTCTCACGCGTTCAAACACAGCAGGGAATTACTGACCACATTGGGGCTCGCTGACGATCACAGCATCCCGATGGAAACCTTTCCACTGCGGGTACCACGTGGTTTTGCAGAACGCATACAACCGGGCTGCCCCGATGACCCGCTGTTACGGCAGGTGCTGCCCTGTACCGACGAATTACACACGGTTGACGGCTATTCAACAGATCCGGTAGGCGAACTGGATCATGTGGTCGCCCCCGGCGTACTGCAAAAATACCCGGGCCGGGCGCTGCTGATTGTAACCGGTGCCTGCGCAATCCACTGTCGCTATTGCTTTCGCCGTGACTACCCTTATGCAGGCGGATCGCTGTCCGGTCGGGATTTTCAGGCAGCCATGGCTGTGCTCGCAGCAGACCCGACGATTGAAGAAATCATTCTCAGCGGTGGCGACCCCCTGACACTGACCAACGACAAGCTGGCCTTGCTATTCAATGCATTGGTACAAATTAAACACATCAAACGCATTCGCATTCATACACGCATACCCGTCGCCCTGCCCGAACGTATTGATCTGCAGTTGCTTGAACTGATTTCATCCTGCCCGCGATCCGTCATCGTCGTCATCCACTGCAATCATGCCAGGGAGATCGACGATGCCGTTACGGTCGCCGCGAACAACCTCACTAAAGCCGGGTCGGTGATGCTCAATCAGTCCGTCCTGTTGCGCGGAGTAAATGACTCAGTTGATACCCTTATCGATCTAAGTGAACGCTTGTTTGAAATTGGCGTACTGCCCTACTACCTGCATCAACTCGACCCGGTCTCGGGCGCCGCCCACTTTAACGTGACAGACAGCAGGGCTGTCAAAATAATTGACGCTGTCGCAAACCGTTTGCCTGGTTACCTGGTGCCTCGGTTGGTCAGAGAAATTCCAGGTGAATCTGCAAAAATATTTGTGCACAGGGCGGGGGAATGATAGCTGCTAAAGCAGCACCAATATTGCCTGAATGACAATGCAGACCGTCGCGAAATATAATACGGTACGACCTCCGCATAATAAATTCTGTGTCACATAATTCAGACGTTGGTCACATAATCCGGACCATACATCTATAGAATACTTATCGATTCAGGTGCAAACTTCTTTTCCTGCCCCCGATAAGCTTTCGCACAAGGATGACTGCATTGAGTGATTCAGTAGGTGTCCCGCTAGTCGTATATACCCGCCAGGACGATAACCTATCTGCGGTTAACAACATCCTCAGACAAGCCGGCCATCCGGTACATTGTTTGCGCGCGGGACAATTGGGCGAACTCAATGACGCCCTAAAGCATCATCATCCGGAATTAATACTCTATTTTGCCGATGAAAAGCCCGATGAACTCGAGTCGATTGTGAAACTGTTAAGGCTGCAAAATCCGAGCCCAACTCTGCTCCTGGTGTGCAACAAGATTGATGAACAAACAATTTCCGCGGCCATGGAATCCGGCGCAAACGATGTTATCTCGCTAACTCATCGGTATCGATTTCAGGCTGTTGTTAAGCGCGAGCTTTCCGCCTACAGACTCAAGGTTGCTCTTGCCAGTGTGGTCTCATCGGCACAACAGTACCGGCAGGAACTAAAAACCTTAATGCAGGGGTCTGCCGAAGCTATTGCCGATGTACAGGAAGGGATTATCGTCGCCAGCAATCCCAATTGGGCTGAGTTATTTGGTTATAAAGATACACATGCACTCATGGATACCCCATTCATGGATAGCTGCGCAGAATCCGACCAGACAATGATCAAAGGTGCGCTGGTAGCGTGCCTGAAGCAGAATTGGGATGGGGCACCACTTAAAATGACTGGCTTACATGCCAACGGCTCGAATGTTCCGGTTGAAATTCAACTTGAGCGAGTCACGATTGCTGGCGACCCTGCAGTCAGAGTCATTGTCGCCGGTGATAATACTGCAGAAAGGCCACCTGAGCAGCTTCTCGAGCAGACGCTGCTCAAGGATCCTGTTACTGGGTTCTATCATCGCCATTACTTCATAGACAAAGTCGAGGAGCACCTGCAAACACCTTTGTCAGGCGGTGTGCGCGCCATGGTTTATATTCGACCGGACAACTTTGCCCGCGTTCACGACGATATCGGCATCCTGGCCACCGAAAAGCTGCTGACGCGACTGGCCGATTTGCTCAAGGGCTTTATGCAACCTCCAGACCTGTACGGCCGGTTCGGCGGCACAATGTTTATTGCGCTGCTCGAGCGCGGCACGATGGAGGATATCCAAACCTGGACAGAGCAGTTACGTAAAACAATTGCCGAGCATGTTTTTGAGGTCGACGACCAATCAACTTCCCTGACCTGCACGATCGGAATGTCGGCCGCCAGGAACGAGGAACAAACAACGGCAGAGCTACTGCACGAAGTCGAGAAAGCCTGCCGTGCCGGCCGTGACAGTGGTGGTAATTGTGTAAACATGTGCGAAGACACGGGCGCAACGCAGGCGATACGAACTGCTGATGCGTTATGGGTTCCCAGGCTACGCAGTGCGCTGATGCAAAACCGGCTAAAACTCATGCATCAGACAATCACCGGGCTTACGGAAGAAGTTGCAGGCATTTTCGATACCCGTGTGCAGATGATCGATGAGGTTGGTGATACCGTTCTTGCCAGCGAGTTTATTCCTGCAGCAGAACGAGCCGGCATCATTAAAAATATAGACAGGTGGGTCATCGGCGCCTCGCTGTCATTTTGCCAGACCGAGAATCCAATGCTTGTTTTCCTGCGGCTATCGGCAGACTCCATAAACGATGATTCTTTGCCCGACTGGCTCAACGAACGTATGGATAAATCACAGGTAAAACCGACAAAGATTTGCTTCCAGGTGAGTGAAGAAATCGCTGCACAATTTCTGAAGCAAACCATATCGATTGCTGAAGCACTGCGCGCCAAAGGTTTTAAATTTGCCATCGACCACCTGGGTTCAGGTCGCGACTCAGACCAGGTTCTGAAACATATTCCGATGGATTACATGAAGATCGACGGTAACCTGATGCAGGGACTACACAGAGAACCGGAAGCACAGAAGGTGGTTGGTGATCTTGTGCGCACGGCGACTGATCTTAACATCAAAACAATTGCCGAACGGATTGAAGATGCAAATACGCTGGCGACACTCTGGCAACTCGGCATCGGCCTGATTCAGGGTAATTACGTCCAGATGCAGGGTGTCGTTCTCGAGGATACGCAAAGCGTCCGCAAACTGGTATCAGAGCACTAATAAAGAAAAAACCAGCAGCTGATTAAACAACAGATCATTCATCCACCGATTGTTTTGCCGGCAACCGCAACAGCCGATCAACTTTTCTCCACCCTCGGGGCAACATATTCCCGCGGCGTCCTCGATTACCATCATAGTGACCGAGGTCTTGCCATTTCAGCGTCATCATGCGCTCGCCACAAACAGCCTGCAAACCGTCATTGACGCCCAGAACCTGGGTCGCAATCATGCGTTCCTCACCGGATTTATACTTTGCGGAGGGTATAGCGAGAATCTTGTTACCTTTACCCCGTGCCAACTCGGGTAATTCGTCAGCAGGAAAAATGAGTAATCGGCCCACGGAACTGACAGCCGCTACCCAAGCTTCGGCCGGAAAGTCAGCGTGCGGGAATCGCGTTGCGGTGACGACATTTCCACCGACCGGGACACGCAGACACGCTTTGCCCGCCCGGTTTCGCGAATAGAGTTGCTCAAGCTGCACAAAGAATCCGTACCCGGCATCTGCAGCCACCAGCCACCGTGAATCGGGTTCACCGGTCATAACACTGCGGAATGTTGCCCCGTCAGAGGAATTAAGCCGGCCTGACAGCGGCTCGCCCTGACCGCGAGCAGACGGCAAAGAATGTGCGGCGACGCTGTAAGCGCGGCCAGTCGAATCCAGAAAAACCACCTGCTGATTGCTTACGCCACACGCAGCACTGAGAAATACGTCTCCCGATTTGTAGCTGACGCTCAGCGGATCGATTTCGTGCCCCTTGGCCGCACGCGCCCAGCCACGCTCCGACAAAATAACCGTAACCGGTTCGCTACCGACCAGGTCTTCCTCAGCCAGTGCCTGCGCCGCAGCCCGCTCGACAATCAGTGTCCGGCGCTCATCGCCGTGCTCCTCTGCTGCTGCAAGCAGTTCGTCACGCAAAAGGTTTCTAAGCCTGACCCGGCTTTTCAGAATTTTTGCCAGTTCATCACGTTCGCTGCTCAATGCAGCCTGCTCATCACGAATTTTAATTTCTTCGAGCTTGGCCAACTGGCGCAAACGAATATTCAGAATATCCTCGGCCTGGATATCGCTCAGCTTGAAGCGTTTCATCAAAACAGGCTTCGGCTTGTCTTCGGTACGAATAATTTTAATGACCTTGTCGATATTCAGAAATGCTATCAACCGGCCATCCAGAATATGCAGCCGCTCTTCAACCCGAGCCAGGCGATAGGCCAAACGACGCTTGATGGTTGTGGTTCTGAACTTGAGCCATTCGGCCAATAGGTCACGCAGATTCTTGACCCCGGGTCGTCCGTCAAGACCGATGACATTCATATTGATGCGCATGGTCTTTTCGAGATCGGTCGTCGCGAATAAATGCGCCATCAACTGCTCGATATTGACACGATTCGATTTTGGCAGGATTACCAGGCGAGTTGGATTCTCATGGTCTGACTCATCGCGCAGATCGGCCACCAACGGCAGTTTCTTTGCCTGCATCTGTGCCGCAATCTGCTCCAGTACCCGGCTGCCGGACACATGGTGCGGCAAGCTGGTGATAATAATCTCACCATCCTCGATATCGTAGGTTGCCCGTGCCCGTATCGTACCGTTGCCGGTCTCATAGATTTCTATAAGCTCCTTCTGCGGCGTGATGATCTCACCACCAGTGGGGTAATCAGGCCCCTTGATGTGCTTGCACAATGCACGGACCGTGGTCTTGGGCTCCTCAAGCAAACGTACCAGAGCACTGACCACTTCATTAATATTATGCGGTGGAAAATCAGTCGACATACCGACGGCAATACCGGTTGTGCCGTTTAGTATCAGATTCGGTAACCGAGCCGGCAATAAAACCGGTTCATCGAGCGAGCCGTCAAAGTTTGCCCCCCAGTCGACGGTACCGTGCCCAAGCTCGGACAACAGCACATCGGCATAAGACGTCAGCCGCGACTCCGTATAACGCATGGCCGCAAACGATTTTGGATCATCCGATGATCCCCAGTTCCCCTGCCCGTCAACGATTGGATATCGATAGGAAAACTCCTGTGCCATATGCACCATGGCCTCGTAACACGCCATATCTCCATGCGGGTGGAATTTACCAATCACGTCACCCACAGTTCGGGCTGACTTTTTGGGTTTCGCGCCGGCAGCAAGACCGAGTTCACTCATCGCATAGATAATCCGGCGCTGCACGGGCTTGAGTCCATCACCAATATGCGGTAACGCACGATCCAGGATGACGTACATCGAATAGTCAAGATAGGCCTTCTCGGCAAAATCCTTCAGGGGTACCTGTTCGATACCTTCGAAATCCAACTGATTTTGTAAGCTCATGGCTCTCCTGCTCGGTTGGCTGTACTTATAGTTGCCACGTTAATCCTATACTTCCGCCAGATTGCCCTTGGACTGCAACCATTTTTTGCGATCCTTCGAGCGCTTCTTGGCAAGCAGCATGTCGAAAATCTGCTCGGTCTTGTCATTTTTGGAAATCATCAATTGTGCAAGTCGCCTTGTTTCACTGGCCATGGTCGTTTCGCGCAATTGGGTTGGGTTCATCTCGCCAAGACCCTTGAAGCGGGTGACATTGACCTTGCCCTTGATCTTCTCGGCATTAATCCGGTCCAGGATGCCCTCCCGTTCGCCCTCATCGAGGGCATAGTAAACTTCCCTGCCCACATCGATGCGATACAACGGCGGCATAGCGACATATACGTGTCCGGCACGAATCAGGGCCGGAAAATGGCGCGCAAATAACGCGCAAATCAGTGTTGCAATATGCAACCCGTCAGAATCTGCATCGGCAAGAATGCAAATCTTGTGATAGCGTAACTGGGACAAATCATCCTCACCGGGATCAATACCGATTGCCGTGCTGATGTTGTTAACCTCGGCCGAACCAAGCAATTCACCCTGGTCGACTTCCCAGGTATTCAGAATCTTGCCCCGCAGCGGCAATATTGCCTGCATCTCACGATTACGGGCCTGCTTGGCCGAGCCACCGGCCGAATCGCCTTCGACAAGAAACAGCTCGCTACGCTCGGGCTCCGAACAACTGCAATCTGCCAGCTTGCCGGGTAACGCGGGACCACTGACAACTTTTTTGCGCACCACCTTTTTATTTGCTTTAAGGCGCCGTTGGGCAGCCGCAATCGCATGCTGCGCAATCAGATCACCGGATTCCGGATGCTGATTCAGCCAGGCCCCGAATTCATCCTTGATGACGCCCGACACAAACGCAGCGCATTCGCGCGACGACAACCGTTCCTTGGTCTGCCCGGAGAACTGCGGATCCTCAATTTTGACCGATAAGATGAAACTAACCCCATCCCAAACATCTTCCGGCGCGATACGTAACCCGCGGGGCACCAGGTTACGAAACTCGCAAAATTCACGAACCGCTTCGGTCAGGCCGGCACGGAAACCGTTGACATGCGTACCACCCTGCGCGGTGGGCACAAGGTTGACGTAAGATTCGGCCACCTGCGGTGCGCCATCGACCGTCCACACCACCGACCAGTCAACCTCTTCACGACTACCCCGCATGCTGCCGCCGTAAGGAACCTCAGGCAATGTCTCAATATCGCCCAGAGTTTCGGCAAGATACTGTTCAAGTCCGCCCTCATATTGCCATGCGAACTTCTGCTTTGGTTTCTCAACCTCAAACTTGATTTTGAGGCCGGGACACAGGACCGCTTTTGCCCGCAGGACATGCTGCAGCTGAACCAGCGAAAACTTGCTGGTATCAAAATACTTGGGGTCAGGCCAGAAACGAATCGTGGTACCGGTATTTTGCTTGCCGACCTTGCCAACCACCTCAAGTTTGCCGGTTCGCTTGCCACTCTTGAAACTCAGGTTGTATTCCTTTGCCCCGCGCCGAATCCAGACCTCGAGATTTTTTGACAGCGCATTAACAACCGAGACGCCGACACCGTGCAAACCACCTGCATACTTATAATTGCTGCCGGAAAATTTTCCGCCGGCGTGCAAACGGGTCAGGATTAGCTCGACACCCGGTATTTTTTCCTTCGGGTGCTTGTCTACCGGCATGCCACGTCCGTCATCACTGACTTCCAGCGAACCGTCGGCATACAGCTTGACATCGATGCGCTTGCAATAGCCTGCCAGTGCCTCGTCAACACTATTGTCGACAACTTCGTGGGCCAGGTGATTCGGCCGACTCGTATCGGTATACATGCCGGGCCGCCGGCGTACCGGATCCAGTCCGCTTAGAACCTCGATATCCGAGGCGTCGTAGGTTTTACTCATTGATCAGAACTCAGCACAACAACTGCCGGCAGACAGCCGAATGCCCCACAGCATTCACAGTCCCATCCCGGCGCAACAACAACCAGACGGCGCTGCTGTCGATCTGCCCGACCCACAGCACACACCATGCGCTCATGGTATGCGATGCCGTGCGTTTAAGCGAGATCTGAACCATAAGTCCGGCGTAACAAAGCATCGCACAGAGCCTCAGGTCAGACGCAACCCGCTGCATAAGCAGTCCAATCATAATCATGCACCCGGACGCCGGAAATAACTACCGGCTGGCCTGCCGGTAAATATTGACCCTCCCCGGCTCACTGTGACACGCTAGGAGCTTATTGATCACGAGCGGACAATTCTGTGGCCACTACAAAAAAGAAATCAGTCGATCTCGAAAAATCGATGCAAGACCTTGAGAAGGTCGTCGAACAGCTTGAAAGTGGCGATTTAAGCCTGGACAAGTCATTACAACAATTTGAAAAGGGCGTGAAACTGAGCCGGGACTGCCAGGCCGCCCTGACGGACGCAGAACAAAAAGTTCAGGTGCTGTTGGACAGCGAGCTCAAGGACATTGCTCCGGAAGATCTTGAGGGCCAGTAACCCGGCGTTCCGTTTTGTCTTCAGGGGTACCCCCTCTCGCCTCTTTCGTCTGATTTATTTCCTGATTGATTAATCCGGTCATTGCGGCTTACGACGGCAATCCAGCCCTGGCAGTGGACATAGCTCACAACACACCAACTGCAAGGGTTCCCGAAATCGTTATTATCGGCTCGGCCAAACGTCCTGGTTGATGGCATGAAAGTTACACCCGTGGGGCTGAACCGGATGGATTCACCGATGCATTATCTGCCGCCCGACCTGACGAAACAGGTGGCAATGACGCGTGGCATCACATCGGTTGGCACAGTCCCCCTGTTCCCTGCGCATGAATACAATCAATTCATCAATACCCTGCTTGCCCGCAGCGCTATATTAATCCCCCTGCAGCCTGAGAATCAGCGAACGCAAAAACACCTTGTTAAAACGCAGCTGGCACTCGCTTGAGACCTGCTCCAGCAGTGTTGCGCTTACACTCAATACAGTGACAGAATCTATTGCCTTGATCGTCGAGGTGCGTTTTGCATCGGTGATGTATCCCGCTTCACCAAAACAGTCGCCGGCACCAAACCTGCCGACAGACTTTTCATTAACCTCAACCATTGCCTGGCCGGAAACAATGACATAGAAACGGTCATCCATTTCCCCTTGCCTGGCAATCGCCTGACCGGCTTCATATTCACCCCATTCGCTGGCTCGCAACAGTTCCCATATCTCAGTCTGGGAGAAATCGTGGAAAAATTTCAGCCTGCGCAACAGGTCAAAATGTTCCTGATTATCGATCTTGTCGTATTGCTCCCGAAGCCCCCGGTAAATTTTTGTTAACGCACTCGCCAGTTCGCCACCATTTGCATAGCGCTTCTGCGGATCTTTTTGTAACGCGGTCGAGATGGCCTCCTCCAGCTCTTCCGGCACATCAGCCCGCAGCGTATGGACGGGCGCTGCTGTTGCATAGATGATCTGGTTAAGTAACCGGGTGAGTGACGCCGCCCGATAGGGCCTGAACCCGGTCACGAGTTCATACATCACGGCACCGAGTGAATACAGGTCTGAAGCTGAAGATATCTCTGCAGCTTTAATTTGCTCCGGTGACATATAACATGGCGAACCGGCAATTCCCTCAATCCGGGATATATCCGCATCTTTCAGAATCGCAATACCAAAATCGATAATACGTACATCATTCCCGGTCGTCAGCATGATATTGCCGGGCTTGATGTCACGATGAATCACGCCACGTATGTGAGCGTAATGCAACGCCTTGGCGCACTTGTAGATAATTTTTACGACATCATCGATAGGCAGCAAATTGTCCGGCCGACAGTATGCCTCAAGTGTTCGCGCACCCTGAATATGTTCGCTGACCACGTAATACTGGTTATTCTCTTCACCGGCATCGTAGATCGGCAAAATATTCGTATGCTGTAACATGCCCACCATGTGAGCTTCATTAAAGAACATCTTGCGAGCTATCTTGCCCGTTTGCAGCCCCTCATTTGGCTCTATATCGTAGACCTTGATCGCTACATCACGGTGAAAATACGGATCATGTGACAGGTAAACCGAACCGGTACTGCCTTGACCGATTTGGTTGATAATGACGTACTTCCCGATCCTGTCAGGAATTTTCCCGGGAGGAATACTTTGCGAGGCGGGCATCGCCATTATAGAAAAGACGCCGAACTAACTTGCTGAATGAGGTGCTGCATTTTATTTTTCATCATCCTTAAACAAAATCCAGCACTTTTCCATCAGGCACTAACCGCCGGTGATAAATCTTTGCAAAACAAATATGGCCAGCGCCGAATAAATGGCAGCCAACACATCGTCAAGCATAATGCCCAGCCCCCCGGCCAGACTGTGATCCACGTCCCTAATCGGCCAGGGTTTCCATATATCAAAGAGTCGAAAAGCAAAGAAAGCGGCCAGAATCCATTCTGGCTCAGGCTTCACAACAGTCAGTGTCAGCAACATGCCGACGACTTCGTCCAAAACGATACCGCCGTGATCATGCACACCAAGCCGCCGCGAACTCGTGCCGCAAATCCAGATACCCAGCACAAATAACACGCTGGAAATACCAAGCAGAATGAACAGATTGACCGGCGCAAAAAACCAGAACACAAGCGCCGTGAAAAGCGAACCCCAGGTACCGGGCGCTATCGGCAACAAGCCGGCCCCCAGACCAAAGGCAAGCAAGTGCACGGGATCGCGCATCACGGTCGAAACCAGGTTTTCCGGTTGCTTATCGTTCATCTGCGTTCAGGAGAAATGCTTGAATTGCCCGGGCACAGCATTATACAACTGTCCGTCTACCAGCCAGACAATATCAGCGCTTCGCTGTACCGTGCCGATCCGTGTTACCGGACAGTTCCAGTCAGCGGCCCGCAATTCCAGTTCTGCAGCGTTACCCGGCGAGACACAAAAACACAACTCATAATCATCACCCCCATTTAGCGCGAGTTCCAGCGCATCATCCGTTCCGACCGCAGCCAACGGCAGGTTGGCAAGTTCCATCTGCGCACCAAGCCGGCTGGCCTCAAGCAAGCGCGGCACATCAGCTATTAACCCGTCCGACACATCGATCATTGCCGTAGCCAGTCCGTTAAGTGCCAGACCTTCCATGACCCGCGGCTCAGGGTATAAAAACCGTTGCACGGGACGTGCGCCGGCTTCGGCCGTCATGCCGGATGCAGCTAATACTCGTAAGCCGGCTGCCGCCTGACCCGGCACCCCGGTTATATAAATAGAGTCGCCTTCTTGCGCACCGTTGCGTCGTATTGCCCGGCCTGGTTTTACCCGGCCGTGGACCGTAACTGTCATAGCAAGCGGACCACGAACCGTATCACCGCCGACCAAGGCCATCCCAAACCGATCGGCGATGGCAAAGAAACCGTCGGCAAACTGCTGCACCCAGCACGGTTCTGCTTCCGGCAGGCTAAGTGCCAGCGTACACCATAAGGGTTCGGCGCCCATCGCGGCCAGATCACTGAGATTTACTGCAAGACAACGATGACCGAGAGCCCGCGGCGGAGTTCCGGGCAAAAAATGCGTACCGGCACAGATCGTGTCGGTTGCGATGACCAATTCAAAACCGCTGTCGCTGCGGGTAATAGCAGCATCATCACCGATACCGAGCAGGACATCATCACGGCACACACCACGGCCGGCAAAAAACTGCTCTATTAATGCGAATTCATCCATGCGATATATCTCAACGCAAGGATTTTGCTGCCTTGTCCAATACCGCGTTGATATAACGAAAACTTTCCTGAGCGCCAAATTCCTTGGCAAGTTCTACGGCTTCATTGATGATGACATTGCCCGGTACGTCAGTCTGCGAAATCAACTCTGATACTCCAATCCATAACAACGCATGCTCAACCGGGTCAAGCTGCAGAATCGGTCGATCGAGCCAACCATCGATCATCTCATCCAATGTGGATGTGCTTGACAAAACATTATTCAGCACGGCACGAAAATAATCACCGTCGACTGTTGCAAATTCATCACACGCCGAAAATTGCGCATTCAGTTCTGCAATCTCGTGACCGGTGAGCTGCCGCTGGTAAAGCGCCTGTAGCAACAAACGCCGGGCTCCATGCCGCCCCCCTGAATTGGTCATTTAGACATTACCTGGTACTCCCCAAGCCAAATTGCCGGGATATTAGTCACCAAGTTGCTGCAAAACATTAATCATCTCTATCGTTGCCATAGCCGCATCGGCACCCTTGTTACCAGCCTTGGTGCCGGCACGCTCAACCGCCTGCTCGATCGTATCGCAGGTTAAAACACCAAAGCCGATCGGCATATCATACTCAAGACTTACACGCTGCAATCCACTCGCACACTCACTACAAACATAGTCAAAATGCGGTGTCGCGCCGCGTATGACAACACCCAGGGCAACAATGCCATCAACCTGACGTGCCTTGGCCAGTCGCTGTGCTGCCAGCGGCAACTCTAATGCACCCGGCACACGAATGAGCTGTAACTGGGTATCGCCGGCACCATGACGCTTAAGCGCATCGACGGCCCCGCTGACCAGGCTGTCAACAATACTTTCATTGAATCGTGCAGCGATAATCGCGATACGTTCATCACGAATAATCAACTGGCCTTCTGTCGTTCTCATAATCTGATCCGTCATGCTGTATTACTGTTTTCGAGATACTTGCCGCTCATCAGGAAGCCTGAAAATCAGCCTTCCGGCTCATCAACGTACTCGACAATTTCAAGACCAAAACCGGAAATGCCGTGCATCTGTTTCGGTGCGCTCAGCACACGCATTTTTGTAACTCCCAGACTGCGCAGAAGCTGCGCCCCAATGCCGTAAGTTCGCAATATAGCAGTACCGGTGCCGGTATCCGCAGGCAAATCCCGTGCAAAAGAGTCGGACAATGACTGAATCGATGCAACAAGCTGAGCCGGTGACTCGTTATAGCGCAGAATAACCACTACGCCACGTCCGGCATTTGCAATACGTTGCATCGCCGAACGCAACGGCCAGCCCAGCCGTGGATTGTTGATACCGATAACATCGCCCAATGTGTTCTGCAAATGTACCCGCACAAGCGGCGGTTCACCGGCAGACAAATCACCCTTGATCAGGGCAAGGTGCACATTCCGGCTCACGTGGTCTTCAAAACAAACCAGCTCAAAATCGCCGAATTCAGTGGCTACGGTTTGTTGCGAGATCTGCTCCACGGACTGCTCATTTTCAATCCGGTAATGAATAAGATCGGCAATACTGCCAATCTTCAACCCGTGTTGTTGCGCAAAGACCTCGAGTTGCGGACGTCGCGCCATCGTGCCGTCATCATTCAGGATTTCAACAATCATCGCGGCCGGCTCAAAACCTGCCAATCTGGCCAGATCGCACCCGGCTTCAGTATGGCCGGCACGGGTTAATACGCCACCGGGCTGGGCCATCAACGGAAAAACATGTCCCGGCTGGCGAAGATCGCCTGGTTCCGCATCAGCCGCCACTGCAACACGAACGGTACGCGCACGATCGTGAGCCGAGATACCGGTGGTAATACCTTTGGCCGCCTCTATTGAGACGGTGAAATTGGTAGTCTGACTCTCATAAGTATCGAACACCATCAGCGGCAGACTCAGTTGCTCGCAACGCCGTCGTGTCAGCGTCAGGCAAATCAGTCCACGACCGTAGCGCGCCATGTAATTGACGTCCTCGGTCTGAACCTTTGATGCGGCCATGATCAGGTCGCCTTCGTTCTCTCGGTCTTCATCATCAACGATGATGACCATTTTACCATCACGGAAATCCTGAATAATTTCGTCAATGCTACTGAATGCAAAGTTTTTATCGGCTGGTTTCAACATATCATCAAGACTTCATCATCAATCGTTCCAAATAACGGGCAACCAGGTCTACTTCGATATTGACCCGGGTACCCTCCTCATAATGCCCCATGATAGTCCGTTCCAGCGTATGAGGCACGATGTTAACGAAGAATCTGTGCCCCGCCACATCATTAACGGTCAGGCTTGTGCCATCAACGGTCACCGATCCCTTGCGGGCCACGTAGCGGCACAGTGTCGGGTCGATATCGAAACCGATGCACGTCGAACGCGCATCGGCTTCCAGCGAGACGACCTGACCGACACCATCCACGTGCCCGGACACCAGGTGGCCACCCAGCGAATCGGCAAGCGTCAATGAGCGCTCAAGGTTGACCAAACTCGAGACCCCCAGGTTTCCGAGTGTCGTAGCCGCCAGCGTCGCTGCCGATACATCGGCAGTAAACGACTGCGCATCAAACCGGACGGCAGTCAGACAGATACCGTTAACCGCAATACTATCGCCCAGCTTCAGGTTATCGAGCGCCAGTTCAGCGGTATTAATCTGCAGGCGCAGATCGCCATGACAATCTTCACTTGCAGAGATTTTCCCGATGGCTTGCACGATTCCGGTAAACATAAAAATCCTTTATTGCGCCTTGCGGTAGGTCAGACGACAGTCATCACCGATGCGGCGCAGATCCACCAACTGCAATTCTACACGTGCATCCATTGCTTTCAGTACCGGACCTGCGAACATGCCGCGTGCACCCGAACCCAGTATATGGGGCGCCGAGTAAACAATCAGTTCATCGATCAGCCCGTCTGCCAGCAGCGCACCATTCATCTCTGCCCCGGCCTCGACGAGTAATTCGTTAACCTGTAACTCACCCAGGCTGTCGAGCAACGCGGGCAGGCTGACATGCCGGTTATCCACCGCAATCGCCTCGATCTCGGCACCCGCTGCCGACAATGCTGCCGATGCCTGACCGGCAACACAGTAAATCCGCACCGACCCTTCAAGCCCCAGCGTCCTGGCAGCAACCGGTGTTCTAAGCCGTGAATCTGCAATCACCCGCAATGGCTGCTGAATATTGCCGAGCGTATCGTCACGCACGTTCAGTGACGGATCATCACTCAGCACCGTTCCAATACCCGTCAATATGGCCGCACTGCGGGCGCGCAACCGCTGCACATCGGCGCGTGCAGCCGCGCCGGTAATCCACTGGCTGCTACCGTTCTCCAGTGCCGTGTGTCCGTCCAGGCTGGCCGCGATCTTGCTGCGTACATACGGTCGCCCGGTGCGCAGACGGGTCAGATAACCGATATTCAATGCCTTGGCAGTCTCGGGCATCAAGCCACTGTGCACATCAATACCCGCCGCAATCAACTGTTGCGCGCCTGCTCCCGACACAGCCGGGTTAGGATCATCGCAGGCATAGACGACACGACCGACACCGGCCGCAATCAACGCATCCGTACACGGTGCTGTCCGGCCCTGGTGGCAACACGGTTCGAGCGTTACATAGGCCGTCGCACCCCGGGCACCAGATCCGGCCGCATGCAAAGCAACGATTTCGGCGTGCGGGCCGCCCGCCCTTTCGTGCCAGCCCTCGCCGACGATGGTCTCATCATCTACCAGCACACAGCCGACCCGGGGATTTGGATCTGTCGTAAACATCCCCCGCTTGGCAAGACGCATCGCCCGGGCCATATAAGCATGATCCTGAGAATCAATCATGACTTGCCATCATCGGACAACAGAGACATCTGGTCACGCTGGCAATCCTCGTCAGCCTTATCCTGCAATCGCCTGATCTCGTCCTGAAACTCAGTGACATCCTGAAAGCGACGATACACCGAAGCAAACCGCACGTAAGCCACCTCATCAAGCTCGCGCAACTCATCCATTACCAACTTGCCGAGCAGGCGTGATTCAACCTCACG
>PBZD01000047.1 GCA_002729875.1 Chromatiales bacterium | reverse complement strand
GAACTGCCGACTGACCGGCCACGACCGGCCGTTCAGTCTCATCGCGGAGCGAAAGTCTCACGGTCATTGAAGGCCGAACTGGCAGATGCACTTGCTGATCTTGCCCGACAAGAGGGCAGTACGCTGTTTATGGTTCTGGCTGCAGTATTTGCGCTGGTCCTGGGGCGGTATGCCGGTACCCGCGACGTGGTTTTCGGAACTCCGATTGCAGGGCGCGAACGAACCGAACTCGAAGGCCTGATCGGTTTTTTCATCAACACGCTTGTATTGCGCACCCGGCTTGACGGGAATCCGACCTTTCGCGAGTTGCTTGCACGGGTTCGCAGGGAATCTCTTGACGCCTATGCGCACCAGGATCTGCCGTTTGAAAAACTTGTCGATGAGTTAAGCCCTGAACGAAATACAGGACGTACGCCAATTTTCCAGGTCATGTTCAACCTGCACAATGAACCGGTGCAGGTGGCTGATTTTGATGCGCTTGATGCGACACCAATAGGCATCGATCGTGGGCTGGCTAAATTTGACCTGACCGTCAGCATCAGCGAGTTACAGCACAGTGATGAGGGTGGTTTGTTCGCTCACTTTGAATACAATTCCGATCTGTTTACCGCAGCTACGGTCAGTGAATTCACTGATTACTATGTGCTGCTCCTGGAAACTTTTGTTGCTGATGCGGATCTTCGCTTAAACGAATTACCTTCGCTGGCTGTGCCGCAGCGAATCGAGCGGGCAGACTGGACGGGTAACATCCTGACCCATTTTGGCACCTGGTTGAGCCGGACACCCAAGGCTATTGCCGTAAGCTCAGGTCGCAGCAGCTTAAGTTATGGGGAGGTCAATCAGCAGGCCAACAGGTTGGCTGTACGCCTGCTGTCGCTCGAACTGACCATGGATTCGGAGGTGCCGCGCATTGGCCTGATAGCTGCACCGGATACGCCGCTGGTCGTCGCTTTGGTGGGTATCCTGAAAGCCGGTTATGCCTGGGTGCCGCTCGATCCGTCCTGGCCGGATACTCGACTGGTCGCGATCGCACGCGATGCCGGCCTTGGCGCGATAGTCACCGATCCACTCCTTGTCGATAAGGCTCACTTACTGTCAGCATTGCTGTTACCGGTTATCGAGCTTGATGGAAAAGTGACTGCCGACGATCCGCAGGTCACGATTGAGGCTGATGCCCTGGCCTGCATTATTTATACATCCGGGTCGACCGGGGCACCAAAAGGTGTCATGCAGACACACCAGGGTGTGGTAACCCAGGTCGGTCGTTATTCGCAGGCGCTTGGGCTCAGCCCGGCGGATCGGTTAAGTGGATTGTCCGGTTTTGCTTATGATGCCGCTATTCAGGATATTTTCGGTGCGTTATTGAATGGCGCTAGGGTCTGCTTATACAACGTTTCAGGCTGCGGCAATATGGCCGGGGGCCGGAGTCTGACAGAGAATACGGCGCTGCTCACGGCACTGGTTGCCGATAGCATCACGGTTGTACATGCGGCACCGTCATTGTATCGCTATATATTCGGCGGAGAGCTGAATTGTTCTCACGATTTGTCCAGCGTGCGCCTGGTAGTGCTTGGTGGTGAACCGGTGCGGCGTTCGGATTTTGAGTTGTATCGTTCGCGCTTTGCAGGCGGCACACGTTTTATTAACGGCTTAGGCTTGACCGAGTCGACGCTCGCGTTGCAGTTCCATGCCGATATGGATACCCGGCTGGTTGGTCAGTCAGTGCCAATCGGCGATGCGGTTGCAGGTCTCAGCGTAGCGTTACTGGATGATAATGGGGAGCCGGGGTGGTGTGGTGAAATTGTACTGACAGGGCAGGGCCTGTCACCCGGTTACTGGCGACAACCGCAATCAACAGCAGAGCGCTTCGGCCCCGGTTCGGTATTGCGCACCGGGGATCTCGGGCGACGCTTGCCGGACGGTCACATCGTGTATGTTGGGCGACGGGACGAGCAGATTAATATTCGCGGTCACCGGGTCGAGCCTGCCGAGATTGAGGCGCAGCTCGTCACGCTGGCCGGGGTCGCCGATTGTGCGGTAACGGTAGTCGAGCGGCAGGGTGACCCCTGGTTGATCGCCTATGTGGTGGCCGCCGTGCCACATGACCAGCCGGTTGCTGCCGCTTTGCTCGATGCCCTGCGAGAACAATTGCCGGCCTATATGGTGCCGCAGGCGATTGAGTGGCTGGCAGAATTGCCCCGCCATGCGAACGGCAAAGTGGCACGAGGGGCGTTGCCCAAGCCCCGGTTCGATCATGAGGCAGGGGTTGGGCCGGTGCCGGCGCGCAGTGAGCTGGAGGGCAAATTGCAGTCGATCTGGGAAGAAGTGTTACAACTGGAGACGCTTGGTGTGCATGATGATTTCTTCTCGCTCGGTGGCCATTCGTTGCTCGCAACCCGGGTTATTGCCCGCATACGAGACCAGCTGAATATCGAGGTCCCCTTGATTAACCTGTTCGAGTATCCCACGATTGCCGGGTTCGCCGCGTTGATGACCCATTTGTCTTGCCGTGAAACCGGCCCGGACAGTCGTGATAAGTTGATTTCGGTCAGCCGGTGATATTGATCAGTCGTTGGTCGGGTTGCCCACCGTAGCATTACATTCAGATTCAAATTGAAGCAAAAGGACGATGACGTGTCAGAAGATGATGACAACATACAGCGCATGAGCGAAAGCTATCACCAAATCCTCGTGGCTATGGGTGAAGACCCGCAGCGTGAAGGACTTGTCGATACCCCCAAACGTGCCGCGAAGGCAATGCATTTTATCACCGGCGGGTACCGGCAGAATCTTGCTGATCTGATCAACAATGCCGTATTCACGAGTGACACCGATGAGATGGTCATCGTGAGCAATATCGAGATGTACTCGTTGTGTGAGCATCATATGTTGCCGTTCATAGGCAAGTGTCATGTTGCCTATGTTCCGCAAGGCAAGGTAATTGGTTTGTCGAAAATCGCACGTATCGTCGATTATTTCGCACGCCGGTTACAGATTCAGGAAGTGCTGACGAAACAAATCGCGAGTTGTGTTAACGATTCGATCGATGCGCGTGGCGTAGGGGTTGTGATAGAGGCCCAGCATATGTGCATGATGATGCGAGGGGTACAGAAACAGAACTCGGTCATGACGACATCCTGCATGCTCGGTAGTTTTCGTGCCCAGTCGCAGACACGTGAAGAGTTCTTGCGGTTGTTGTGATTTCCTGACCGGCAGGCTGGATCGGGTTAAGATTGACAGGGAATTTTATTTTCCTGTCAGCGGGAATGCGCAAATTCTTGGTGGGTTGATTTATGCCTGGGTTGATCGTCCCGATCAGCAAAAGATGCTATTTTCGTGCTGCATCTGTTACCGGAATAAATGGGGATACAGGAATGGTGAAAGGATTTAGCGGCATCGTGAAACTTGTTTTCTGCGGCATTATATTTTGTGCCGCCATACCGGTGCATGCACAGACTGGTGATTTGCTGGTTATTCGCGGTGGCACATTGATCGACCCGGGGCGCGATGATCTTGGTGTTACGGGGACTATTGTCGTCCAGAATGGCCTGATTATTGCTGTACAGACGGGTGATAATTCGACGCCACTTCCCACTGCGCAAGTGATAAACGCCAGTGGAGGCTATGTCGTGCCCGGTATTGCCGACATGCACAATCACCTGCGTTCCGGCATGTTCAAACCAGACGGTAACTCAACAGCCGTACTCAGCAGTTTGCTCGACTGGGGTGTTACTGCAACCCTGAATCCTGGTGTTCCGGCTGCAGAGTTCGATCAGTTGCGCAATGAGATTTCACGGGATCGCAGTGCCTATCCGCGCACATTTCTGGTGCGCGGAATTTTCACAACGGATGGTGGCTGGGGCAAAGGGTATGTACCCGAGACACCTGATCAGGCGCGGGCGATTGTGCGTGAACTCAAGGCCGCCGGTTCGGATGGTGTTAAGTTGATTTATGATGATATGCGCTGGGCGACAACGCGGCCCTTTGCGGTCATGGATCGCGAGATTGCAATAGCTATTATTGATGAGGCGCATCGTCAGCAGCTGATGTCATTTGCCCATGCACCTATTATGGAACTCGCCAAACACCTGCTCGAGGCAGGTATCGATTGTCTGATCCACGGCATCATCAGTGAGCCGGTTGATGCTGAATTCATCGACCTGATGAAGCGTAACAACACTTGTTATATATCGACATTGACGATGTTTCAGACCAATATTGGTTACGATAAATGGGCCGATCGGCTGGAAAGATTTGACCTTAACCGGCAGTTGAATCTTGCCGCAATGGAAGTCTTTCACAATACCTCTTCAGGCACGGCACGGCTCGACAATACGGCGTGGATTGTTGAGCATTTGCCGGTTTTACGGCTTAACCTGTTTACCGTGCATGGAGCCGGTATCCCGGTATTGATTGGTACTGATACGGGTATTCCTGGTGTGTTGCCCGGTATTTCGACCCAGCTTGAACTCGTCATGCATCAGGAGGCCGGGCTGGATCCGATTGATGTGCTCAGGGCTGCGACGACAACAGCAGCCGTTGTGTTCGATCGTAAAGGTGTGTTCGGTACGCTACGCGAAGGTGCCCAGGCGGATTTGCTGGTACTCGATGCTGATCCGCGTCTTGATGTAGGCAATGTTCGCCGCATTCAGCATATTATCCGTGCCGGCAAAGTGCACAAGTAAAGGCATCAGGAATCGCGGCTTAAGTTGTCCATACAGGGTTAAAATATTTTTACCTCAAATTTGCCGGCCATGTCATGGCACAGCGTATCGATGGTATCCGGTGGCGGTCTGGCGGCAGCATAGAACAAATGTGATGAACATCGGCAGTCCGATGCGCCGAAACGTTTGTGTGCGGTTGTATACTTTGCAGCCAGTGCTGCAGCCCAGTCGTGTTCATAATTAGTAGTCCCCGTCATGGTCCAGGTTTCAATCAAGGCCGTCTGTTGGCGCAGATAGTCAATATGCCAGTGCAGTTTCTTTTTCCGGCGACGGTGACGGGAAACGCGGGCTCTGATACCGCCGGGACCTCGGGCACTACCGACATAAATATAAAATCCGGGTTGCAGCAGCATATGGCCCAACTTTCCGACGGACAGGCGGGTTGATTTGCGGCAATTCATGATTAACGCATAGGTGCCCTGGTCGGGGGATAAGGGTTGGCTTATCGGCATTTATGTTTGCCTGAGAGTAATCCGGGTCATGCGGTGCGCAGGATTTCTTTAGCTCGCTTTTTATCTTGGTGCTGAACTGATTGAAGCTACTACTCCAATGATGCAAGCCACTCGTCGTCCGAGCCATCGATGAGTTCTTCGAACAGATAGCTGCTTAGGTAGCGTTCGCCGGTATCCGGCAGCATGACGAGAATGGTCGAACCGGGTTCGGCGTGTTCGGCGACTTTCAACCCGGCGGTCAGTGTCGCGCCGGCCGAGATGCCGACGAAGATGCCTTCTTCCTCGGCCAGTCGCAGCGAATTGTTTTTTGCCTCCTGGTCGGCGACCGGGATCAGTTTGTCGAAAACTTCCCGGTTCAGCACGTCGGGCAGAAAGTTCGGGGTCCAGCCCTGGATCTTGTGAGATTGCCAGTCCTGTCCGCCGAGCATGGAAGCGACGGCCGGTTCTGTAGCGATGATTTTCGTTTCCGGACGCGCTAGCTTCAGCACCTCGCCGACGCCCGTCAGCGTACCGCCCGTGCCCCAGCCCGAGACCCAGTAGTCGAGACGACGGTCGGCAAAATCACGCAGGATCTCGGCGGCGGTCGTCTGCCGGTGGTACTCCGGGTTGGCCGGATTCTCGAACTGCCTGGCGAGGAACCAGCCGTGCTGTTCGGCCAGTTCTTCCGCGCGGCGCACCATGCCCGTGCCGCCCTCGGCGGCCGGTGTCAGGATGACCTTGGCCCCGAGCGCGCGCATGATCTGGCGTCTTTCAATCGAAAATGAATCAGCCATGGTTGCGACGAATGAGTAACCCCGGGCCGCGCAGACCATGGCCAGTGCGATGCCGGTATTGCCCGAGGTGGCTTCCACGACCGTCTGGCCGGGTTTCAGCGCGCCGCTGTTCTCCGCGTCCTTGATAATGGCCCATGCGAGCCGATCCTTGACCGAGCCGAGAGGATTGAAAGATTCTAGTTTGACAAATATGTCAACATGTTCCGGCGCAATCTTATTTAACCGCACTACCGGTGTGTTACCGATTGTTTGCACAATACTTTCGTAAATCATTTCCTGCTTCCTGTGATGCAGTAAGAAAAAAATAAGATATCAGGGTTGAACCGCAACATTGGGTCCGGGATGAGGTAAATTAGTTTTTGTCGTAGCCCATAATTGTGGTTCTGCCAGCCTCGTTTCTTCATCACGCCAGGACAGTGTACCAGCTAAGGCAACTACATCACCGACGATCAGCATGGCTGGTGACGTAACAGAATGTTGTGCAGCATGATCGGCGATAGTCTCCAGTGTGCCGTTGATAATACGTTGGTCTTTAAGGGTACCGTTTTCGATAATGGTCACCGGCGTGTCGGCTTTACGTCCATGTTCGATCAGTTGCGCACAAATATGCTCAAGACGGGCGATGCTCATATATATTGCAAGGGTCTGGCGGCTTGCCGCCAGCGTCGGCCAGTTGGCTTCAGGATCAATAGCACCCTCGTCTGCCGTTTGTCCGGTCACCAACGTCACGGCGCTTGATACACCCCGATAAGTGAGTGGAATTGCTGCTGCTGCTGCACAGCCTGTTGCTGCCGTAATGCCCGGTACCACCTCAACCGGAAACCCGGCTGCGACCAGGGCTTCGATTTCTTCGCCGCCGCGGCCGAAGATAAATGGATCGCCAGCCTTGAGTCGGCAGACGCGGTAGCCTTTGTGAACCAGGCGCACGAGCAGGTCATTAATGTCTTGCTGGCTGGTCGACGGTCCGTGTGGTGACTTGCCTACCGGGATGATTTGTGCATCGCGCCTGGCCAGTGCAAGTATTTCGTCTGAAACGAGTCGATCGTGGAGTATGATGTCCGCACAGCGCAATAACTCGGTTCCTCGCCGGGTGATCAACCCCGGGTTACCCGGTCCGGCCCCGACCAACCAGGCCTCACCCTGCAATGAGTCGGCCCTGAGGCTGGTCTCGGAGCCTTTCAATCCCTGTTCAAGCAATTGGTTTGCGTGTTTGACGTGGCTGTTCAGGACAGCATCAGCCGCAGGTCCGTCGAGTATCTGCTCCCAAAACCGCAACCGGGCGATTGGGTTTTTGATGCGACGTTTAACGGTGGCGCGCCAGCGTCCGGTCCAGCGCGCCAGTTTGCCAATTTGTGTCGGCAGCCAGTCCTCGATGCGTTGTCGTAACAAGCGTGCAAGCATCGGTGCAGAACCGCCGGTGCTGATTGCAATCACCACTGGTGAGCGATTAACAACAGCAGGCATGATGAAACTTGATAGTTCCGGGTCGTCGACAACATTGCACAGGCGTCGTGCTGCGGCAGCAGCAGCAGCAACTTGTTGATTAACTTTACGGTTCGAGGTTGCGGCGATGATCAGCAGGTTATCGCCGATCAATGCAGGCGCAAAGGGTCGTCGGTCGTGATTCAGGCGTCCGGCGATGACCTCAGCCTGTAATTCAGCAGTGAGTTCCGGGGCAACGACTGTCATGATCGCGCCGGCTGCCAAAAACTGACGCACCTTGCGCGCGGCGACATCGCCGCCACCGACGAGCAGGCAGGGTTGTCCCTGTAAACTGGCAAACAGTGGCAAATGGCGCATGTGTACAAGCTTCTCTGGAATGGGTTTGTACCTTATCCTCATTGCAAGTCCTTAAAAAATAATATTATTATCTTATAATATAACAATATATTATAAGCATTTTAGTGCCTGATGATATGAACTAACTTATAGTTATATAGTCAAATGACTGGAACCGATGACCATTGGCTCCGATTCCCGTTTGGGGAGAATTGAATATGACCTTACAACAGCTTCGCTACCTGCTGGCAATTGCTGACAGTGGATTAAATATCACTGCGGCATCTGAGCGCCTGTATACGAGCCAACCGGGTATTAGCAAACAATTGAAATTGCTGGAGCAGGAACTCAAGGTGCAGTTGTTCACGCGTAAGGGCAAGAGCCTGGTCGATATTACACCGGCAGGCAGTGACGTGATTGCACGGGCGCGCAAGATCATGCTTGAGGTGCAGAATATTCGCAGTCTGGCCAGCGACTTGTCTGGTGAAGAAGAGGGTACGTTATCGATTGCGACAACGCACACGCAGGCACGTTATGTGTTACCGGAAATTATCAAAAATTTTCGTGATCGCTATCCAAAGGTTAATCTTGAATTACACCAGGGTACTTCAGAGCAGATTGCGGAACTTGTCACCAACAATGTCGTTGATTTCGCGATCGCAACCGGTTCGCGGAATCTGTTTCCAGAGTTGGTTTTGTTACCGGGTTTTCACTGGGATCGAATCGTACTGGTGCCGAAGAATCATGAACTGGCGCGCATGGACGGGCAACTCAATTTACCGATGCTGGCAAACTATCCGCTGGTGACCTATGTATTCAGCCTCACCGGTGAATCATCTTTCAAGAATGCCTTTGCTGTACAGGGGCTGGAACCGGATGTCGTTTTTACGGCCCGCGATGCCGATATCATCAAGACTTATGTGCTGATGGGTATTGGTGTCGGCATCGTTGCCGGTCTTGCCTATGAGCAGGGCGACAAGGAGAATTTTGTCGCCCTGTCGGCTGAAGATTTGTTCCCACGATGCACGACGTGGATCGGGTTTCGACGTGATTCGGTTTTACGTGGCTATATGGTTGATTTTATCTCATTGTTTGCGTCGTATCTGACGCCGGAACTAACGCGGGAAGCTGCGGTGCTTGGGAGCCAGGGGGAGATTGATGCGTTGTTTTCGGATATCACGGTGCCGACGCGTGGTGGGTGTGGGCAAGAAGATGCCTGATTAACTTTGGGGTTTCCCTGGGCGGTATTTTGTGTCCGTATACCCTTGCAAAACGCCGCTAAAACGACTTAAAGGTTTCGGCAGAATAACCGACGGAAAATACCGCCCAGGGAAAAACCTTAGGAAGTAGCTGGTGCCTTATAAAGACGACAGGTCTATTTCGTGCAGACCACATTCTCGTTTCAGGCCGAAAAAGCGTGTCTGGTCGCGGTGATCGACGGCGTGCAACGGTTTGGTTGTGTGCATGTCACCTACCGATACATAGCCCTGTTCCCAGAGTGGATGATACGGCAGGTCGTACTTTTTCAGATAATTGTAGATATCCCGATCAGTCCAGTCTGCGATCGGATGTACCTTCCAGCGATTGCCTGACCAGCTTAAGTATGGGGTGTTTATCCGGCTGCTGGTCTGGGCTCTGCGCAAACCTGCAAACCAGGTACCCGCTTTGAGTTCACGCAGGGCGCGTTGCATGGGTTCAACCTTGTTTTCCTGGTTATAGGTTTCGAGCCCCTTCAGGCCCTGGGTCCAGCGTTCTCCGAAGCGCGCTTCCTGCCAGGCCGGGCTTGTCTTGCTGCTGTAGATATTGAGGTTGAGATCGAGTCGTTCGGTTAGTTGGTCGACAAATTGATAGGTTTCCGGGAACTGGTAGCCGGTATCGATAAAGATAACCGGTATATTGGCCACCTGCTGAGTCACAAGGTGTAGTGATACTGCTGCCTGCACGCCGAAGCTGGAGGACAGGACAAGATTTGACGGCAGGTGTTCAACAGCCCATGCAACCCGGTCTTGTGCGGGTTTGGACGACATGATCTCGTTGCAGTGGTCGAGCGCGCGCTGGCGAGACTCCTGTTCGTCCAACGCACCAATGGCAGCAAAGATGGGCAGATCAATTTCTTTTACACTATTCGATGACATCGTAATGACTTTCTTCGAGTATCTTGCTCGTGGTCACTACGTTAATAGCTTCGCTGGGCTGAGGGAACGTAATTGTTGTTATCCCCGTATAACCAGCCATTATATGATGCGGGTAAGGATTTGGTTATCGGCACCGGATATCGGGCTGGATTGCATTTCCCGGCATCTCCCCGGTTGTCAATTTAACTTATTTTTTGCCCTTTTTTTAGACACAGTCTTAAATTTAGAATTTGCATGCGCTAAGCTTGTGACATTAATCTTAATAATTGAGCTGGAAACTGACCAGATATATGCTTAAGACAATAAAATTAATTTACCAGACCGCCAAGATTCGACTTGGGTTTCTGATCATGGCCTGTACCTTGGCGGGTATCGCCGTGAGTCCGGGGAATGAGCTTTCTTTCTGGCAGGTTCTCGTGCTTAGTCTGGCGGTACTCGTATCGTCGTCGGTTTCCGGCGCCTTTAACCAGTTCTATGAGCGTGATCTCGATGCGCACATGAAGCGTACGCGTGGACGCGCATTTGTGACCGGCGAGTTCAGCGCCAATTGGTATTGGCTGACGGCAATTCCAGTGTTGTTAATCGTTTCAGTGGTCGCAGCGGCGCTGGTGACGAATGTTGCTGCCGCAATTTATATTTTTCTCGGTGCATTCACCTACGGCATTGTCTACACAGTCTGGCTCAAAAAGCGCACCTGGATGAATATCGTGATTGGTGGGTTGTCCGGCAGTTTCGCCGTTATGGCCGGTGCGGCGGCGACGGAAGCGACACTGGCTCCGGCGCCGTTGATACTGGCCATGGTTTTATTCCTGTGGACACCGCCACATTTTTGGGCATTGGCATTTGCCTGTAAGGAGGATTATGCGGCTGCCGGTGTGCCGATGCTACCCGTTATCGTTAGTGAAACTTTATCAACAGGCACTATCCTGACTCATGCCATCTTACTTGTTGTGCTGTCACTGTTGCCTGTCTGGTATGGGATGAGCTGGATTTATTTTATCGGTGCTTTGTCCGGTGGCGGCATCTTTGTCTATGCCTGTATAAGGCTATATCTTGAGCCGAGTGTGCCCCAGGCCTGGCGAACTTTCGCCGCTTCGATCGTGCAGCTTGGTTTGCTGCTTGTAGCAGCTATGCTCGATCACGTTCTGCTTGCCTGAACCGGTTTCAGAACATGACAACCGGGCAGTTTGCCAGGTTCGTAACTAGACCAGCGGTATTCCAGGCTAACCCTTCGGAGTTGGAAAGATGCGCGTAATAGTGATGTGGCTGTTTGGGTTTTCGCTTGTGTGTGGCTGTGCTATCGCGGCAGAGATGCCGATTCGATTCATCGATGCTGCCGAACCGGCCGGACTTGCAGATCTGGCTGTTAACAGCACCGGGCCGACATTTGTCGATTATGATCAGGATGGCGACCTGGATATTTATGTGCCGACCGAGGCGCATATGCCGGGCCATGATAATCGCCTGTTTGAGAATATCGGGCAGGGTCGGTTCATCAATGTCGCAGTGGAGCGGGGCGTTGATAATGGCGGAGGGTTGGCACGTGGTGCGTCCTGGGGCGATATCGATAATGACGGCGATATGGATATGTTTGTTGCTAACATGCCGCCGAGTGGTCGTGGCGTAAAGAGGGTGCCGCATTCTGCGTACCGGAACCTGTTGATTGAAACGGGGGAAGCGAATTTCAAGAATATTACCGTGTCGGCCGGGCTGCTGCGCGCCGGTAATGAACCGGATCGACAAGCCGGTGGCATCGACAGCACCGGGGCAGGCGTAGCCTGGGGTGACTTTGATAACGACGGGTATCTGGACCTTTACATCAAACAACCTGAGTACGATGTTGATAACGTTTTGTTTCGCAATAATGGTGATGGAACATTTATCGATGTCACCGAGCAATCCGGTGCGGGGATTCTTGGCAAGGTGCTCAAGGCCAATGCGCAGGGTTCGCCGAACTGGACGGATTTTGATCAGGATGGTTGGCAGGATCTGCTCGTGACCATAGAGGGTGACAATAACATCGCTTTTCTGAATAACGGTGATGGCACTTTTACGGATATAACCCGCAGCCGCAAGCCACCGCGGGCACTCGCATTGCTCAATCCGGGTAATGCAAACGGAGCCTGTATCGGCGATATCGACAATGACGGCGATATGGATATTTTCCTGCCGACGGCCGACCAGGCAAATCGTCTGGTTATCAGCCGTTTTGCGCAAACGGGTGAAGTGAAGTTTACTGATATCAGCATGATCTCGGGTATTGGTGACATGGGCGGTGCGCGAGGTTGCGCCATGGCGGATTTTGATAACGATGGGTTGCTGGATATTTATGTCAATAACGGCGGTGAGTCAAATGTACTGATCAATGACGTAATCAGTATGCCGGTGTTTGTACAGTTCTATATCGCCTGGGAGCCGGCTTACAACCGGTTATACCGTAATAATGGTGATAATACGTTTACGGATATTACCAATGGTTCCGGTGCTGAAGGGCTTGGGATTGGCAGTGGTGTCGGCGCGGCTGATGTCAACGATGATGGTTATCCGGATTTGTTCGTGACCAACCGCACTTATTACAGTATGGGTAAGCGGGTCAGTATGGAACAGCAGAACCAGTTGTTATTGAATGCAGGTGGTGAAAATAACTGGGTGCGGGTTGCATTGATCGGAACCAGGAGTAATCGTTCCGGCTACGGTGCGCGCGTCAAGCTGGTGTCAGGTGATCTCGTGCAATACAGAGAGCACACGAGTGCACATGGCTATAATTCGGCTAACGATCCGCGCTTGTTGTTCGGTCTGGGCGCGAACAACTCGATCGATTACATTGAGATTACATGGCCGAGCGGAGTCGTACAAAAAGTCGACGGCGTAGAACCTGGAAATACCGTGACGATTACCGAACCCGGATAAGCTGCTATAAATCTATGGCCGCCAGGCATCATCCATTTCGCAGATCAGGATCTTGTGTGCCGTGATGGAGCCAATCAGGAGTTTGTTGCCGTAAGTCAGTCCGACGCTGCTGGCCGAGATTTCGTCGCCCCGGTTGTAATAGATTTCTTTGATATTTGTTCCGGTTTTACTGTCCAGATCAACACGCAGTACCTGTGACGGAGCATCAGTACCGGCGATGAAATGCATGATCAGGCCAAACAGACTCGAGTGTGCGCCGATCCAAAGGCTGCCGTCCTCGGCGACGTCGATATTATCCGGTGCCGTGCCGATGGCGATTTCCTTGACGGATTCGACCGTTCCGTCAGTCGGGTCGCGCTTGAGTACGTGGATTGTCTCACCCTGAGTCTCGGCGACGTAAATAAAGTTGCCGTCAAGTGACATGTTGATACCTCCGCCGGAACGGATGCCGTCCATTACGACCCGGGCGTTGTCGGCGTCGACGTAAACGAGCCTGGTCGTCTCGCCGCTGTTCGGTGGACTGTCGTTGGCGATGTAATACTGTTCTGGGCCTACCGCGACAAGGTCATTCGGCCTGGCGATTAAATCATCGGTAAATGTTCGTAGATATCGAAACCTGCCCGGTTGCTCCTCTCTGAACAACACCACGTGTTCTGCCTCTTCGCCGCGGTTGACCGGGTGGTTAATGACAGCCATGGTGCGTTGACCGTTGGCATCGATGAACAGGCTCAGGCCGTGCGGTCGAAAGTGTCCCGGCGGGTCGATCAGGGCAGGCTCAATCGTACGCGAACCGGAATTCAGATCCAGGCGACCTATCCAGCCCTGAGCGGGTTCTTTTTTGGCCAGTGCCATGCGGTCAATAAGTGACAGGTAGGCGATACCGCGTTCGCGGTCGATCTGCATATCTTCAGCGCTTTCGTTAAGGTTTAGAGTCTCGCACTGCCCGGCAAAATGCGCGGGGGGCAGACCGAATCTCAGGTAGCCGAAAATACCGCTTACGGAGACGGCAATGATGACAATGATGAAAAATAGTGCAATTTTCATAATTTTCATGGTTTTTCTATTCTACTGGTATCGGAATTTATCTATGGTGTACTACAGACTGTCGCACGGATTGGCCGGATTCGCAAAAAAACGGCTCACTGTACGGTCGTTGGGTACACATTGTTTGTAAGCGGTGGTCGCTATCGCCACCATCCGAAAGCTGTCATTTGCCTTTTTAAACAAGTTATGTCCGCAGCAGATAATCAGACTGAAGAAAGAGTGGTCGAGCCCGGTGGGTTGCGTTTCGGTCCGCTGACGATGAACCCCGGCATTCGTCCGAAACACCTCTTTGCATTGTTTTTTGCGTCGTTCTTCGGTATTGCGTCGATGAGCTTCATCAATTCCAGCTCGGGCTATCTGCTGACCGAGGTCATCGGTGTTCCGCTGGACGAGCAGGGCAGTGTCGCGGGCAATCTGACCATTATTCAGGAGATTGTTCTGCTTTGCCTGCTCGGGCCGATCGGCGCAATGTCGGACAAGTGGGGACGCAAGCCGCTGTACGTGTCTGCATTCATCCTGATGTCGTTTGCGTATGTGATTTATCCCCTGGCTGCTTCGTTGCTGATGCTCTATTTGTTCCGGCCCCTGTTTGCCGCCGGTTGCGCGGGCAATATCGTCATGCTGCCGACGGTCGCAAATGATTACCCACAGGAGCAGTGCCGGGCGAAGATGCTGGCGACCTGTTTCATGTTCAACGGACTCGGTCTGGTCGTACTCATACTGGTCATGAAGGATATGCCGTATCGCTTTCAGGGAATGGGTATCGATCCGAAAACGGCCGGCATTTACTGGTTCTGGATCATGGCCGGCGTCACGCTGATCGTGGCCACCGTGCTGTTTCTTTTTCTGAAACCCGGCGCGCCGCAGCAGCTCGAGAAGCGCGATAAGTTGCTGACGACGTTCCGGGTCGGCCTGAAAGCCGCAAAAAATCCGCGTATCGCGCTGGCCTATGCCGCGGCGGGTGTCTCGCGCGGCGACCTGTCGGTCATGAGCACTTTTTTCTCGCTGTGGCTGTTCCAGGTCGGCGTCGATCAGGGCCTGACGACGGCCGAGGCGATTGGCAAGGCGGGAACTTTCTATGCATTTGTGCAGGCCGTCAGCCTGCCGGTCGCGCCGCTGGCCGGCTGGTTGCTCGATCGTATCGACCGGGTGCTGGGAATAGCAATAGCGATGGCCATCGCGGGCATTAGCTATGGTTCGCTCTGGTTTCTCGACGAACCGCTTGGCAACGCGATGTACATCTGCGCCGCATTGATCGGTGCTGCCGAGATGTTCGCGAATCTGTCGGCGACTTCGCTGATCGGCAAGGAAGCGCCGGAACGTGGCCGGGGCGCCGTGCTCGGCATGTGGAGCTGGTGCGGGGCCCTGGGAATTCTGATTGTCGCCCAGGTCGGTGGCTAT
>PBZD01000046.1 GCA_002729875.1 Chromatiales bacterium | reverse complement strand
TTGGCTCAAGAAAGCATTCTCTTTTTTTTGACCTTTACGCTAGCCCATTACGGGCTGAGTATTACCAAAACTACAATTATTAGTTGATTATTGTATGTCTAACTTTCGTTCCAGTTTTTGTTGATCATATCCTGGGGCAACCACGTGGTTGGCTGGCGGCGCAGAAGAGGGCAATTAGTGAAATGAGTACAACTACAAAAATAACTATAAAATCTTGGTCTATTAAAAACAACTTTTAACGAAAAAATCCTAATAAAACAATAAAAAACATTTTATCAATATATTTCTTGGGGATAGTCCTGGCTTCTCGTCCGCCGCCCAGTCGCCGCCAGATCGTTTTTGTTTTTTGTTTTTTTTCTATTACCCCGGGACACATGTCTCTTGCCTGCGCGCTCATCATTATGCTCGCCCAGCTGCTACTCGAGATGGTTGGTGCCCACAACAAACAGCAACTTGTTATGCTGGAGAGCTTCCGCGAGGGCAAGCACCTCCCGAAGACAACAATCTCCACTATCCTGCAATTGATGGAGAGGAGGGAGGCATACTTCCTCAGTAGTCAGTGGCCACGTCACGAGTTATCTGGTAGCAAGAAACGGATGCCTGGCCCGGCCGTTAAGCGCAGCAAGGACAACATATTAAACGACGAATGCAGCTCCAATGTGGAATTTGGTCACGCACGGGACGAGGATGAGGTCACGGTTCACAGTCTTATCCGGGGCATCGACGCCAATCGCAAACCGGACAAACGCAAACCGCTCGAAGAAGAACTCGGCACCTCCATGATCGACGTGGATATGAGTTCGGTTTATCGCAAGATGGACGTTGACACCAGCACTGCCCTGACTGACATTGAACTGTCGCCTGCCCAAAAGAAGGAGTTCGAACTAGTGCACCTACTCGACAAAATGCTGCAGGAGGCGAGAGCGCGCTCGACCCAAAACGAAAAAGGCACACTACCGAGTAAGAAGGAGGTGCACCTTACAGCCGGCGACAAATATGTGGGTATTGACATCGCGAATGTGGCACTCCCAACCAACTCAGGTTCCAAGAAACTGGAGGGTCATCTTGAGCGGAGTAACAAAGCCAAAGGCAACAAAGTAACCACGAGGATCGAAGTAGACGGCGACATCGCGGAACTACACGAGGGTGACTCCACTGGGGATGAGGAGCATGGGGACAAGGTGCAAGCCTCTCCGACATCTGCGCCTCGTGTTAGCCCAGAGAGGAGCACGGTCCGGGGTAAAAACAACCAAACATCCAAGAATCGTCTCGGCAGAAAGCTGCACATGGGAAAATTGTGGCGACGACCTGGTGTTACGAAGAATGCCCAGAAAAACCTGCGGGGTGGAGCGCCGGAAAGTAAAAAAATACACGCTGCCAGCATGACAACACCGGGCCCTGGGGAGATCATTGGTATCCCACTTGACAAGATACCCCCCGGGGTGAGCGACACACCAATTTTCCACAACCTCGATATGGCGGCGCAATGTATGCAGGAGCGCAAAGGGCACTTGCTGATCCAATCGCACGGTCACATGCGGAAGGAGACGGGCGAACTGGGGCTTGGAGTGACCATCAGCTATGGGGACTATAGCGAATCCATCACCGGCGAGTTCGAACTGAACCCCCGTGTCCGAATATTCGATGGTGGAATGAGGATACAAGGGACAAACACTCAGAGCGAAATCCACACCATGGCCTTCGCCTTGGGCGTCAGGGTGACGAAGGAACTGGGAAGCTACTGGGTCGATGGGGAGAATAATGAGATCCTCCGACTCCACCAGGTCCCCCTGCGATTTTTTTACGACAGCAGGTCGGTCCCCTTTATGTACGTCAATAAGGAGGTCAAGGACGATGCAGACAAGCGGTTCGAGCTCTTCACGAGGAAGCGGCAGGAGGACTTGTTGTCGGGTCTTAACGACAAGAAAGGCGCGTGGATTGGTGTTGCCAAGAACACTGCAGCCGTGGAAGCCGCGAAAGCCGTTTGTGGATGTGAACCGTCGCGCCAGATGATCATGGACGAGGAGCTGCACACGTTACATTTGCAGCACCAGAGTGGGATGTCATATGAAAAGGTGTCCGCCTCTGGAGGCCAGACAGCCAACCTGTCTGGTCAACACATGAAGAAGGGCGAGCAAGAGCGCGGCCAGGGCGATAGCCAAGGTGGTGTAAATCCAGAAAAGACAGGCAAACAGGGGGGCAAGAAGGAGGAGCCTTCCCCAAAGCTGGACAACAACGGCCCCGCAGCGAGTGACCAGCAGGCGGCGGAGGTGAAGCTGCATCTAGAAACGATGTGGCAGGCGCTCTCGTCCCATAGATTGGCGGTGGAGGGCAATCTGGACGCGGGTTTGGCTCTGCAGCCCACTGGCACCCTGGCATTTTGGAGGCGCGAAATCGCAGCACCGGTGGCGCGCCTCTACAACGACAAAGTGTTTAAAGATAATCTGGTGGAGCAGAGCCCACATCACAAGCTCGCCTTACGATGCAGGCTTTGCATGCACTACATTGCCGGCCTCGCCGAGGTCGCGATGGCGCAGCTCGCGGGGCGGAAGACTCACTACGTCGGCAATGTGTGGGCGATGGAAAAGGACACGGCGGCACTGGGGCTGAAGCCGATCGATTACCCCAAATGCTGGCACGGACTCCGGCGGTTCTGCCAACGTCAGCGGTGGTTGCACAAACCGAACAGATGCCTGGAGAAGACGAGGGCAGGCAGCAGGCCCCCTGGAGAAGTCTGTGCGCTAAAAAATCTAGGGAACACATGCTACGTGAATGCCGCCCTGCATGCGTTCATTGCCGCCTGTGGCCGGCCGCTCCTCCGTCTTTTCCGACAAGAAGAGCCACCTGGGACAAATCGAATGAATCCAGATGCGTTCGGACCTAATTCGGTACCAGGGGATTGGGCTCTCGTTTTCGCGAATATCCTTCAAGCCATGACCGAATCTGCCTGTGTCGCGCCGACACAGCTCCATGGCCTTTTGACGGGTTCTGGCCGTGAATTCGCGGCGGGCAAGCAGGGCGATGCTATGGAAGTCGTGGGCGCGATTCTCGACGGCCTCAGGGAAGATCTGAACGACGTGGCTGGAATCAAACCGTGCCCTGATAAGGTGACGAGAACAAACTACCTTAGCCCACAGGAGATGCAGGAAGCTGTCTGCGAGGCCATCAAGAAATGTGCGGCGCGCAATAACTCCCCTATAGACTCGCGTTTCCGGGGGATCGAGTCTTGTAAACTCGCCTGCAAGAAGTGCCTGCCCCGCGAAATACCTCCGTCGATGTCCATCAGTTTCGACCAGTTCTTCACCCTCCAGGTACATATCCCAGAGTCGAGGGGCGGCGCTGAGGGCGCGCAGCGTGAAATCACTATCGAGGATTGCCTAGCCTCTATGTGGCACATGGAGCAGTTGGTTGGAGATGATGCGTGGTATTGTCCCAAGTGTGCCTGTAAGGACGTCACGTTCAAAACAACAAAGGTCGTTCGCTACCCCGAGACCCTCGTGGTGCAGCTGGTAAGATTTAAAAAGAACAGTTGTGGTGAGAAGTGCTCGAAAATTCCCACCCCGGTGAAGTTTGGCCCCGAACTTATGGTCGAGGAGCCCGGCAATGATGATGGCGCTACTCAGGTGAAGTATAAGCTCAAATCAGTCATCTTGCATAAGGGCGAACTGTCAAGTGGCCATTACTTCGCACTGGCCCGACATCCGACCTGGGAGGCGCCATGGGACAGCGGCCCGGAAAAATGGGCAGCTTTCGATGACTGTAGCGACATCAGATGGCATGATGACGACCTCCTAGACAGCGTAGACATCCAGGAGGGAGTCTATGGTCTCTTCTACCATAGAGTAGGTGCGGACTCACGAGATCTGGTGGCTGAGGAGGAGGAAGAAGTACAATCGCTGGGGAGTACCGGCCTCCTCTCAGAAGATTCTGAACACGGCGAAAGTGAGGGCCCGAGCCCCGACGGGGGCGCGAAGAAGGGGGGACAGACGGGGGGATCTTCGTACAAAAAAGACGTCGACTCCGAGACGCACGTGCCAAACCAGGGCGCGGGGGCTGAGCAGAAACAGGAACAGGGTTCCCCTCACGAGAAGGACGGAGAACCGGCTCCACAGAGCACAATAGACACACCCGAGCCGGCCACGACTAAGAAGACTACCACGACCGACTCCAATGCAGTCAATGGCGGGGGAAATCGCGGCGGGGAGCAAGGGGAGTGTGTCCCAGCAAGTGGCGATGGTGGGACCGAGGCAGTCGGCAGCAAATCACCGGCAGTGATTACGACCACAATGACGGGGACTCCAGCGCAGACTGGGATGCCGCCGGGCAGTATTGACACGGGTGAGCCTCAGTGCGACCTCGGGACTGGTCTGACGCAGACCATGCAAGACCTCGGGCTCAATAGCGGTGGAGCCGAGAAGGACGCCGCGGCCCACCAAGTGAGCAAGAAATCAACCCCCCATGTGGACACTTGTGAAGGTGGCGCCTGCTTCTCCGATGTTGATGGACTATTATGCTCCTTGGTACCAGTTGACTACAAAGCCGGATGAAGCAAGGAAATACTCATCACAAGATCCAAGGAAGAGAAAGTCAGCAAGAAGAAAGCGGGAATAGTAAAGCAAAAACCATATAAAGCGAGCACGGTAACGTATTCCTGTGCAGGATGTGAAGGGGCTAAGACCTGGCAGGTCCCATCTGTTACCCCCAATGCGGTCCAGGCGCACATCAAGGCTGAGCACAAGGACGCCACGCATTTCCTCATTCCCAAGCTCAAAAGGGGGGCCATAGGCGGGGTCGTCGAGGGGTTCGTCCGACATTCGATGGCTGTGAAACACACGATTCGCCGCAGTGAGAAGGCCTTGGAAACACGAGCGCGGCGCACACAAAGGGAGAACCTGCAGGTGCACCTAGTCAAGCAGCGACCGCCAGTGGGGGAACGCATGTTCCGGTGTGTAAAATGCGGGGCGGCCTTCTTCGATGAGAAATCCCTTATCAGCCATCACAGCATAGGCACGTGCAGTGAGGAAGGAGAGTGGTATTGCAGCGATTGCGGAAGTGTGGTTAAAGATTCGAAGGAAGCCCTGCTCCATCACGTGGCCACGTGCCACAGGGATTGTGCTAGAGCCACTATCCACGGAGAAACAGTAGTAACAAATAGCCAAGCCAAGTATGATGCGGACCTTCCCACTAGATTTGTGCGCACGCAAGAGCAGACCTTCTGCACAGCCCCTGGCCCGAAGCCTCCGGGGTGCACGATACGAATCCTCAGCTGGAACTGCTGCTCTCTTGGACCCGAGGGGAAGATCGAGGTGATACAGTACATGATAGACATGTTCTCCGTTGACGTGATTTGTGTACAAGAGACATGGCTACGAACGGATGAGGGGGAAAAAGCGCCGGATATTCCAGGGTTCCGACTTGTTGCGCGGAAAGATGGCACAAATGGGGCCCAAGGAGTCGCCACTTTTGTGCGCATCGGGGACGATCTCCGGTTCTGGAGCTTTCCAGAGAGGTGTCCAGCTTACGAAGGACAGGCAGTAAGAACGCAGATCATTAAGCTCGTAAACGGTGAGCCCGCAGGCAGCCTTGACCTCACCAACGTGTACACTCCGCCGCTGACCAATGTTCCCACAGTTCTTCCTGACCTCCCAGAACTTGGGGGCGCAGGGGACAACAATGCAGCGCTAAAGAAACATGTTCTGATCGTCGGGGACATGAACGCGAGGCACCCGCAGTGGGACAGAAACATCGAGGATGGAGACAGTACTAAAGCAGGTAAGCGGGGTAGGATCTGGCTGGAGTGGGCGACTAAAAATGGAGCTGAGATCCTCAACGACCCCAACTCTGCCACGCGGATCACAGAATGGCACACGACCTCCCCGGACATTTGGGTTTCTCGGGGGGAGGCGGATTGTGTCTGGTACCGGGGGCCTCCAACCGGTGGAGACCACCTCCCAACTTTGGGCGATGTGCACTTCCAGAATGCGTTCCCGGCCGAGAGTGGCCAAGCCGGAGGCGAGAACTCAGAAGGGCGCAATGACGAAGAACTTGGGGAGAAGAAGAGGCGTAGATCCAAGGGCTCAAGAAACGACTCGTCAGAGAACCGGAAAAAACGTACCAAAGGCGATGAGGCGGCGGGGGGCGGAAGCACATGCGGAACTACTGATGCGAAGTTCGTGTACAACTTCCGCAAAGCGTTGTGGCCGATGTTCCAACGAAACGCGAACAGGTTTTTTCGTTGCGCTACAGTGGCGCTTGCCCTCGCAAGGCCCACCGCAGACCTCTGTCACCGGGAAATAAATAGACTGAGCGACTTGCGAATCCGTGCAGGGTTGGAGGAGCCGCTCTTGGATAAGCACTTCCCAAACTGGATCAGACAGCGTGCCAAGCGGGTACTCAACGGGGACTGCGGAGACCCCGACGGAAGACACGAACTCGACACGACGAACGAGGTATTCCGAGCCGGTCTCGCATACGCCGCGGTCGGAACCATTCCGCGGGCACGCGAAAAGAAGAGATCGCATCTGAAGGTCAACAGCCACATGTCTCCTGTGCTAATCGACCTTTTCCTGCAACGGAGCCGAGCATCTGCCCAGCGTCGATTCCAGGACGCACGAGACCTCAGCAAGCGCATCGAGCAGACTTCCCGTAAGGAGAGACAGGAGAGATTCGAGGAGAAGGTGGGCGAAATTGATTGGAGCTCCAGCGGCCTTTCCAAAGCGCACAAGTTGATTCACGAAATCCAGGGAACAGCTGTCGCCCCGGGGGCAAACTCCTTCATCTTGCGTCACCGAGGAAAAGACCTCGTCACGGACAGTGAAAAAGCTGAAGCCCTTGCTACGATGTACACGTCCGAGCTTCCGACGCTGGGTGCCAACGATGATCCGGAAGCGAGGCCATCTCCTGCTGAAAGCCCTGTATCCCCCCGAGAAGCAAATCAGCCAAGCAGTGGCAAAGAAGCGAGGGTGCAAATTGATTCAGGCACCGTCGCTTCGGCCATCTGGGCTTTTGAGGACAAATCTAGTCCGGGGCCCGATGGTATTGTCCCCGTACAACTTAAAAACCTCGGGGACGGCGGAGTCGAATTTCTGCGGCACATGATTGAGCGATCCGTGAACACCGGTCTCGTCCCAAGTGCGTGGAAAAGGGCCATCGTCGCGCCGCTGCCCAAGCCAGGAAAGCGAACTGACGAAATCAAGAATTACCGTCCAATCTCGCTGACCAGCATTGTTGCCAAAGTCAGTGAGCGATGCCTCGTGCATAAGCTCGAGGACTATTGCGCCGAGGATCCAGCGCAGTGGGGGGGGAGGAAGGGTCACGGCACAGGGGACGCTGTGGCCCAACTCGTCGGTTCTGTTGAAAGACACCGGGCCTCGGGGCTCAGCTCGGCTGGCCTCTTCCTGGACGCGTCGTCGGCCTTCGATCGTGTCCCGATTCCGCGGGTCCTGGCCGAGCTCCAGAATAGCGGCGTCCCGCCCGTGCTCACTACGTGGGTCGGACAATTCCTTAGTGGAAGGACACTCTGCGTCAAATACGGGAATAGCATAAGCAAAGTGAAGGAAGTCACCCAGGGCGCCCCGCAAGGGACCATCCTGGGACCTTGGGTGTGGAGGATCTTCCTTAAACCGTTGCTTGCCGAGCTCGCGGCAGAAGGCGTGGAGGTCATAGCCTACGTCGACGATCTGCTCATCCTTGAGGCATGTACCTCTGCCGAAAACGGCACGCGCGCGCTCCAGAAAGGAGCTACGATTTGCGACCGATGGGCTAGTAACAACAATATGTCGTTTTCCCCGACGAAGTCGAAGATGGTTTTCTTTCCAAATCAGAAGGGCGGTCTCCCGGAGTGTGAGGGGTACAAGGTGGATGTCGAAGCGGAAGGAGAGGAATGGGAAAAGCCGGTGTATAAATACATTGGCGGTGGCGGACAGGCTTTGGCGGTGATGATGGGAGGACAACCGCTGCAGTTCGTGTCTGGGATTAAGTACCTTGGTATGGTGGTCGACCCGGGGCTAAATTTCCAAGTACACATTGCCTGGGTCCTATCGAGGTGTCAACGGCGTCTTGGTGCTATTCGGCGGTTGTGTGGTGCCAGGTGGGCGCTGGGGAGGCACGTTAAAATGCTCTACGTGGCCTTGATCGTCAGTCTGATTCAGTATAATGCAGGGGTGTACATGCCCTGCGCCCACAAGTGTCGCCGAGGAGCTCTACAGGGTATCGATAATATGCTGGCGACGGGTGCTAGGTTGGCGATTCGAGCTGGCTCCCGAAGTCACGCGTTGGGGGCCATCACCGCCTGCGGTCTCCCCACGAGTGACAACATGATGCGGGAAGGAGCTGCGACCGTCGTCTCCAAAATCATGCATCGTGCGAACCTGCAGGGTGACCCGCTCCGACATGTTGCCCTTTTCCAGGAGGCACCATGGGCCAAGGTCGGAAGGGAAGCGCTGGCCGAGGCGGGTATTCCGATAGAAAAGATGGAGCCACGTTTCTCCCTAGAGGGGAGGTCAGTCCGCGGGTACTGGGGCAAAATCATCTCTGGGCAAGCCAGAATGATTCTGGGCGAGGCAACGGAGGTGGATGTTGCTGGTCTCCTAGCCACATGTGCGTGGGTCGTGTTCACCGACGGGTCTGTGGCGGACTTTGATGGGTCTAGCTCGGTGGTCATCTTCCCCGGGGTGGGAAAATTTGGGCCGCCGAATGCGGATGGGACCGCGTGCGAAACGTGGTGCGATAGCTTCACTGCGGAAAGAGAGGGTCTGAGAGGGGCGATGCAGGCCATCTTGCACAATTCCCTGCGGGGCGATATCGCGGTGCTGACGGATTCCCAGAGCAACCTTGCCACTCTCAGCATGCCCTTCGCGAGGACAAGGGGTGCCGCAGATATCATGGAGAAAATTGTGGAATTCTGTGAAGGCAATGAAGGATCTAGTGTGCGTTTTCAGTTTGTGCGGGGACACGCGGGAATCCTCGGGAATGAAATGGCGGATAGCGTGGCCAACAATTGCAGAGTCGGCGGGGACTTATTCGGGAAGGTTGTGCCCCTACATTTAGCAAAATCGCGAGTCAAGGCGGCTAGCAGGCTCCAGCAGCAGCAGCAACTGCAGACGCGGGGTGGATACACGGCGGACCAGCTGCTGCGGCTGGGATACGCGAACCCGTGCCTGGCTGCGGGGGCCCAAAGGCGGTTTGGCAGCGTGCCGTTCGCGGTCGACGCTGCCTATAACCAGCTTTTTCTTGGTCTTGCTCCATTTGGGATGATGAGACACGTGGGGGATGGCGTCCTTTGTGCCCTGTGCCGCAAAGTGGTGCCGCGCCGCATGGCAGTGTGTCACATTCTATTTGGCTGCCCCGCCGTGCCACGCTTCAACTTCTTTAGGGCGGTGCTGGAAGGTGACAGGGCGGGTCCGAGCTGGGGGGACATCAGACTTTTAAAATCCCGGCCCCTCGCGTGCCTGAGTGCCATAGGCGAAATTTTGGAGTATTTTTTTTTTTTTTATCACGCCTCTCTTATTTATATGGTTTTACCTTTTTAGCGGGGGCATACTATAGTCGAGAAAGTATAGTTTTTAGTATAGGTTTTATGGTCTTATTTCGATGCGCAGTTTTATTCCTCTGCAAGAACGTGACATGCATGAAGGATATTTTATATTATCGGTAATAGTAGAACCTTTTGAACAACAAACTACTGATGCCAGTAGCAATATTAGAACATAGAAAAAGTATAGTTTTTAGTATATAGATTTTATGGTTTTGAAGATACAATGTAGTCAAAAAAAGAAGGTTTACAGGAGAACACTTTGCTTTCAGAAATACAAATTACCACGATATTTTTATCTCTCTTTTTTGGTTATTTACGTACGATCATGCCCGCGGTCTCGACAAGGCTTCCATCAGATAGGTATGTCGAAATAACTTTTTTTTTTTTTTGAATTGCTATATTCATCGAAGAAACAACAATATTTATTATTACTATTATTATCGGGGTCCCATTATTATTCCAAATCGGACGTCGGCTGGGCATGTGCCTGGGGTGGTCGCAGCTCGTGCTCTGGTCGGCATCCTCATCCCGTGATTTAGGTTATAACATCATCATTCCATTACTCCTCGCTATTTCCGAGGGGTCGTAAGCACTAAAGTAAAACTGATATTGGTGTGCACACGATTTTCACCCTCAGCTATCTTCTGAGGACAAATATCATGATTCTGCGCCACGGACGCAGTCTCCTTGTACAGCTCTATGTGCGCGTTGATCTACCCGAAATCTGCAGCTCCGTTTTTTTCCCATGAGGCGACGGGTTTTCAGTTGGTTATCGTGTGGTGATGTGGCCAGCTGCGGGGTGTCTTTTTTTGCACCGGTAGGGATGACCAACAATACCTGCGAGTGTTGCTAGTTTAGGTATGCCACTATAAGGCGAGCATCATCTCGTGTCCTCGTTTGGCTGACTTCGTCACCCTGGCGGTCCTCTCTTGGCGACTCGTTCCTTCTTGGTTTGTCTCGCTCCCCTGGGAGTGGTGGTGGCGTTGTCAACCTCTCGCAGCAATCATTTATAGAATTCTGCTAGGCTAAATATATGATATCATGTACATTTTTTTTTTCATTTTTCCCGAAGATCGCGCAACACACACCAGCTTGTATATCAGAAGTCAAATCAATATTATATCTATTTATTTATTTTTTGCTACAAAATCTTATTTTTTCCAAATCTCGAATTCCCTTCCTGGGAATTACACAATGCAACATCAAAAATCTAGAGTGGATGAATCTCATTACAAAAAAAAAAATGGAGAAGGATAGGCAAGTACACAAATTAGATATTAACGAAAAAATTAGTGCAAATTAATATACCTAATGGATTGACCAGACTAGTATACAGGAAGATATAATACACCCTCATACACGCTTCGTTGGTGCTTGCGTTGCGTGTGTGATTTATTTATGGGGAGGGGCACCATGTCGCTCGTGATGTCGTTGTCCTTCATGGCGTTGTTGGTGTGCCCTCCCTCTGGCCGACTCTGTCTGCCGCCGGGTTGCACCTCTCGTGTTTCTTTTTGACGGTCCGTTCGGGCTGTCGGTTCTCGTGTGTGCGTTTTGCGGGGGTGGGGGCTTGGGGTGCCTCGTTGATCGGCGTCCCTGCCTCCCCTGTGCGCGTGTGACGTTCGTTCGTCGCACGTGTGTGCGTTCTGGCCTCGGCCAGTGTGAGTGGGTTCCATCTTTTGATGGTTCCCTGGTGTGCGTTCGTCCGCGTGTGTGTTCGAGCGGTTCTGCCGTTCTCTTCCTTTTTTCCTAGTGTTGAGTAGTGG
>PBZD01000045.1 GCA_002729875.1 Chromatiales bacterium | reverse complement strand
TCAAGTCAACCATGCAATCAACGCAAACCAACCTTACCGGCCTAATGCCCGATCAAGATCGGTGAGCAAATCATCGACGTGCTCGATACCAACGGACAAGCGAATCAGGTTATCAGTGATACCAAGCTCTGTCCGCTCTTCCGCCGGCAGGCTCGAATGACTCATTGTCGCCGGATGACCCACCAGGCTTTCAACCCCACCGAGACTTTCGGCAAGCGTGAATACCCGTAATGCATTGAGGAAAGCACCAACCTCGCTCAGACCGCCGCGCAAAACAAAAGACACGACACCGCCGTAACCATCCATCTGGCGCGTCGCGACCTCATGGTGCGGATGTTCATCCAGACCCGGGTAGCAGACCTGCTCGACCTGTGGGTGATCGACCAACCATTTTGCCACCGCCATCGCATTCGCCTGGTGCCGTTCCATGCGTAATGCAAGCGTCTTGATGCCACGCAGCACGAGGTAGGCATCGAACGGACCGGCAACCCCGCCGACCGCGCTGCGTAACGAGGCCAGTTGCTTACCGAGTTGTTCATCCGCAACCACAATCAAACCACCCAGCGCATCAGAATGCCCGCCCAGGTATTTGGTCGTCGAATGCATGACGAGATCACAACCGGCCTCCAGCGGACGCTGCACACACGGTGTCGCAAAGGTGTTATCAACGGCCATGAGAATATTCTGCGCACGCGCCAGGGCAGCCGTTGCTTCTATGTCAATAATATTCAGCAGGGGGTTGGTCGGCGTTTCGATCCAGATCAGGCGCGTGTTCGGCCTGATCGCCTGTTCGACATTAGCCGGATCACTGAAATCAACAAAAGAAAATTCGAGTGCCGAGGTTCTTGTACGCACCTGCCTGAACAGGCGCAACGATCCACCGTAAATACTCGTCGGGGCAATAATGTGCTCGCCGGCATCGAGCAGCTCAAGAACATTGGCCGTTGCCGCCATCCCCGACGCGAAAGCGAGCCCACGAACGCCGGATTCCAATTCCGCGACACAGCGTTCGAGCGCATCACGGGTCGGATTCGAGGTGCGCGCATAGATGTGTTCACCCGGCTCATTAAATGCCGGCTGCCGGTATATCGTGCTGGTGGCAATGGCCGGCATAACAGCGCCGGTTGTCGCATCAACAGTATCCCCGGCATGGATGCAACGGGTCGCCAGTTTATGTTCAATATTGCTATCTGTCATGCCTAATATGCTCATTAAGTTTCAAACCCCTCGCTGACCGAGCCATAAAGAGGTATGTTTATCGACTTCGTGCCGGACAAGAATAACTAAGCTAACATAAGGCGGCATATGCACACAGACCCCGACACCTCGGAACTGATGATCGACAGCTTGTTGCGTCGTTGCACAACGGAACTCAAGGGAAACAGTCCGTCTGCAAGACTTGACGTTGAGCTGCTGCTCGGCCATATATTGCGCAAGACTCGCGTCGAACTCATCAGCGCCGGAAAAGATCTGGTTACGCCGGCCAGCGCCGCTTTGTTTACCAACCTTGTACACAGGCGCCAGGCAGGCATCCCCGTTGCGCAACTCGTCGGCTCACGGGAGTTCTGGTCTCTTAACCTCACTGTTACGGCCGAAACGCTGATCCCGCGGCCCGAAACTGAAATTCTCGTGGAATGCGCATTAACGCATATCCCCAAAGACCAGCCGGCAGATTTTCTCGACCTCGGCACCGGTTGCGGAGCCGTTGCGCTGGCGGTCGCAAGTGAACGCCCGAATACCCATGTCACGGCTACCGATATCAGCGACCAGGCACTGACCATCGCACAATACAACGCTGCAGCCCTTGGATTGAACCACGTTGAATTGCAGTGCGGCTCATGGTTGCAACCGGTTGCCGGGCGAAAATTCTCGATGATTGCTGCCAACCCGCCCTATGTAAGCAACATGGAATATATCGCGCATCATTTTGAACTGCAGCATGAACCGGCGCTGGCACTCAAAGGCGGTGAAGACGGCCTGGACTGCATCAAGCACATTATTACCGCAGCCCCCAAACACCTGTTCAAGGATGGTTGGCTGGCGATCGAACACGGCTACCGGCAGGGATCAGCCGTTGAGATCCTGTTGCGAGAAGCCGGATTCAGGTCGATCTTTGCCTATAGTGACCTGCAGGGTCATGCCCGCGTGACCGAGGGCAAGCTGAGCGGCTGATTGAATTCGTCGGCGCAGCCCCCCCGGGCTGCTAGAATCGCAGCATGCCGACAGATCAAACCCCACGTTTTGCCCGCCAGATCACCTTGCCGCAAATCGGTGCCAGCGGACAACAACGGCTCACCAACGGTCACGCCCTCATCATCGGCCTGGGCGGACTTGGCAGTGCCGCCTCACTGTATATCGCCAACACGGGCATCGGGCAATTAACAATCAACGATTTTGATCGCGTCGACATCACCAACCTGCCGCGCCAGATTCTGTTTGACGAACAAGATGTCGATGAATTCAAGACGACAGCAACCGCCCGACGCCTGCAACAGTTCAATCCTGCCACCCGGATAAATGAACTCAATCAACGTCTTGCTGCAGCCGAATTACTCGAGGCTGCGACCAACAGTGATGTCGTACTCGATTGTACGGATAATTTCGTAACCCGCGGGATGATCAACCGGGCCTGCAAACTAAGCAGAACACCCCTTATCACCGGCGCTGCAATTCGCTTCGAAGGTCAACTCACGGTGTTTCGTCACGATCAAGCCGATGGCCCCTGTTACAACTGCCTGTACACGGAAGCCGACGAAAATCTGGAAAGTTGCGCAGGGCAAGGCATACTCGCACCAGTGGTCGGCACAATCGGCTGCATGATGGCGACCGAGGCCACCAAAATCCTGCTTGGTCTCGACTCACAGCTGGCCGGCAGACTCTGGGTCTATGATGCGCTGGCGGGCTCGACGAAAACCCTCGGCATCAGGCAGCGCACTGATTGCCCGGTTTGCGGGGCAGATAATTAATTCAGGATCACAGCAGCACCGTCATGCGTCGTGCGAGTCGTAGCCCAAATTTACCGCCAACCAGCGCTCAACCGTAGCTAACGACAGGCCCTTGCGCTGCGCATAGTCTTCAGCCTGATCACGACCAATCTTGCCAACCTGGAAATACTTCGCTTCCGGATGCGCAAAATACCAGCCGCTAACCGACGCGGCCGGATACATTGCATAGGTTTCCGTTAATTCAATGCCTGTGTTGCGCTGCACGTCAAGCAACTGCCACAACGTGGTCTTTTCCATATGATCCGGACAGGCCGGGTAGCCGGGCGCCGGCCGAATGCCCTGGTAGGCCTCATCGATTAAAGCCTGATTGCCATGCTGCTCGCCACTGGCGTAACCCCAAAATTCTTTACGCACCCGCTCATGCAGGTACTCCGCACAGGCCTCGGCCAGCCGGTCAGCCAGTGCCCTGAGTAAAATTGCGCTGTAATCATCTTGCTGCTGCTCAAAAGCGGCAACCTGCAGCTCCATGCCAAGCCCGGCAGTTAACGCAAATGCACCGATGTAATCGGCACATCCGGCATCGCCCGGCGCAATGAAATCAGCCAGGCATAAACTCGGTTGCCCTTCCGGCTTAAGCCGTTGCTGGCGCAACTGGTGCAAGGTTGCAAGCGACGTTTCACGTGACTCATCGCTGCACACAACAATATCGTCCCCAACCGAATTGGCCGGGAAGAAGCCGACCACGGCGCGCGACCGCAGCCACCCTTCATCCATAGCCTGGGCGAGCATGGCCTGTGCATCGCGATATAAATTGCTCGCCGCCTCGCCAACAATATCGTCGTCAAGAATCGCAGGATACTTGCCGTGGAACTCCCATGCATTAAAGAAAGGCATCCAGTCGATGTAATCTACAAGAGTAGTCAGCGGAATATCATCTATCACACGGATGCCGGTAAATGTCGGCGGCTTCGGTGCATGACTCCAGTCGATAACCGCACGATTGGCGCGCGCCTGCCCGATACCAAGCTGCGGCGCGAGCCGGGTCATGTTTTCGTGTCGTTCGCGGCGTTGCTTACATGCCTGTTTGACCGACTCTATATAACCGGCCTTGTCGGTCGAACTAATCAATTTCTGCGCGATGCCCACTGAACGTGATGCATCCTTGACATAGATCACGGCTCCATCATATTGCGGGTCGATCTTTACCGATGTATGCGCCGGTGAAGTCGTCGCCCCGCCGATCAATAACGGCACATCTAAATTCTGGCGCTGTAACTCACTCGCAACCTGCACCATCTCTTCCAGGGAAGGCGTGATCAGACCGGACAGGCCAATGATGTCGGCCTGCTCGCGGCGAGCGGCCTCAAGGATACGCTCACGGGGCACCATAACGCCGAGATCAATAACCTCGAAGTTGTTGCACTGGAGTACGACACTGACGATGTTCTTGCCGATGTCATGCACATCACCCTTTACCGTGGCCATGATAATTTTTGCCAGCTTCCGCTGTTCGCCACCCTGCTCGGCTTCGATATACGGCACGAGGTAGCCCACCGACTTTTTCATGACCCGCGCAGACTTGACCACCTGCGGCAAAAACATTTTTCCCGCACCGAACAGATCACCCACGATATTCATGCCGCTCATTAACGGCCCTTCAATAATTTCAATTGGGCGTTCCGCCTTACCCCTCGCCTCCTCGGTATCTTCAATGATGAACCCGTCAATACCCTTGACCAGCGCATGTTCGAGCCGCTTGTCGACCGGCCACCCACGCCACTCCTGGTCGATGGCCTTTACCACTGCGCCACCTTCATCACGATACTTGCCGGCTATCTCAAGCAGTCGCTCGGTCGCATCGTCACGCCGGTTCAGAATCACATCCTCGGCGGCATCACGCAGTTCAGCCGGAATCTCGTCATAGATGGTCAGTTGCCCGGCGTTGACTATGCCCATGTCCATACCGACCTTGATCGCGTGGAACAAGAACACGGAGTGCATAGCCTCGCGGACGGGGTTGTTACCACGAAATGAGAACGACACGTTACTGACACCACCGCTGACCAGCGCATACGGCAAGCCGGCCTTGATCAGTCTGGTTGCCTCAATAAACGAACGGCCGTAATCATTATGTTCTTCAATGCCAGTTGCAACGGCGAACACATTCGGATCAAAAATAATATCCTCAGGCCGGAAATCTGCTTCTTCAGTCAGTAACCGATAGGCCCGTGAGCAAATCTCGATCCGCCGCTCGGCGGTCTCAGCCTGACCTTCCTCATCGAACGCCATGACGATAACAGCGGCTCCATGCCGACGAATCTCACGCGCCTGCACGAGAAACAACTGCTCACCTTCCTTCAGGCTGATCGAATTTACGACGGCCTTGCCCTGGATACATTTCAAACCGGTCTCAATAACTTCCCAGCGCGAGGAATCGACCATCATCGGCACCCGTGCAATACTGGGCTCGGTCGCCACCAGTTTCAGAAACCGATCCATTGCGCGAACGGAATCGAGCATGCCCTCATCCATATTGACATCGATAATCTGCGCGCCGCTATCGACCTGTTGCAGCGCAACCGACAGCGCCTCGGCATAATTGTCTTCAGCGATCAGCCGCTTGAACTTCGCCGAACCGGCAACGTTGGTACGTTCACCGACATTAACGAACAGCGAATCAGGGCCGACACTCATCGGCTCAAGGCCGCTAAGACGCAGCCTGACCGGAATTTGCGGCACGGGTCTTGGCGCTTTACCGGCCAGCGCTTTGATGATCGCCGCAATATGTGCCGGTTGTGTCCCGCAGCATCCTCCGACCAGGTTGACCAGGCCCTGCTCGGCAAAGTCGGCGAGAATCTCCGCCATCATCCCGGGCGTTTGGTCATAACCACCAAATTCATTGGGCAGGCCTGCATTCGGATGGCAACTCACGCGGGTGTCGGCCACCACCGATAACTCCGTCAACCAGGGTCGCAATTCCGCGGCCCCCAGTGCGCAGTTCAGGCCGATCAGGAACGGTTCGCTATGGCGCACCGAATTCCAGAATGCTTCAACCGTCTGCCCGGACAGCGTTCGCCCCGAAGCATCGGTAATGGTGCCGGAAATCATCAACGGTATTTTGCCACCCAGTTCATCGCCAAGCCGGGCAATTGCATAGAGCGCAGCCTTCGCATTCAAGGTGTCAAAAATAGTTTCAACCAGCAGGAAGTCGGCGCCGCCCTCCAGTAATGCCCGGGCACCCTCACCATAAGTCTCGGCAAGTTCATCGAATAGAATATTCCGCAACCCGGGATCGTTGACATCCGGCGAAATTGACGCCGTTCGATTGGTCGGCCCGAGCACACCGGCGACAAAACGCGGCGTGCCGGTGGCTGCGGCGACCTTGTCGGCAGCCGCACGAGCCAGTTGTGCTGAAGCATGATTCAGTTCAGCGACACATTCTTCGAGACCGTAATCCGCCAGCGCCGGAGCATTGCTGTTAAAAGTATTGGTTGCAATGATGTCAGCACCGGCATCCAGAAATGCCGTGTGGATACCGGTAATAATGTCGGGACGCGTGAGACTCAACAAGTCGTGATTACCCTTGAGTTCGATTGACGTTGCAGCAAAACGTTCGCCACGATAATCGTCCTCAACAAGCTCACAGGCCTGAATCATCGTCCCCATTGCTCCGTCAAGGAACACAATGCGTTCTTCGAGCAGCCTGATGAGTTGCAGAAAATTTTGCCTGGCCATGTCGGGTTACTCAACCGTCATCAGGCGGGTCATTTTGCGGTCGAATACCTAGCGCATGACAGATCGCATAGGTCTGTTCCGCCCGGTTCAGTGTATAAAAATGAAACTCATTAATGCCCTCTGCCCGCATGCGTTCTGCGGCCTCGATGGCAATATTTGCCGAGATCATTTGCCGTGTCTCGGCATCATCATCGAGCCCTTCGAAACGTTCATGCAGCCATTGAGGTACGCTGGCGCCGCACATCTTTGCAAACCTCAGCAACTGCGGAAACTTGCCGATCGGCAGAATACCGGGCACGATCGAAGCACTGATGCCGCAAGCAATGCATTGATCGCGGAAGCGCAGAAAATTATCTACATCAAAGAAAAACTGGGTAATCGCCCGTGTCGCACCGGCATCCAGCTTGCGCTTGAGACAATCCATATCAAACGCCGCGCTGGGAGCCTCCGGATGCACCTCCGGGTAAGCGGCGACAGAAATCTCGAACTCGGCAACCTCACGCAAACCGACCACGAGATCTACACCGTACTCATAGCCGTCAGGATGCGGTTCATATTTCTCTGCATCGGCCGGTGGGTCGCCACGTAATGCAACGATATCTCTAATGCCTTCATCCCAGTATCGCCGGGCAACCGCCTGTATCTCTGCGGCCGTCGATCCGACGCAGGTCAGGTGCGGTGCTGCGCGTAAACCCGTCTCGGCACCAATCCGGCTGACGATACGATGGGTACGATCACGCGTAGAACCATCCGCACCATAGGTAACCGACACAAAGCGCGGCCGCAGCGGTGCGAGTCGCTGGATTGAGTTCCACAGGGTGGTTTCCATGGCCGGCGTGTTCGGTGGAAAAAACTCGAACGACACCTGCAGTCTGTCGGTGTCAGCCATATGTTCCTGTCCTTTGTTGCAGGTTGTCGGGTATTGCCGCAAACAAGGCGTATTCCATGACCTTGCCCGGGAACCAGATACGGTGCGCGATACGGTAGCCAAGTTCGGACAGCATCGCGGTCAGTTGATTCTCAATCAACCTGATGCCGCCACGCTGCCCAGGTAACTGCCGCGCAACGGGTCGCAGCCGGTCGGCAACCAGCAACTGACCGGCAGGACGCAGCACCCGCTGCGCTTCATTCAGGCCGGTCAAAATATCCTCAAATTCGCCCAGCACCTCGTCAAGAACCACCAGGTCAAACGAATCATCGGCAAACGGCAGTTTCATCAGATCGCCCTTGCGTACCGTGCAATTTGCAAGACCAGCCCGGTGCAGGCGTGATCTTGCCAACAAACGCATACGTCGCGAAATGTCGATGCCAACCGCCCGGCGTGCACGTTGGCCGAGCAGGCGCAATAACATGCCGCCGCCACAGCCCACATCCAGCACATCAGCAAAGCGTTGATCGCCGATACATTCATCAAATGCTTCGCTAAAACTCTCCACAGAGGGGCGCCCGGCTGCACCGACTGCAGTCAGTGCCTGCAGCCTGAAAACTTCACGCTCACGATTGTTTTTGACCCGGTCCAGCGCCGCACGATCGGATTCAACAATCTCATCGTCGCTAGCGATCAGGTCCAGCAACTCGGTGACTATCGCCACTGCCGTAGCCGTGCCGGCCAGGCGATAATAAATCCAGTGATCGTCGCGAAATTTCACCACCAGACCGGCCTCATCAAGCAGGCGAAGATGCCGCGATACCCTGGGCTGACTCTGTTGAAGAATTTCCTGTAACTCACCCACGGTTGCCTCGCCGTTAGCAAGCAAGGCCAGCAACCGCAAGCGAGTCGGATCCGCAGCGGCCTTAAGCGTTTGAATGGCTGCCATCAACGTCATGAAAGTAAATATAAAGTATTCTTTATATTTAATCCAGAAATTCTTTCAGGCATAACCAGGCCGCCATCCCTGCAAAGAATAAGGCTAAATTGCGGCTAAATGTTAGTAAATTGCTGCGATCATGCGTTAAAAACACAGAAATAAGACTATTTCATTACAATCTGCCCTGCATACATCCACAATAGCCCGGGAAGCGAAAGCAAAATATCTATTTATAAATATTGTTCTTTTTTTAGAAATATTATGGTAATTGATTAATTATATTATTCCCAAGCGCGACCAGTGCGCCGGCTCCGCGATAACCGAATCACGGCCAAGGCACTAACGGCTCCAATCCCAATCGAGACCAGATCGAGAAAATCGAAATGCCCGGCCATGAAATAGCCGGCGACATTATCCAGTAAGGGCCAGTCAGCAAACCATCCGGGCACCCGCTCGGCAATGCCTGCAGCCAACGCATCGCTTTGCGCAACCTCAAACAGGCTGCCGACAACCCACCACCCCATACAGGCCGTGACCCCTGACCACCGCCACGGCTCAAGCAATGCCGAGGTGAACAGGGCAAAGGCAAAGGTGTGTGCAAAAGTTGGCAGATAATCACCGGCGCCACCAAACACAGGCGGCAGGCCGGTGCCGAACGTCCAGCCGGTCGGGATGAGATACACACTGGCATCCGGACGATCGAGCAGGTAAACCAGTATCCCGAGCAGCAGCACGATGACCGCCGCACTAACCTGGATGAAAGCGGGCCTGGCGCGCGACATGACTCTGCAAAAAGATTTTCAGCGCGACACGATAGTCCGGTCGCCATCATCAACAGGGATACTGAAAAGGGCGCGCACATTCTCGTCAAGCACCAACACCTCGCCGGCGGCGAACCCCGCGTCAATATCAATCGGCACTAATAGCTCGCTGCCAACACGAGTCTGATTATCTGTCAAAATTGTCCGTGCGCCGGTGCCAAGATCAACGGCAATCACCGACATCTGCAACTGGTCGGCCACCAGGGCCTGATTGTTTGCGGTGTCGATAAAAATACCGGACGGCAAACTGAAAGGGTTTGCATCATCCGGTGTCGTTGCATCGGACAGGATCGTGCGCACGCCGGTCGTCAAATCGATACCGATAACCCCCAATTGACCCGGATCAACCACCAGCACACGATTATTTGCCGCATCCAGAGCAATCGCAGCGGGGCTGAGCAGAATATTGCTGTCATCCGGTATTGTTGCATCAGAAAAAATTGTGCGCGCACCGGTTACCAGATCAACGGCGATGACGGCAGACAGCCCCGAATCAGTAACCAGCGCCCGGTTGTTACCACTGTCCACAACAATATTGCTCGGCGCACCAAACGGATTCTGTTCATCAGGAATGGTCGCATCAGACAGGACGGTACGCGCACCCGTTACGAGATCAACCGCCAGCACAGAGGTCAGGCTTTGATCCACCAGCAGCGCGCGCCCGTTACCCGAATCGATAGCCAGACCAAGCGGTCCCGCAAGCGGATTGTCATCACTCGGCGTCGTCGCATCGGAAAAAATGGTTCGCGCCCCGGTCACCGCATCAACGGCAATCACCGCATCGATTGCGCTGTCGGTTACCAGCGCGCGGTTATGCGCGGCATCGATGACAATAGCGTGGACCGACTGCAACTGGTTGTCGGTCAGCAGCACCGCACTCTCTGGCAGGAACGTCCGTTTGCCCAACCGGTTATCGAGGGTTGCATCCAGGTTAACGGATACAATTCTGGCCAGAATCGCATCAACGACCAGCGCCCGGTCCCCTGCCTCATCCAGCACCATCGCCCCGGGACGCTGGAAGGTATTGCGGTTATCAGGAAAATAATATGATGACACGACCTTGCGCTCACCGGTCGTCAGGTCAACCGCCATAACTACAGCCTGCGCCAGATCAGCAACGAGCGCCCGGTCATTAGCGGCATCGATGACGATGCCACTGGGAGCGGCAAAGACGTTTCTCGAATTCGGCGTTGTTGCAGCTGACAGAATGGTGCGGGAACCGGTAGTCAAATCGACGGCTATGACAGCAGCCAGCACCCGATCCGTTACAAGAGCGCGATTGTTCGCTGCATCCAGTGCGATACCAGTCGGTGCAGTGAAAGGATTCTCCGTATCAGGCGTTGTCGCAGCCGATAAAATTGTCCGGGCACCGCTATCCAGATCGACGGCAACTACAGCACCGAGTCCGGAATCGGTGATCAGCGCACGATTATGTGCCGCATCTATCACGACAGCATCCGGAGACGTGAACGGATTAGAGGCATCAGGCGTGGTTGCATCGGAAAAAACCGTGCGCGCCCCGGTCACCAGATCGACGGCAATAACGGCATCAAGAAAAACATCGGTTACCAACGCGCGGTTATTTACGGTATCGACCGCGATACCGTTTGGAGCGCTGAACGGGTTACCGGCATCCGGCGTTACCGGAGTAGAAAAATAAGTTTGCAGGCCGGTTGTCAAATCGACGCTTACCACAGCCCGCAGGGAATCATCCGTTACCAGCGCACGATTATTGGCACTGTCGAGAGCAATCTGACGCGGACTCGGCATCAACTCGGTAACAACAATCGTAATGGTGCCGGATTCAGCGTTGTTATTAGCATCCTCAATCGTGTAATCAATTGTATCTACACCGATAAACCCGGCATTCGGCGTATAAGTGATGAGCGTATCGACAACTACCGCATTACCCCAGCTGGCTGCCGTCGCAGTAACAGTACTCGGTTCCACACCCAGATCGTTAACCACATAACTATTAGAGGAATCCAGTAATGTCGCCGCATTAATCTCCAGCACATCATCCTGCTTAAGACTGAATGTCTTATCTACCGCCCACGGCAGATCGACCCCGGGATCACTGCCGCCACCCGAACCGATTATTGCTGCAATACCGACCAGCAGAACGGCAACCAGCGGAATTATCCGTACCCATGGATTCACTATTACTTTACCCATCAACCCTTTCACAACTTAATCCTGTACATATGCCCGGGCACCAATAACCACACTGGTGAACAGCACGACCATGCCGGGCACAATTAAACCACGCCAACCGGCCAGAGGCTGTCACCCATTTATAATTTACTGCGCAATATTTCGTTGACCTGACCCGGGTTGGCTTTCCCCTGGGTCGCTTTCATAACCTGGCCGACGAGAAAGCCCAGGACTTTGGTTTTACCATCCCGATACTGCCGGACCTGTTCCGGACAATCGGCAATGACCTGAGCTATGATTTTATCAAGTTCGCCACTATCGCTGATCTGCTTAAGACCCTGGCTGGTAATAATCTCATCTGCCGTACCGGCACCTTGCCACATGGCCTCGAAAACTTCCTTGGCGATCTTGCCCGAAATCGTATGATCGGCAATACGCACCAGCAAAGCAGCCAGTTGCTGTGCCGTAACGGGGCTCTCTTCAATGCCTATACCCGCCCTGTTCAGCGCCCCGGATAACTCGCCCATAACCCAGTTTGCAGCCATTTTCACTTCACCGCCAGCCTCCCGGAGAAGCCTGGCGGCAACTTCAAAATAGTCCGCCTGGGAGCGACTGGCCACCAACACCCGGACATCTGCTGCTTTCAGACCATACTCAGCCACGAAACGCTGCTGCTTGGCATCCGGCAACTCCGGCAATTCGCTGCGCAGAGTATCAATGGTGGCAGAATCGATCTCGACCGGCAATAAATCCGGATCCGGAAAATAGCGATAATCATTCGCCTCTTCTTTCGAACGCATCGCACGTGTCCGGTCATGATCAGAATCGTACAGGCGGGTCTCCTGCACAACCTCACCACCGTCCTCAAGAATATCAATCTGGCGCTCAACCTCGATATTGATCGCACGCTCCACAAAGCGGAATGAATTCAAATTCTTCAATTCTGCCCGGATACCCAGTTCTTTCTGACCAAGCGGGCGCACTGATATATTGGCATCACAACGGAACGAACCTTCCTGCATGTTCCCGTCAGAAATGCCGATATAGCGCACGATCTGGTGAATCTTGCGCATATATGCAACCGCTTCCTCTGCCGAGCGCAGGTCCGGCTCGGAAACAATTTCCAGCAACGGGGTGCCGGCCCGATTCAGGTCAATACCACTCTCGCCATCGAATGCATCATGCACGGATTTGCCGGCATCCTCTTCCAGATGTGCGCGGGTTACACCAATTGTTTTCTTGCTATCGTCTTCAAGGGTAATTTCCAGTTGCCCGAAACCGACGATGGGCAGTTCGTACTGGCTGATCTGGTAACCCTTGGGCAAATCGGGATAAAAATAATTCTTGCGCGCAAATACCGAACGCGGCGCGATCCCGGCATCAATCGCCAGGCCGAAACGTACGGCCATGCGGACGGCCTCGATATTCAGCACCGGCAACACACCGGGGTAACCAAGGTCGACAAGACAGGCCTGCGTATTGGGCTCGGCACCATACATGGTCGGCGCGCCGGAAAAGATTTTGCTGCTGGTTGCAAGCTGGGTGTGAATCTCAAGCCCGATGACTGTTTCCCATTGCATCGTCAGCACCCCGCCACGCAATCCGGCGCTTTAAGGTGCCAGTCTGTTTGCTGCTGATAGCGATGCGCAAAATTGAGTACGATTTGTTCGCCAAACGCCGGTCCGATCAACTGCAGGCCGACGGGCAATCCGGCAGAAAATCCGCACGGCAATGACACGCCGGGCAATCCTGCCAGGTTCACGCCAATCGTGTAGATATCATTCAGGTACATTTGCACCGGATCCTCAGTCTTTTCGCCGAGTTTGAACGCCGGTGTCGGTGTGGTCGGGCCGGCGATAATATCAACCGATTCAAAACACCTGCGGAAATCGTCGGCAATCAGCTGGCGTGCCTTTTGTGCCTGCAAATAATAGGCATCATAGTAGCCGGCAGACAGTACGTAGGTGCCGGTCATGATGCGTCGCTTGACCTCGGCGCCAAAACCCTCCTTACGGGTCAACTTATACAACTCTTCCAGGTCCCGGGGATTTGCATGCCGATGGCCAAAACGCACGCCGTCAAAACGTGCCAGGTTAGACGAGCACTCGGCCGGGGCAACGATGTAATAGGTCGGTATCGATGCATCGATATGCGGCAGTGACACCTCTGCGACCGTCGCGCCAAGCCCCTCGAAAACCGTAATTGCAGCACGAACACAGGCTGCGGACTCAGCTTCAAGCCCGGCGTCGAAAAATTCAGCCGGGATACCGATGCGTTTGCCCTCAAGCGATGCCCCAAGCTCTGCGGTAAAATCCGGCACCGGGCAATCGGCCGAAGTTGAATCCCGCGAATCGAACCCTGCCATCGCCTGCAACATCAACGCCGCATCTTCAGCCGTTAATGACAGCACACCCGCCTGATCGAGGCTCGAAGCAAAGGCGATCATACCGTAGCGCGATACGCGGCCGTAGGTTGGCTTGAAGCCGGTGATGCCGGTCAATGCCGCCGGCTGACGAATAGAACCGCCGGTGTCGGTACCGGTTGCGGCAGCAACAAAGCCCGCCGCCACGGCAGCAGCCGAGCCGCCGGACGAACCACCCGGCGACCGGGCCAGATCCCACGGATTGGCAACCGGGCCGAAGAAACTCGTTTCATTCGACGAACCCATCGCAAATTCATCCATGTTGGTCTTGCCGACGACAACCATACCGGCTGCGGCCAGGTTCTTTACAACTGTTGCATCATAAGGAGAAATGAAATTGTCGAGCATTCTTGAGCCACATGTCGTCAGGACATCGCGGGTACAGAAGATATCCTTGTGCGCAATCGGTACCCCGGTTAATGGCCCACCGTTGCCTGCCGCAAGCATGGCATCGGCGGCATCAGCAGCGATCAGTGCCTGATCTCCGGTCACGGTAATAAAGGCGTTTAACGCTCCATCTCCCGCAGCGATCCTGGTCAGCGCTGCCTCGGTCAACTCGCGACTGGTGACGGAACCTTCCCTGAGGGCCGCGGCAATTTCAGTAATTGTCTGTCGTTGCATGGTGTATTCAGGTCTCGGTCAGCGGGTGATTACAGGTGGTCATTCTCAATTATCCTTATTCAATGACCCTGGGCACACGATAAAAACCGTCACCTACAGCCTGAGCATTGCGCTGATACGACTCACGCTGATCGGTTTCAGTTGCCTCATCCGGGCGCAGACGCTGACTCATCTCGTGCGGATGCGCCATCGGCAAAACAGCTGACGTGTCGAGTTCGCCCAACTTTGCAACCAGGTCGATAATGCTCGACAACTTGTCCACATAGTCAGTGATCTCGTCATCACTGACTTCAAGACGCGCAAGCTGCGCGATGTGGGCGACATCACTTTTAGACAGTGCCATGGGACCTTATCCATACAGGCCGGAGAACCGGGGGAGCTAATGATAATCTCCGGTTGCCCAAAATCCCACTGATTGCTAGAGTAACAAGCGTTTTACTGGTTCTTTTTTGTGGGTTATTTTGATGCTGAAACGGCTGCTCGGCTACTTTTCCAACGACCTGTCAATTGACTTGGGAACTGCCAACACTCTGATCTATTTATCCGGGCACGGTGTCGTGCTTGATGAACCCTCGGTTGTGGCTATCCGCGAAGAGCCGGGGCGAGGCGGCAAGAGCGTCGCCGCAGTCGGTGTTGAGGCAAAAAATATGCTGGGTCGCACGCCCGGTAATATAACGGCAATCCGGCCGCTTAAAGACGGGGTCATTGCCGACTTCACCGTCACGGAGAAGATGCTCCAGCACTTTATTCATAAAACTCACCCAAACCGCTATTTTCGCCCGAGTCCGCGGGTGCTCGTCTGTGTGCCGTATGGCTCGACCCAGGTTGAGCGCCGGGCAATCCGTGAATCCGCCGAAGGCGCCGGGGCACGCAAAGTATTTCTGATCGAGGAACCGATGGCTGCCGCAATTGGTGCCGGCATGCCGGTACATGAGGCCCGCGGCTCGATGGTACTCGATGTCGGTGGCGGCACCTCCGAGGTCGCGGTGATTTCACTGAACGGTATTGTCTACGCATCATCGGTACGCATCGGTGGCGATCGATTCGACGAAGCCATTATTAATTACGTCAGGCGCAACTATGGCATCCTCATCGGCGAAGCGACCGCCGAACGCATCAAGCATGAGATCGGCTCGGCTTATCCGGGTGAAGAAGTGTGCGAGTTATCCGTCAAGGGTCGCAACCTGTCCGAAGGCGTGCCGCGGAGCTTCAGCCTTAACAGCAATGAGATTCTTGAAGCCCTGCAGGAACCGCTGCAAGGCATCGTGGGCGCCGTCAAGGGCGCCCTGGAACAAACCCCGCCCGAACTCGGTGCCGATGTCGCGGAACGCGGTATTGTCCTGACCGGCGGCGGTGCACTGTTACGTGACCTTGACAAACTATTGATGGAAGAAACCGGCTTGCCGGTCGTCGTCTCCGAAGACCCGCTGACCTGTGTAGCCCGCGGAGGCGGTCGGGTCATCGAACTAATAGATGAACAGGGTCCCGGTGTTTTCGGGTTGGATTAACCACTTCAGCCCGCCCCAACCGCAAACCCGGCACCTGGCTGCCGGGCAAGCATGACAACGGCAGAGCATGACGCTCAGCAGATCTGACAGCGACCAACGCGCTTTACGCAATACAGGCTACGGCCTGCGAACGGTCATGCTGTGCATGTTATCCGTCGCAGTCATGGTGCTCGACCACAACAATGAACACCTGAATACGGTGCGACGCATTATGTCTGCCGCCATCCATCCGATTCGCCTGGTTATTGATGCCCCCTTCTCTCTTGGTCACTGGATTGGCGATAGTGCTGCAACACATAACGAACTGATGGATGAGAACCGTCAACTGAAGGAACAGAATCTGATCCAGAGTGCCCGCCTGCAACGCTATGTCGCGCTGGTAGCGGAAAATACGAGACTCAGAGCACTCTTTGACTCAACCGCCAAGATTGCCAGCCGGGTACTCATTGGTGAGATCCTGTCGATCGACATGAACCCGTTCCGTCACCGCATTACGATTAACAAAGGCAGCAACGACGGGTTGTATGTCGGGCAGGCTTTGATCGACGCCGACGGTATCATTGGCCAGATCGTCCGCGACCAGTTTTTCTCCGCCGAGGCACTGTTGATCACCGACATTGATCACGCAATACCGGTCGAAATAGTACGCAACCGGTTGCGCACTATTGCGGTCGGCACCGGCAACCTGGAACGGCTATCGTTGCCGTTCCTGCCGCGTAATACCGATGTGGTGGACGGCGATATCCTGGTAACCTCCGGACTGGGCGGCACGTTCCCACCCGGTTACCCGGTTGGCATTATTTATGAGATTGCCAGCGACAGGGGCGAACCGTTCCTGGCTGTCAGCGCCAGGCCGGCAGCCGGCCTGAACCGGATCCGTGAAGTCCTGTTGATCTGGCCCGAATCCACTGCAGCGCAGCGCGCAACTGATGAAGACGGCAACCTTGCGACCAGCCCACCCACAGCGGCGATCGAGGCTCCACCATGAGCCGTAACGGCGCAGCGCATTGGCCAGCCTGGCTGGTATTGATTGCCGCCGCTGCACTCGTCAGCCTGCCGCTGCCCGGATTCATTACACCGTTTCGTCCACCGTGGGCCGCCATCGCTCTGATTTACTGGATCATGATGTGGCCACGGGTATTCAGTATCGGCAGTGCCTGGATCATCGGGTTGCTACTCGACATTCTGCAAGGCGACCTGCTCGGCCAGCATGCCTTTGCGCTGAGTGTTATCGCCTACCTGACACAGCGGTTTCATTTACAGATCCGCATCTTTCCACTCTGGCAACTGACCATGACGGTAGGCGCTCTGCTGGCCATCAACGCCTTCATACTGTTCTGGATAGATGGTGTGGCCGGCAACCCACCAATCGGCCTTGCCCGCTGGACGCAGGTTTTTGTCGGTGTAATCCTGTGGCCACCGGTCATGACCATCATGGACCGAATTCGCGAAGCTATTGAAAACCGCGGCCAGACTTTCACCTGATCAAAAAATACCCACATGGCAACGACTAACAGATTAAAAGATCATTGGGCAGAGCAGCAGATTTTCTTGCGGCGAGTCATTGCCGCTACGATCCTGATGATTGGCATGATCATGATCGTACTGGTTCGACTCGGCCAATTGCAGATTGTCGAATATGAGTATTTTTCTGCACAATCGCAGGGCAACCGGATCCGCATCCAGCCGTTAACCCCGACCCGCGGACTCATTTATGACCGCAACGGGACAGTGCTGGCCGACAACCTGCCGAGTTATCAGCTTGAGCTGACGCCGGAACAAGTACCGGACATGGCCGGGACGCTGGATCGTCTCGCGCTGTTTGGACTCATCGACACCGAAAATATTGACTCAATCCAGGCGCTGATTCGCCAGCAGCGACGCTTTGACTCGATCCCGATCCGCCGCCGGCTGACAGATGTTGAGGTCGCTAAATTTGCTATTGAACGCCCGCGCTTCCCGGGTGTCGATATCCATGCCCGGCTGGCACGCAATTATCCCTACGGCAAAGCTGTCGCGCATGCGCTCGGCTATGTCAGCGGCATTAGTGCGGCGGACATACAGACCATCGACAAAACCAACTATGCCGGCACCTCACTGATTGGCAAGATCTCACTCGAACGACATTATGAGCAAGAGCTGCACGGCAACGTCGGCCACGAGGAAGTCCTGGTCAACGCCCGTGGACGCATCATGCAGGGGCTTAATGCAGAATCGGCGGTGCCCGGCAAGGATCTGATCCTGACCCTCGACATCGAATCACAGCTTGCCGCTCACCAGGCGCTCGCCGGACGGCGCGGTGCCGTCGTCGCGATTGAGCCCGGGACCGGTGAGATCCTGGTGTTTGCCAGCGAGCCATCTTTCGACCCGAATGCAATCAGCATTGGCATGAGTCGCAGGGATTACCGTGCGCTGCAGGAAAATCCTGACCTGCCGCTGTTCAATCGCGCCCTGCAGGGGACCTATCCTCCGGGCTCGACACTCAAACCGATCATCGCCCTGGCTGCCCTGCACTACGAGACAATGGATTCCAGGCAATCCTTATTCTGTGACGGCGATTACTCGTTACCGGACAGCACTCACCGTTATCGCGACTGGAAGCAAGGCGGTCATGGGCCGATGAACATGCACACGGCGATCGAACAGTCCTGCGATGTTTATTTTTATCAACTGGCGCACGAATTGGGCATTGATCGTATTGAATCATTCCTGAAACGCTTCGGGCTGGGCAGCAAAACCGGGATTGATCTCGCGGGGGAGAAAAATGGGCTGGTGCCGGGACGGGTCTGGAAGCGCGGTGCCTTTGAGCAACGAGGAAATAAGATCTGGTTTCCTGGTGAAACCGTTATTACCGGCATCGGTCAGGGCTACCTGCTCGTGACGCCACTGCAGTTGGCACATGCGGCGGCAACCATCGCTAACCGTGGCCGGCGCTTCCAACCGACACTGTTACGCGGCTACAGCAATCCGGCCAGTAGCGCGGTGGAATTCATACAACCTATAGCAATGGACTCGGTTGGCATCATCAATGATGATCAGTGGGAGCAAATCATCAGTGCGATGCATGCCGTCATGCAGGGTGAACATGGTACGGCCCGGGCCGCAGGCGCAGATGCGCCATTTACAATGGCCGGCAAGAGCGGTACGGCACAAGTCTTTAGCGTCGCGCAGGACAAGGAATACGATGCCGAGGAAATTGAGGAGCGCATGCGCGATCACGCCTTGTTTATTGCATTTGCCCCACTTGAAGACCCGCAAATCGCCGTTGCGGTCATCGTCGAGAACGGTGAAAGCGGCGGCGGCACTGCCGCACCTGTCGCGCGAATCGTTATGGATACATACCTGCGAGACCTGTTATGACGATGCTCATTGCCGACCGCAGGCAGCAACCACTGGGCATGATGGCTTTCATGCTACGCAGCCTGCATCTCGACGGCGCACTACTGACCGGCATCATCTGCATACTCTGTATCGGCCTCGCCGCCCTGTACAGCGCAGTTGGCCAGAATGCCGACTTGCTCGCCGGTCAACTGATGCGCATCAGCGCTGCACTCACTGCGATGCTGATCATGGCGCAGGTAAGCCCCGATTGGCTGCGCCGGGCAGCACCATGGATTTTTGCCGCCGGACTGTCATTGCTGGTATTGGTACTGATAACCGGTGACATCGGCAAGGGCGCACAACGCTGGCTGAACCTCGGCGTCCGCTTTCAACCATCAGAAATCATGAAGCTCGGCCTGCCGATGATGCTGGCATGGTTGCTGCATGATCGGCCGCTGCCACCATCGGTCGGCCTGATCATTACCAGCCTCATCATCATATTCGTGCCCGTTGGGTTTATCGCGGTACAACCTGATCTCGGTACAGCGATCCTGATCGTGCTATCCGGAGCAACGGTAATTTTCCTCGCCGGAATTGGCGCCAGGTTTATTATCGGCGCGCTCACAACAGCCCTGATCTCGATGCCACTGTTGTGGTATTTCGTCATGCACGACTATCAGAAAAACCGGGTATTAATGCTGCTAAATCCCGACAACGACCCACTCGGCGCCGGCTACCACATCATCCAGTCGAAGATCGCCATTGGCTCCGGAGGACTATTTGGCAAAGGCTGGCTGAACGGCAGCCAGGGACAACTGGAGTTTCTTCCGGAACGCTCGACCGACTTCATTTTCGCAGTGATTGGCGAAGAATTCGGGCTAATGGGTGCGCTCGTCATTCTGCTCTTGTATCTGTGCATCGTCGGTCGTGGATTATTTATTGCAGTAGTAGCGCAGGATACCTTTTCACGCCTGCTCGCCGGCAGCATCAGCCTGACCTTTTTCTTCTACATATTTGTAAATACGTCGATGGTTACCGGACTGTTACCAGTGGTCGGCGTACCGTTACCACTCATCAGTGCCGGAGGCACATCAATGGTGACCCTGCTGGCCGGTTTCGGTATTCTGATGTCTGTCCATACGCATCGGAAGCTACTACCCAGATGACACGAAATCAATTGACCCAACCCCGCCATTACCTGCCCGTTACCGTACTGACCATCATCAGTCTTTTACCCTGCGCATCACTCGCAATCGATGCGTATCGCGATGATGTCAGGGTCTTCATTAACGAGCTGGTGAAGCAGCATGATCTGGACAAGGACTATGTTCAGTCAATACTGGCGCAATCCAGAACCAAGCAGAAAATTCTTGACGCCATCAGCAGACCCGCGGAAAAAACCCGCCCCTGGCATGAATATCGCGAGATTTTCATCACCCCGAAAAGGATCGCTGCAGGCAAAGACTTCCTCACCGAGCATGCCGACAGGCTGGCCCGTGTCAGTGCCAAAACCGGTGTACCGGCCGAAATAATCACTGCAATTATTGGTGTTGAAACCTTTTATGGACGCATAACCGGTGGCTACCGGGTCATCGACGCACTGACCACACTCGGTTTCGATTATCCGCCGCGGGCGAAATTCTTTCGTAGTCAGCTCGCAGAACTGTTCATGCTGGCTCGGGATGAGCAACTTGAATTAACCGAACTCATCGGTTCGTATGCCGGTGCGATGGGGCCACCACAGTTCATCCCGAGCAGTTACCGGGCCTATGCTGTAGACGGCGACGGCGACGGGCGGCGCGACCTGCTCAATAACTGGGATGATATCCTGATGAGTGTCGCAAATTATTTTATCAAGAACGGCTGGCGCAACGGCGAGCCGGTTGCCGTACGCGGCAGTTCGGATAAAAACTTCCGGATACCCACCGGCAAAAACTCACTGAAGATGACCGAAACTGTCGCCTCACTGACAAAACAGGGTATCGTGTTTAAAACCGACCGCAAGAGCGCCACACCGGCACAACTGATCAGCCTCGAGGGCAAAACTGACAGGGAATACTGGGTCGGATTTCACAACTTTTACGTAATCACCCGTTACAATCACAGCGCAATGTATGCACTTGCCGTGCTGCAGTTGTCTGCAGCAATATCAATTGCAGATAGCGGTACCAGCCAAACCGGCCACCACCAGCCCTGACCGCACACCTGGATGAGCAAACAAATTAACAAACCAGCGCACCTCCCGCTTAGCAGGATAGCTGCCCGCGGATTAAGCATTACCCTGCTCATCGGTGCCTGGTCCCTGCTTGGCGGCTGTCAGCAAGCAGTCAGGTGGGAAGGTGCGGCCACGCCACCGCAACGCTCCGCCACCAGTTCAAAACAGCGTAGTACTCGCGGCAATCCACCGTTCTACGAAGTATTCGGCAAGCGCTATTACGTCATGAACGACAGCCATGGATTTAAAGAACGTGGTGTCGCCTCGTGGTACGGCAAAAAATTTCACGGCAGGTCAACATCGAGCGGGGTTATCTACGACATGTATGCGTTGACAGCCGCACACAAAACCCTGCCGTTACCCACCAGGGTGCGGGTTCACAATCTTAATAATGGCCGCAGCATCGTTGTGACAGTCAACGATCGCGGCCCATTCGTCAATAACCGGATTATCGACCTGTCATATGCTGCAGCCATGCAGCTCGACATAATCAGGGCCGGCACCGCCCTGGTCGAGATCGAGGTGCTAACCAACCCGGAAGCGGACGCCAGCAGCGCAGTCACGGCTACCCCTGCCATGCAGCAGGAGCAACAGGCCGAACCACCACTCGACATCAGTCTGTATCTGCAGGTGGGCGCCTTCGGTGACCGGAGCAACGCACAACTACTCCTCAACCGACTGCACGGCAACGGGTTTGCGAATGCCGTCATCCGCTCGGATAAGGCCGACGCAACATCCATATTCCGGGTACGGTTGGGGCCGATCACGAATGTCACTGAATACGATAAATTGATCGAGAAGATGACGGCTCTCAATATTATCGATACCCATCTGGTCAGTGAATCAGCGAATGACCCGGGTAGCTAATGCCCATCACCGGACAACCGTTATATCATTGGCAGCGGTTATTGATTATTTCAGGTTTTTTTCCAGGGTTTTCTCGTCGGGAGTTCAAAATGACTAAACTCCGCAGCACGGCACTTCTGGGTGCCGGCATTTTGTGCTTCATAGGGCTGGCACAGGCACAGATCCCGATACCCGCAGGACCGGAGATCGGCGCACGTGGTTACGTGCTACTCGATCACCATAGCGGTCGTATCCTGACCGCAAAGAATGAAAACGAACGCCTGGAGCCTGCCAGCATTACCAAGTTAATGACCGCTTACGTTGTGTTCAGGATGCTGCAATCCGGGCAAATATCGCTGGATGACCCGGTGATGGTCAGTGAAAAAGCCTGGCGCACATCCGGCTCTCGAATGTTCATAGAAGTTGGCTCGCGTGTAACGGTCAACATGCTGCTGCAAGGCATGATTGTGCAATCCGGCAATGATGCCAGCGTCGCACTGGCCGAACACATTGCCGGTAACGAAACGATATTTGCGCAATTGATGAATCAATATGCCGCTGAACTGGGCATGCTGAATACGCAGTACCAGAACTCAACAGGGCTGCCCGCCGAAAATCACTTTACCTCGGCGACTGATATTGCACGGCTGGCAACCACGCTGATTAAGGAATTTCCCGATTACTACAAGTGGTATTCGCAAAAAGAATTTACTTACAACAAGATCACCCAGAAAAATCGCAATACGTTGCTCTGGCGTGATCCGAGTGTCGACGGTTTAAAGACTGGCATGACCGACGCTGCCGGCTATTGCCTGGTGTCATCGGCAAAACGTGAGGAAATGCGACTAATCAGTGTCGTACTTGGCACTAAAAGCACCTCAGCGCGGGCGAAAGACTCGCAGGCACTGCTGAATTACGGGTTTCGTTTTTATGAAACCCGGTTGTTGTATCCGGCCGGTAACTCCGTAACCGAAGCGCGGGTCTGGAAAGGCAATACCGAAATGACCAGCATAGGGCTGCAGCAAGATCTGTATATCACGATACCGCGCGGCAGCTATAAGCAACTCGAGGCCAAGGTTGATTTACCGCCCCAACTGATAGCGCCCGTTGACCGGACCACCCGACTCGGTACGGTACGGGTAAACCTCAACAACGAGATGGTAGCCGAAGCAAACCTGTTCTCGCTAATGCCTATAGATGAAGGCACATTGTGGCAGGTTGCCAAGGATTCGGTACTGCTCTGGTTCGAATAAATGACACAACCGCTCGCTATTGTCGGCTTAAACGGTAAATTCCTGCCGCTAGTCGATGCACATATTTCACCACTCGATCGTGGCTTTCTGTTTGCCGATGCAGTTTACGAGGTCGTGCCGGTACATGACGGCAAACCGGTGCTGCTCACCGCTCATATCACGCGACTGGCTTGCAGTCTCCGGGCAATCAACATCCGGAATCCGCATAATGAGAACGAGTGGCGCAACCTGATTGCCGAACTCATCGAGCGCAACGGTGGTGGAACCATGGCTATCTACCTGCAGGTAAGTCGCGGAACCGATGCCGGCCGGAATCATGTTTATGCAGAAAATCTCCGCCCCACCGTATTTGCCATGGCTACAGAACTTGGCAGACATGACTACACCGCTGGCGTCACGGCAATCACCTTGCCGGACGAACGCTGGGACCGTTGCGACATCAAGTCGACTGCGCTGTTACCCAATATCCTGGCTCGGCAAAAAGCCGCTGCAGTTGGGGCAATCGATGCAATCCTGGTTGACCACGATCACGTTACCGAAGGTGCGGTCAGTTCGGTCATTATTGTCGAACATGAAACCCTCGTGCGTACACCGCACGGTACCGAGGTACTCCCCGGCACCACCACAGATCATGTCATTGCCATTGCCGGCGATGCCGGCTATGCCTGTCACGACCAACGCTTGACGGTTGCGCGCCTGCTGGCTGCCGATGAAGTGTGGCTGACCGGTGCGACAAAAGGCATCGCACCGGTGATCAGCATCGACGAACAAATCATCGGCGACGGTCGTCCGGGCCCGGTCTGGACAGTGGTAAATCGGTTATACGAGACATGGCCGCATGATTGAAGGGGAAAGCCTGATCGAATTCCCGTGCCGGTTCCCGATCAAGGTTATGGGTCGCGATAACACCGGGTTCAAAGCGCATGTACTACAGCTTATCAGCCCCCATGTAGACGATATCACCACCGCCGAGGTTGCGACCCGGGCCAGCAAAAACGGTAACTTTATCTCGCTTACTGTCATGATTGATGCTCGCAACCAGGCCCAGCTCGATCGTATCTACCAGGCGTTGACTGCCAGCGAACAAGTGCTTTATGTGCTCTAGCTACAATTGACAGCCCTGATTAAGTCGCCACACGAAACGCGAAAAACAGGCAGCACCAAGGTCATGATCCAAATCCGCAAACCCGGTCTGGTCGACTACACAGCAACGCTGGCGGCGATGAAAGAATTTACCGACTGCCGTTCTGCCGACACCCCCGACGAGCTATGGCTGCTTGAACATGCTCCCGTTTTCACGCTGGGGCTGGCTGCCAAACGTAGCGACCTGCTAGCCCCCGGTAAAATACCCGTTGTGCAGGTCGATCGCGGCGGACAGGTCACTTATCACGGCCCCGGCCAGCTTGTCGCCTATACCCTGATTGACCTCAAACGAGCCGGACTGAACGCACGCTCACTTGTTTCTGCGCTGGAGAATGCAGTCATCAATACCGTAGCCGAATACGGCATCAAGGCACACAGTCTGCGCAAAGCGCCGGGGGTTTATGTCGGTACAGCAAAACTCGCAAGTATCGGGCTGCGGATCCGCCGTGGCTGCAGTTACCACGGCCTTGCACTAAACGTCGATCTCGATCTTACCCCGTTTACCAGGATCAACCCGTGCGGGTTTGCTGGCATGCAAATGACCCAATTAACCTCACTCGGCGGCCCGGGCGACCTGGATCAGGTTGCCGATGACCTCGGCAACCGGTTACAGCAGTTGTGCAACTAAAAACCGGAGCAACTGCAAATAATGCCAGCGTGAGGTGTCGCTGGCTTCTTTCTGCCGACATCCATCGGCAACCCTGGCTGAATCCCTACCCGTTCGGGTCACACAGCCATCACTCATCCGCCAGCAAGCGATCCAGCGCAGCAAGTCGCTGCGGCGTACCAACATCCAGCCAGCGCCCGGTAAAAAGCTCACCGGACAGCACATTGCGTTCGATCGCCTGGTCGAGCAACGGCGCAAGTGGAAATTTCCCGCCACTGGCACCGGCAAACAAATCCGGATGCAATACAGCGACACCTGCATAAGTCAGAGTGTGCTCAGCGCGCCGAATCACCCGCCCTGCCGCCAGTGAAAAATCGCCGCCCGGGTTATGCCCGGGATTGGGCACCATCACCAGGTGTCCCAGCGACTGGTCCGCCAGACCCCGCTCAACGTAGTCATATGAGCAGAAAATATCGCCATTCACGAGCCAGAAGGGGGCCTCTCCAAGCCAGGATAAGGCCCGGTAGACACCACCCCCGGTTTCCAGCGCCTCGGATCCTTCGTCGCTATATGAAACATTAATACCATATTTGGACCCATCCCCCACCCAATCACGTATCTGACTACCCCGCCAGGCCAGATTTATAATAATGTCGCCAATACCCCCGCGTGCCAGCGCCGCGAGATGGTAATCAATCAGCGGTATGCCGTTGGCTGGCAATAGTGGTTTGGGCTTCTCATCGGTCAGCGGGCGCATACGTTCACCCCGACCGGCGGCAAGAATCATTGCTTTCATCCGTATAGTGTAAGTAAAACCGGGCTTTATTGAATCACCAGCCAGCGAATAACCGATCAGGAAAATAATCGTTATAAAATTCCTTCCGGCTATATTTTTCTTATAATCAGAGCTTCGTGCATTCTCGCTTGTCCGGTAACCCAGTTGCGAATATTCTCACTGACCCTTTTTGCGTGTCTGCCTATCATGGCAGGCACTGTGACCGCCGAAGAACCTGCTACGGTTAAGGTTAGCAATGGTGATGCCCCAAACTGGGGCGAGTGCCGGGTTCCCGACCCTCCGCCATTCGCATTACCGGACACTAATCTGCCGGATGATGAATTGGCGGTTTTCAGTGGCAGAGCTGAACTCAAGCTCGATGGTAACGCGAGTTTCAGTGACGATATTTCCCTCGTCAGCGGCAACCGGCTGCTGACTGCAAAGGGTGCAAGCTATGATCGTGAGTCCGGCGTATTCTCTGTAACGGGCGAAGTTGAATTTCGTGACCCGCAAACCAGGATAACTGCCAACCGGGGTGAATTTAACCAACATTCACAGGAACTTCGCTTCGATGAAACCGAGTTCCAATTGTGGTCTGTTCCTGCCCGCGGCAAGAGTAAATACATCAAGACGGAAAGAAACGGCAAGCTGCGCCTGAATACAGTCAGTTACACATCATGCCCCGAAGGTAACAACGGTTGGCTGCTGAAAGCGAGCAAGATTCGCATAGACCGAAGCCGCGGTATCGGTACCGCAAAAAATGCCCGGCTTGAATTCAAGGGCGTCCCCTTTCTGTACCTGCCCTATATTTCTTACCCGGTGACAAACCAACGTAAGTCGGGCTGGCTGATCCCAAAGATCGGTTCAAGTCAGCAACGGGGCCTTGATGTTGAATTTCCTTATTACTGGAATATAGCGCCACAGTATGATGCAACGTTGACCCCCCGTTACATGTCAAAACGTGGAATCCAGCTGAATACTGAGTTTCGTTATCTAAAGGAATACGGTGACGGGGTCATAAGTGGTGAAATCCTGCCCAATGATGACGTCACCAATCAACACCGCGCACTGGTTGCATGGCAACACACAACCAACTTCAGCAGCAATTGGCGGGGACAAATCGATGCGATTCATGTATCGGACTCAGCTTACTTTGAGGAATTGTCATCCGGACTGGGTAATACGAGTCAGACCCACCTGCAACGCCGGGCAGATCTGGAGTTTTTTAATGACAACTGGTCGGCTCTATTGCGGTTTGAGGATTACCAGACAATAGATGACGCAATCACTGTTGCTGACCTGCCGTATACCACCCTGCCCAAGCTGGCGGTGCGTGGTTTTAAACCGAATGGATGGCTTGGACTGAAATACACACTCGACACTGAAATCTCATATTTTGATCATGAGACCCGGGAGACCGGCTTACGCACACATATTCAGCCGGAGATAGCAGCGCCCAGGCAATGGCATTCAATCCAAATTGAACCGGCTGTCGCGTTTGACTACACGGCCTATCAGTTGAACGATACTGCGCCCGGGGCTACCGATAACCCCAGCCGCGCAGTGCCGATATATAGTATCGATGCCCACACGGTATTCGAACGTCTGACAACCAAACGCGGCTGGCTGCAAACCCTTGAACCGCAGTTGCTGTATACCTACATTCCATTTCATGACCAGACTGATCTGCCGGTTTTTGACACGATTGAACCAGACCTTAATGTCGTTCAATTGTTCAGGAAAAACCGTTTCGTTGGCTACGACCGACTCGGCGACACCAACCAATTGAGCATGGGAATCACAACCCGATTAATTGATGCAGATGATGGTGATGAATTCATGAATGCGACGATCGGCCAGATCCTGTATTTCAATTCCCTCGATGTCACGCTGCCGGATGGTCTGTCCAGCGACAGTAATTCCTCTGATTACCTGTTTGAGTTTGGCCTTAAATTTCACGAGAACTGGCGGATGCGACTGGGCTACCAGTACAACACCCACTCAAAAAAGTCGAAAAAGACCGAGCTACGCCTCAACTATCGTGCCAGCGATTTAAAACTGGCCAATGTATCGTACCGGTTTCGAGGCAATACACTTGAAGAAATCGATGTGTCTGCTGCCTGGCCGATCTCCGAACACTGGCGTCTCGTCGGGCGCTATGATCACTCTATTCTTGATAAAAAAGCCCTGGAGCGTTTTGTCGGTTTCGAGTACGACACATGCTGCTGGTCGATTCGCGGCATCTGGCAGCGCAACCTGACGAATCGGGCCGGCGAATCTGACACATCCTTTTCCGTGCAACTTCTGCTCAAGGGCCTCGGAAATAATACGAGTGCTGCCGACCACTGGCTGGACCGTGGTATTCTTGATTATTACTAATTTACCGTACTCAAGGTGGCTGTTGCCACAGGTAATATAAGAGTTTATTCATGCTTAAGTTATTACAATTACTGTTAGTTATTTGTCTGCTGCATTCGGCATCGCTGATGGCCCAGACGTTGGATCTGAGCAGCACCGGTGAACTGCTTGATGGCATCGCTGCTACTGTCAACGAAGGTGTCGTTCTGAAGAGTGAGGTTACCAGGGAACTCAGGCGTATCATCGAAAACCTGCGCGCACAGGATGCCCAGATTCCACCAACCAGCACCCTCGCATCACAGATTCTCGAACGACTGATTATCAGGCGCATCCAGTTACAGAGAGCCGAACGCATTGGCATTCGGATTCCTGATGAGCAACTGAACATTACTCTGGCCGACATTGCCCAACGCAATGCCATTTCTTTGTCAGAGTTACCGACAATGCTTGCACAACAAGGCATCGAGTACACGATTTTTCGCAGCGAGATGCGCGAACAACTTACCATAGATCAATTACGTCAACGCGATGTCATCACACGAATTAATGTCACCCCACGAGAACTGGAAGAACATCTCGCACGACTGGCCGGACGTGCGACACAGAACGAAGAGTTCAGGCTTTCACATATACTTATTTCAATTCCAAGCGATGCCACGGTAGACAATATTTCGGCCGCTGAAAGTAACGTATTCTCTATTCTTGAACGTGCGCGCAACGGTGAATCCTTTTTTGAACTTGCGGTCGCAAATTCAGATGGACAAAGTGCGTTGCAAGGTGGTGATCTGGGCTGGCGACGCGGCAATGAACTGCCAACACTATTTGCGGATATCGTACCGGAACTCGAGCCCGGACAAATCAGCGAGCCGACACGTAGCGCAAGTGGTTTCCACCTCATCCGGCTTGACGAACGGCGCGGCGCAGATCCGATTATGGAACAGCAGACACATGCCCGGCACATCCTGCTCACCACCAATGAAGTACTTGATGATGATGCCGTGCGTCAAAAACTGATGGCAATCCGTCAGCAAATCAGCGCCGGCGATGACTTCGCGGCGGTCGCTACCGTCATGTCTGAAGACCCGGGCTCAGCTGTAAACGGTGGCGATCTTGGCTGGAGCGGCCCCGGAATCTTCGTGCCTGAATTCCAGGCAGTCTGCGATTCACTTGAACCGGGCGAAATCAGCGAACCTTTCCAGTCACCGTTTGGCTGGCATATTGTGCTGTTGCTTGATCGCCGCGTGCAGGACATGACCGAAGAAGTCGAACGACGTGAGGCAATCATGGCTATTCGTAACAGCAAGCTCGAAGAAGAAACTGAATTATGGACACGGCGTTTGCGCGATCAGGCATTTGTTGAATACAAACTATAGTCCAAATGTAAGCTCGCGCAGTAACCTGATCTGCAATGCAATCCCCGGTTCCACGCATAGCAATTACGCCTGGTGAGCCGTCCGGTATCGGACCGGATGTCGTCATTGCCCTCGCCGAGCGTGACTGGCCGGTCGAACTCGTTATCATTGCTGACCCAAACCTGATTGCCGATCGAGCCATACAACTCGGCAAAAAAATTGAAATTTGTCCTTATGAGGTGCATGCACCAGCAGCAACAACCAGGCCTGGTCGACTTATCGTTACCGGTGAGCCGCTCCGCACAGCATGCGAAACAGGTCACCTCGATCCGGCCAATGGCGAATATGTCCTGGCCGCGCTGAAACGTGCCTGTGACGGCTGCCTGAGCGGTGAATTCAGGGCCATGGTCACAGCCCCGGTAAATAAAGCTGTTATCAATGCTGCGGGCATCCCGTTCTCAGGCCATACCGAATTTCTCGCCGAACAAACCGGCACCCCGCAACCACTCATGCTACTCGTCGCAGACACCTTGCGTGTCGCACTCATTACGACACACCTGGCCTTAAGAGAAGTTCCGGGCGTTATTACCGGCGAACTAATCCAACAGGCTTTCAAGTTGCTACATCTTGGCCTGAGATCTCATTTCGGCATCAAATCACCACGCATCATCGTACTCGGTCTGAACCCACATGCCGGGGAAGCGGGATACCTGGGACAAGAAGAAGTAAAAATAATTGAGCCCGCACTCGCACAACTGGCCACTACCGGGTACAACCCTGTCGGTCCCCTGCCGGCCGACACAGCTTTTACGCCAGCGCACCTGTCACAGGCGGATGCCGTGCTCGCCATGTATCACGACCAGGGACTGCCGGTGTTAAAAAACCACGGGTTTGGCAAGGCTGTCAACGTCACCCTCGGCCTGCCGATCATTCGCACTTCCGTCGATCATGGCACAGCACTGGAACTGGCCGGTAGCGGGCTTGCCAGGCCGGACAGCCTGTATGCAGCGCTCACTCTCGCAATCGAGATGGTGAGTAACTCCCCACCATGAACAACCCACCTGCGCGCAAGCGATTCGGCCAGCACTTTTTGCATGACCAGAATATTCTCAACAAAATTATTGCCGCCATTCATCCGCAGCCCGACCAGCATTTTGTAGAAATCGGTCCCGGACGCGGCGCGATGACCCGACTGCTGGTCAAATCCATCGACACGCTGGATGCCATCGAGATTGATCATGATCTGGCCGCCGCGCTGCCGAATGAAGTCATGTCACCAAAGCTGACGGTTCATGAAACGGACGCGCTGGACTTTGACTTCACCCGGCTACAGGCCGATCACGCTCCGTTACGGCTGGCCGGCAACCTGCCCTATAACATCTCGACACCACTGCTATTTCACATTCTCAGCTATAACGAATTATTTACAGATATCCATATCATGCTGCAAAAAGAAGTAGCCCAACGCATCGCCGCCGGACCCGGCAACCGAACCTACGGACGTCTGAGTGTCGCAATTGCAGCTCGCTGTGAGATCGAAACGCTATTCCACATCAAGCCCGGCTCATTCACGCCGGCACCCAGAGTTGAATCCTCATTTGTCCGCCTGCGTCCGGATGCCGCCCGGCGCACCCGGATCGTGCAGCATGATGCCTTTGACCAGGTCGTAAAACAGGCGTTCGGCCAGCGTCGCAAACAACTGGCTAACGCACTCGGTAAACTACTGACTGTGGCGCAGATTGAATCGGCCAACATCGACCCGAGAAGCCGTGCGGAACAATTAACCGTGGCGCAATTCATCACCCTTGGCAACTTGTATGCTGCTCACAACAGTGCGCACCGCACAGGTTAAGATTAGCTATGAACAGGCAATCCATCCAGATTGATGTCGAAACCAATTATCTTGCAGATCAATCAGATATGGAGGATCAACGGTACGTGTTTGCCTACACGGTCACAATCCGTAATACCGGCAAACTAGCGGTGCAACTGCTCACCCGATGCTGGCTGGTCACAGACGCAGGCGGCAAGGTCCGCGAAATCCGTGGCGACGGAGTCGTCGGTGAACAACCACGAATCAGACCCGGTGAATACCACCGGTATTCCAGCCTGTCGATTATCACCACACCGGTAGGCACGATGGAAGGCAGTTACGGCATGATAGATGCCGAGGATGAAAAATTTTTGGTATCGATTCCTGTCTTCAGACTCGCTATGCCAGGCATACTGAATTAATGGCTATATTCGCGATAGGCGACATACAGGGCTGCTACGATGAACTCGCCCGTCTCGTCGACAAGCTCAGTTTTGATCCGGATCGTGACGAACTATGGTTCGTCGGTGACCTCGTCAACCGTGGACCACGCTCACTGGACGTATTGCGTTTTGTGCGCAGCCTTAAAGAATCATCAACCGTGGTACTTGGCAATCACGATCTGCACCTGCTCGCGGCTCGTGAGAACCCTGACCGAATCGATAAACCACTACGAAAAATTCTTGCCGCCCATGATGCCGATGAACTACTTCACTGGTTGCGTCACCAGCCACTGGTACATTACCGACCCGATCTGAACACCCTGATGGTACACGCGGGGATCCACCCGACCTGGGATCTGCTGACAACCGTCAACCTGGCCCGTGAAGCAGAACAGATTATAGGCGGTAAAAAATACCGGCAATTCCTGAGCGCCATGTACAGCGACAAACCCAGTCGCTGGTCACCCGATCTGTCCGGCATCAAACGAATCAGGTTTATTATCAATTGTTTAACCCGAATCCGCTTCTGCCGCCCGAATGGCGAACTGGATTTCATCCAGAAAGGCCCCCCAAAAAAGGAGACGCAAGCGCTCATACCATGGTTCGACTTTCCCGACCGGGCGAACCGGTCAGTGCGTATCGTCTGCGGCCACTGGTCATCACTCGGCCTGATAAACAACCCGAAAACACTGATGATCGATACCGGCTGTGTCTGGGGACGCGAGTTAACCGCCGCAAGAATTGATGGATCCGTCCAAATTGTCAGCGTCAAAGCCAAAAAAACCAAATAACAACCCAAACTTCCAGCTGGTCAGGTATTTTTCGTCATATATCATTCAGAAACCTTAAAGCAACTTGCTGCGTTTCTGAATGATATATGACGAAAAATACCGCCCATGAAAATAGCTAAAAATCTCAAAACTGCTGCAACCACCCCCCAACTCTAAACAGCAACAGCTGCCTTAATATGCGGATGTGACTCATAACCAACAATGTCAAAGTCTTCACCGCGATAAGCAAACAAATCCGCCGGCCGCCGCTGTAACACAAGTCGTGGTAACGGCAACGGTTCGCGTTCGAGTTGCTTGCGGGTCTGATCCAGGTGATTCAGGTAGAGGTGACAATCACCGCCCGTCCAGATGAAATCACCGACTTTCAGGTCGGCCTGTTGCGCCACCATATGCGTTAACAGTGCATATGAGGCGATATTGAACGGCACCCCGAGAAAAATATCCGCACTGCGCTGGTAAAGCTGGCATGACAGATAGCCATTAGCTACATAGAATTGAAACAGGCAATGACACGGTGCCAGTGCCATCTTATTAAGTTCTGCAACATTCCAGGCACTCACAATGATCCGGCGTGAATCCGGATCACGACGCAGCGTCTCGACGACCTGACTGATCTGATCGATGGCCTCACCATTCGGAGTGGGCCACGAACGCCACTGGGCGCCGTAAACCGGGCCGAGATCGCCATCCGGACCGGCCCATTCATCCCAGATGGTAACGTTATTATCATTAAGATAAGCGACATGGGTGTCGCCATTCAGAAACCACAATAATTCATAAATGATCGATCGGGTATGAATTTTCTTGGTGGTAACCAGCGGGAAACCATCACGCAGATTAAAGCGCATCTGATGACCGAATACACTCAGCGTACCGGTCCCGGTTCGATCATCCTTTCGCGCACCATCATCCAGCACACGTTGCATCAGTTGTAGATATTGCTGCAAGTTTCCCTACCCCCCGGTACATCCAAAACCAATAAACCGCTCATGTTCCGGCCTGACGCCGATAAGCCAGCCACAATAACAGTATGCCACCGACAATCATCGGAAGGGTTAAAACCTGCCCCATTGTGACCCAGCCAAACGCCAGGTAATCAATATGAGAATCGGGCAAACGCACCATTTCTACACTAAATCGAGACAACCCGTAGCCCAGCAGGAAGACACCGGTTACCGATTGCACAGGCCGCGGCCGCGATGAAAAAATCCAGATCACAGCAAATAACAGAAAACCTTCGAGCATGGCTTCGTATAACGGCGACGGATGGAGCGGTGGCGTCCACACTGTACCGCGCGGCAGTTTCAATTGATCGAAGCACAGGTCAAAGAAACGTTGATTGGTACAATCGACCTGCATGGCCCACGGCACGGAACCGGGACGGCCCCACAACTCACCGTTGATAAAATTACCGATCCGCCCGGCAGCCAGGCCAAGGCACGCCATCGGCGCGACAAAATCATTCAGCTGCCACCATGTACAGCCGAGTTTACGGGTAAACAGCCAGGTCGCAACCGCGACGCCGAGAAAACCCCCGTGGAAAGACATGCCACCCTGCCAGATTCTGAGCAAACTCAGCGGATCAGCAACCACCTGGCTGAAGTTATAAAACAGCATGTAACCAAGTCGGCCGCCAATAATGACGCCGATAGCAACATAAAACAGCAGGTCGTCAACCTTCTCAACCGGCACTACCGCACCCGGCCGGCTGGCGCGGCGACGCATCAGAAACCAGGCCGCCGCAAAACCAAACAAATACATCAGGCCATACCAACGAATCGCAACCGGGCCCAGCTGTAACGCAATCGGATCAAAACCGGAGTATTGCAAGATCTTTATTCTCTAGGTGTAATAAAAGTTTAGTGGTCGAACAAGGTAGAGAATATCCTGTCTGACCTGACCCCGGGAAATTTTTTGCCTGATTGAATGTCACAGCTGATGAACTCACTGAAAAATGAAACCAGCCCGTATCTGCTCCAGCATGCGGACAATCCGGTCAACTGGTATCCGTGGGGTGAGCAGGCTCTGGAGCTTGCATGCCAGCAAAACAAGCCGATCCTGCTGTCAATCGGTTATTCGGCTTGCCACTGGTGCCATGTCATGGCACATGAATCTTTTGAGGACAAACCAACGGCAGATTTGATGAATCAACTTTTCGTCAACATTAAAATCGACCGTGAAGAACGACCCGACATCGACAAAATCTACCAATCTGCACACCTGTTGATTCAGCGCCGACCCGGCGGCTGGCCGCTGACAGTGTTTCTGAGTCCGCACGATCAGCGTCCTTACTTCACCGGCACCTATTTCCCCAACCAGCCTCGTGACGGTATGCCGGCATTTACCGATCTGCTGCACAAGGCAAGTGAACATTTTCACGCCAACGGTGACGCCGTCAGCGAATACGGTCAGATCCTTGTCAATGCACTGACCCAGGTCGACACGCACCAACCGGCCGCTGAAGACCCGTTTTCCGGCCACTCACTGACGGCGGCACGCGAAACCCTCGAGCGGATGTTCGATGGTGAAAACGGCGGATTCGACACTGCGCCGAAATTTCCAAATCCGACGAACCTGGATCGAATGATGCGGCACTGGCGCAATACAGCCCACAGCAGCCAGGACAGTGAGTCCGACCAGCAAGCCATGTTCATCTGTGCGCTCACCCTGACCCGGATGGCCGAAGGCGGCATCTTCGACCAGGTTGGCGGCGGCTTCTACCGCTACTCCGTCGATGCCGAATGGACCATCCCGCACTTTGAAAAAATGCTTTGCGACAATGCCGAACTTCTGGCGCTATACGCTCATTTCTGGCAAATCAGCGGTGACGACACTTATCGCCGCATCGCGCTCGACACAGTCGAGTGGGCATTACGCGAGATGCGGGCACCGAATGGCGGCTTCTACTCGGCCCTCGACGCTGATTCAGACGGCACTGAAGGCCAGTTCTACGTCTGGACCCCGGACGAGATTCGGACCATTCTGACGGATGACGAATACTCGGTTTTCGCGCCCCGCTACGGACTCGATAACCCGGCTAATTTCGCCGGCAGCTGGCATTTACGAATCAACACAACACTCGAATCAATCGCGGCCGGGGTTGGACAAACTCCGGCAACCGTGCAGCAGTTGATTGATGCAGCACGAAACAAATTACTCACCGCCCGCGCTACCCGCACGCGCCCCGACCGCGACGACAAGATTCTGGCCAGCTGGAATGCGCTGATGATTCGCGGCTGCGCAATCGCCGCTCGCGCATTGCAGGAGCAACAGTTCGCCGTGGTAGCCGCCGAAGCGCTCGACTTTGTGCGCCGCCACATGGTTGTCGATGGCCGCTTATACGCAACCTACCGGGATGGGCAGGCAAAATTTAATGCTTATCTGGACGATTATGCTTTCCTGCTCAACGCAACGTTGGAACTGTTGCAGTCACGCTGGGACAGCGAACACCTGGAATTTGCAATCTGGCTGGCCGAACGGCTGCTGGCCGATTTCAGCGACACCAAACACGGTGGATTCTTTTTTACCGCCAGCGGACACGAACAGTTAATCCATCGCAGCAAGACCATGGCTGATGAAGCCTTGCCATCGGGTAATGGAATCGCCGCACTCGCCCTCAATCGTCTCGGCCATCTGCTCGCTGAAAGCAAATACCTGGATGCGGCAATTGCAACAATCAGGGCAGCCGGCAGTGCACTTGATGAATTCCCCCATGCACATGCCTCGCTGGTCACAGCACTCGATGAGATCCTGGACCCGGCTGAAATCATCGTGCTGCGCGGCGAGCAGGAAGAAATCTCCAGATGGGCGCTGGCGATCGGTGCGATCTACACACCCAAACGCCTCATCTATGCAATCCCGAACAGCGTCACAAACCTGCCCGGCGCACTGTCTGCCCGCGCCCCAGGCGACCGGTCGATTGCCTACATTTGCCGCGGCACTTCTTGCAGCCAGCCGTTGACTTCACTTGCAGCGATTGCCGCTGCACTAAGCGATTAGCAACCATACCAGTTACACAACTACCGCCCCCCTGCAATTGCCACCGCTCGGATGAGCGGCCAGTCAATGGTTTACATTGCTCAAGCGAGCAGCCCACAATGGATTAGCATTCGTCACGCCGGACTATAATGAAAGATATACCGCCACCGTGCACCCACAGGCGCAAACTGCTCACCGCCATCGGCGCAATCCCGCTCGCATTCGGCACCAGCCGTTACCTGCGCGCCGCTGAGCAACAGGACATCATTATTCTGGGAGCCGGCCTGGCTGGCCTGTACAGTGCGATGCTGCTCGAAGAGCAGGGCTTTAATGTAACTCTGCTCGAGGCCTCCGACCATGTGGGTGGCCGGGTACAGACTCGCACACTCGGCGGCGTCCGGCATGAACTCGGCGCCAGCGATATCGGGGTCATGTATGCGCGGGTCCTGGACATGATGCGCCGCCTGAATCTGCAACTCGTGCCCAGCGCCATTAGCATCAAGCCTTATAGCTACCACATTAACGGCCGGCTACTAAACGAAACAGAATGGGCATCAGCCGATGTCAACCGGACGACCGGTGATGAGCGGGTGATTGCGCCATCACGACTGCAATCTCACCTGCTCAGTCGCTATAACCCGCTGGAGAATCTTGACGACTGGCTGCAGCCAGAACATCACCGGCTGGATATACCGATAGCACAATATCTCACCAGCCGGGGCGTCTCTGACGAGGCGATTCGCCTGTTCGGACACGCATATAACGGTATCGGCATGAACCGGACGTCGGCCTTGTCGCTGTTCCGCGATACGACGCGCACACAATTCGGCATCAAGGCCTTTCGAACCATGCAAGCTGCCGGGCAGCCGGTCTCGCCGTTAAGCCAGGTGGCCGGCGGCAACCAGCGCCTGCCCGAAGCCATGGCGGCCAGTCTCAGCACCGAGATCCGCTTTAACCGGGCAGCAGCGGCAATTGCTCATGATGCCGAGGGCGTCGAAGTTACCTGTAACGATGGCAGTCGATACCGTGGCGACTTCCTGGTGTCAGCGATCCCGTTAACTGCATTACGCCGCATCGAAATCACCCCAACGCTGTCGGCTGACAAAGCAGCGATCGTGCATCAGATGGAATATTACGCCGCAACCAAATTCTACCTGCAAGCGAAGACACGCTTCTGGGAGACCGACGGTTTTGACGCCAGCATGTGGACCGACGGGGCTGTCGAGCGGGTCTTCGCCGGCACCGACAGCAACGGTGAGGTACATTCACTGCTGGTCTGGATCACCGGCCAGGGCAACCGGCGTATCGACCAGATGCAGCCCGCAGCAGCAGCACGCCACGTGCTCGACACGTTAGCACGTATCCGCCCCGGATCGAAGAATCAGCTTGAAGTGCTGGGCTATCACTCCTGGGGCCGGACTCCGTACCTCAATGGCTGTGGTCACAGTTACTCCGCGGGGCAAATAAAACGTTATGCAGCCTCCCTGCCCGCCCCGGAGGGGCGCATTCATTTCGCTGGCGAGCATACGCGGCGGCGAGAATTCGGTATGGAAGCGGCCATGGCGTCGGCTGAACGGGTCGTTGGCGAGATTCTG
>PBZD01000044.1 GCA_002729875.1 Chromatiales bacterium | reverse complement strand
TTCTGAGTATCTCGGCTTCTTCATCTGTAGAATCTCCTGTCAGTGGAAAATTCTACTTCTAAACGCTGTTATTTTCCGGGGGGATTACCCCACCTCGTACCGAGGATGCAAAGAAATGGCTTAAGCAGAATGTTGCCGAGCAGAAGAAGCGTCATCGCGCCATCATGAAAGAGATGAACGTGGATGTCGCTCCGCAACGAGTCAAGTGGTACAAAAGATTCCTCAGGGATGTTTCAACGACCGGGTTTAATGTCACCGGTGACATGAAACGAGTCATTCCAAAGAAGGATTTACCTAAACAACCAAAACGCAAGGATAAGGTGGTCTTTTAGGTGCGCCCGCACCAAACAGATCTCTGGCACCTGACAATTAAGGAGAAGTAGAGTGGCACGACCTCATATCGAGCCCTACGTGGAGTTGGACACGGCATACAAGAAGTTTGATATTTCAGGCTTCAAAGGCAGTGAGTACAAAGTCTTATCAATGGATGTTGATAACGGCGCCTGTACGCTGAAGGTCAGGTTCAACGGTGGTTACAAGCGTAAGCCCGGCCTCAGCTATTCGGATTGCGAGATCTTTGTTCTCGAAGGCCGTATCAGGGTTGGTGATGAAGTCTGGACACGCGGTAATTACGCGTTTATCCCGGCCGGCATGCATGTCGGTGCGATCAGCATCCCGCAGGGGGCGGAAGCACTGGTCATGTTTAATGATTCGGAGCCTAGCTTCGAAGAATCGGACCGCAATCATCAGTTGGCGTTGACAGAAGCTTACATGTCGCTGAATACATACACTGATGCGCCCTGGGCACCGGGTAATATCGTGCATCCATCGGTAGCATCAGGTTGCCTGATCAAGCCGCTGCATTACGATCCGTTGACCGAGGCAATCAGCTTTCTGTACTGCATGACTCCGCAGTTCCGTCAGGACAATATTTCGTATCACGATGCGGCGGAAGAGAGCTACCATATCTGGGGAACGTCCTGGATGATGCAGTTCGGTAACTTGCCGACCGGTGGTTATTTCTGGCGTCCTGAGTACATCAACCATGGTGCATTTCGCTGTGAACTCGGCACGATCGCATTCGGACGTACCGATTCCAAGCTGCATAACTATTTCCACTATAACCCGTGGTCAAATGTCGATGAGAATCGAATGCGCGCTGCAGCGCACCTGTATCGGCAGCGACCGAAACTTTATCAATGGGCAGCATCAGAGGGCCACAACCATCCGCATGGACCGGATGACTTTGAGTATCCTCATTATCATGACGATGCCCAGGTTCGGCATTTGCATGGTGAACCACCGATTCCGATTGAGGAGCAAGCTGTTTCTGTAGCTAAAAAGCAGAAGAAGGCGGCGCCCGCGAAGAAAAAATCCGCAAAAAAGAAAGCGAGTAAAAAGAAGGTTGCCAAGAAAAAGGTGACAAAGAAAAAAGTCAGTCGGAAGAAGACCAAGAAGAAAGGCAGACGTAGATAGAAATATCAAGCAATAAAAAAGGAGAGCCTGGCTCTCCTTTTTTATTTGTATTTGTGGTTGCCGAGTTAACTTAATTGTGGATGGTGACAGTAAAACTGTATTTCCAGCTGCATGGCGCGATTCGGTTTAAAAAACTGGAGTTTGGAAACGAACTGGTTTTTTGCAAGATATGTAAACAGAACCTGAAAAAATTTGATCCGTCTGGTGGCATGGTGTTCCTCATAAATTGCCTTCGCGGTGAGGTTGCCCGATAGTACGCGCCCGTTCGTTCATCAGGCTCTACTGACCCCATCATGCCTATTCTGCTATTTACCATAATGCTGTCCGGCATGGGTTTCGGACTTGTGCTGCCGGCCTTTTTATTTTTTGCCGGCAATCTTGGGGCTTCGCCACTCATCGCGACAACCATTGTCGGGGCATATTCCTTTGGCCAGTTTTTTGCCAACCCGATCTGGGGCCGGATGAGCGATCGCTATGGGCGCAAACCGATCCTGATCATGAGCACCGCGGGCATGGTCTTGGCGTACTTGCTGATGGCATTTTCTGAAAATTTGTGGGTGCTGGGTGGTGCCCGGATGCTAACCGGTATCATGGGGGCGAACGTACCGGTCGCCATGGCTTATATTACTGATATAACTCCGCTTGAGAAGCGCGCCCAGGGTATGGGCCTGGTCGGTGGTGCCATTAGCATTGGATTTATCATTGGGCCGGCTTTTGGTGGGCTGTTAAGCGGAGCCGATGCTGCATCGGCAACCCTGATGTGGCCGGCCCTTGGCGCTGCCGCCTTGAGTGGCTTTACATTAATCGCTACTTTTTTTCTCAAGGAAAGTCTGCCGGCCGAGAAACGCTCCGAGGCCGATACCGTCGATGCTGTGCCGACAGGCTTAACTGCAATCAGAATGGTTTTGCGGCGGCCGACTGTTACGCGCCTGATCATCATCGGTTTACTGATCTATTTTGCGATGGGTTTCTTTGAGACGATCATGCCGTTATGGAGTGAGGCACGGTTTGACTGGGGGCCGCAGCATATCGGCTGGTGTTTTACCTACCTGGGTTTTGTAGTTGCGATCACACAGGGTTACCTGGTGGGTAAACTCGCCCCACGCTTTGGTGAGAGCAAGCTGGTATTATATGGTATTGCCTGCTATTTTTTCGGCCTGTTATGGATGACCCAGGTACCGGACTGGCAACTGATGATGTTCGGTATTACTTTCACTGCAGGTGGCGGGGCGATTGCAGTTACAAGTATGACCAGCCTCGTTTCACGCCAGGCCGGCGAACATGAGCGTGGCCTTGTGCTTGGGGTTTATAACTCAAGCGTATGGATGGGTCGTTTTCTGGGGCCGCCCGCTTCCGGTTTTCTGTTCCAGAGTATAGCGGTGCAGGCGCCCCTGTACGGTGCTGCATTTATTATGTTTGTGTGTTTCTGGGCTGCCCTGGCATTACGTTCGCATCTGAAACGAACTGCAGAAGAAACCCGCACTGTCTGACCGCTTGTAGGTTCACCATGTTGTCGCAAGCTCAATTTTCTTTCATGCGGGTATATTTGTTGCATGACTTATTTGGTGTGTTGGAGTGATTGAGATGAATCTGAATATTAGTGTTAGATGGATATGGTTGATAGCTATGGCGATGCTGGTGACCGGGATGGCGTCAATGCCAACGGTCATGGCGGCCAACGCCGCGAATTTTGCTGATGACTATGTGCCGACCGTGCTGATTACCGGTTCGAACCGCGGTATTGGTCTCGAATTTGCCCGGCAGTATGCGGAGCGCGGATGGAGCGTTATTGCGACCGCGCGCAAGCCGGCGCAGGCGGAAGCCCTGCATGCCCTGGCCAGTAAATATGATAATTTTATCGTGGAGCAACTGGATGTAACGGACTTCATCCGGGTTGATGCACTTGCGGCAAAATATGCGCAGATGCCGATCGATTTATTGCTGCACAATGCCGGTATCAGTGGCGGTTCAGAAAAGCAGATGTTCACCAGGATGGAATATGATGTGTTTGCCAAGGTGCTGGAAGTGAACACAATTGCACCCCTGAAAATCTCTGAAGCGTTCTATGCAAACGTCAGGGCCAGCCGTGACAAGAAGATCGTCACCGTCTCATCCAGCGAGGGCTCCATTAACGGTGCCTCGCAACCGCGACTGTACTTTTATCGCAGCAGCAAGGCTGCGCTGAACATGGTGATGGTTAATCTCGCCTTGCAGCTCAAACGCAAGGGTATTAGTGTCGGGATGGTGAATCCGGGCATGACCGATACGGATTTCATGGTCGGCCTGCCGAAAAAAATGCTCAGACCGACACCTGAAGCGGTAACCGATATGATGCGCAACATTGATGCCCTGACGATCGAGACGACCGGGTCGTTTTACCAGTATGACGGAACGATTATTCCCTGGTAGTCCGGGTTTGGTTCTTTTATAGACTGTGGGTAAATAAAAGGTGCCCGGCCAGGCGGTCGGGCACCCTGATTATTACCCGGTAATGCGATCAGCCCGGATACTGGGCGATTCCGGCCAACGCTCTTGCAACGCCGGTTTCGGCAGTGGCCAGCGCCGCACCTTTCTCAAGATCGAATTTCATCAGGTTACCATTGAAGAAATTGCCGATAAATGCCGTATTGGCCTCGATAGAAGTGCCAATTCCTGCCCAGCCGGGAGGTGGCGGCATTTCATAGCTGCGAATTTCGCTGCCGTCGAGATTGAGTGTTTGCAGGGCGAATCCCTTTTGGAAGTTCGCCTTGATATGGAGCAATGTGCCATCCGCTTGCAGTGTCGTCGAGATAACCATGTCTCCGCTGTCCGGGGTGTAGGTGATCAGGTCGGGAAGTTGCTGATTTGCTTCGAGGTCATAACGAAATGAGCGATTGCCGAGTTCGGAACAGTAGACGAGTGTCTTGCCGTCGGGTAACAGTGTTGTTGAAGTACAACCGAGGAAGCCCGGCATGCCGCCGTGGGTTTCCGTATTGAATTCCTGTAGAAGTTCACCGTCCAGAGAGAACTTGTAGGCATGTCCGTCGCCAAAGCGTTCGGTGCCTGGCATGAACGGCAGCGTCGTACCAAGGGGGCGATCCGGCGGAAGTTTTATTTCGTGCCCCACCAGGTGTTCACCCAGGATAAGGTTCCCGTCGGGTAAAAAACAAACATTTGAGAATGACTTGTCTGCAAACTTGATTTCAGGAAGTTCCCGGCCTTCCGGGCTGACTCTAATAACTTTGTAGGCCTGGCTGTCAAAAGCCCACAGGTTGCCGTCAGGTCCGAATTTAAGTCCACCGACAAGATGTGTTGTGCCGTCGGTCCACAAAACACCCTTCTCATTCAGGTCGGCATCATACTGAATGATGCGTCCATCGCCGGCATGATCATCGTCGGGATTGTTCAGCAAGGTCACGCCAGCAAAAACATCACCTTTTTCAAATGGCTGTAATGTGGATTCCTTTGTCATTCTCAATTCTCCGGATTTAAGGAACCGGACATTCTACAGGCTGGTTACCAGACCGCAATATTTGCCTGGGGCAGATTACCGGTGTGTTCGTCAGGCAGAATTACCGATTGGGTGAAGAGCGCCGGTTGTGCCGTTAGCAGGTCACTCAGCGGGCTTGGCCGAGTTTTTCTTGCGCGAATACTTCGGTCGGAACAGGATTGCCGTGCAGTCATCGGGTTTTGAAGGTTGCCCGGACTTTTCTTCGCTCATCCGGCTCAGGGCAAGGTCAGTTATCGAGCAAAGCGATTTGCCCACCGGCCCGGAACGTATCGTATCGATAATTTTGTCCTGCATGATATTGTCGGTCAGTCCGTCACTGGCCAGTAGTAATGAATCGCGCGCAGCCATGGGCAGTTCGGAACCAATCTCGATGCGCATGTCGGTCGCGCCGATTACATTGAATATCAGGTTTAGTTCGGCATGCTGCAAAGCCTCTGATTCATTGATCAGGCCGGCCTCCATCGCAAAGCCGACCGGCGAATGAGGAGTTGTCAGCAGCTTGAGAGCGCCACGTTGTCCGCACACCAGCAATATTGAATCGCCGACATGATAGGTTCGTACATAACCGGGTCCCAGTTCAGCCAGTGCCAGCGTGCTGGCAGACCCGGTTCCCAGGTTGAGGACGGCCTGGTTTGCTGCCTCAATACCGTCGAGAATGGCGGTTCGCAAACACGGCCTGTCAGTGTCGTCAATGTTCTCTATATGTTTACGAATGGTTTTGACCGTCAGGTTTGAGGCCCGCCGGGCTCCGCTTATACCGCCGACACCATCGGCAACAATGAGCACCAGATGCTGATCGTTGACCGGGATGAGAGCGGCTGAATCTTCATTAGGACCGGTTTTTTCATGATCAGCGATTGATACCACTGCAACTTCACCGAGGTCGCAGGTGTAGGTTTCACACTCTATATCAGCATCACCAATGAACAGGCGGGTCTCTGCAAGGACGCCCTTGTGTGACATTTCCTGTGGCGACTTACCCGTCACGCCTCACCAGTTTTAAGTGAATCTTGTTAAAAGCCCGCTCCATGGTGACAGCGTTTTTGTAGCGATCATGTGGTTTGAATTCCATCGCTGTGCGCAGCCAGGCAAGCATTTTGGGCCTTAGTTTGCTGCGAATACGTGGGTAGCCGGGCGGGGGCCACTTGAATGGCCATTCCGGCAGCTGGCCGCTGTATAACTGGTAGAGGACCAGGCCAAGCGCAAAGACATCGGATTGAAACATCGGGCGACCAAGCGCTTGCTCGGGTGACAGGTAACCGACGGTACCGGAACCCGATGCTTTCCTGACCGAGCGTAAGGCAATCTTTGAGAAACCAAAGTCTGTGAGCTTTAGTTGATTGTCCGGGAAGATGATGAAATTTTCCGGTTTGACATCGCAATGGATAATCTTGCGGCTGTGAGCATGGGCAACAGCCGCTAATGCCTGGCGGGTAAAATTAAGTGCCAGCTCGTTTGACATGCGTCGGGTCATGCGATCGGCAAGTGTCTCAATGCCCAGCGGCATGGCAATTACGAAATAATCTTCCAGAAAGCAGGCATTCTGGACCGGCAGGACATTGGGGTGTTCCATGCGCACAGACAGACGCGCCTCGCGGCGAAATTCGTCAAGAAACTCCTCGTCCATGATGTCAGGATCGGGAATCTTCAGCGCAACCTTAACGCCATGGATTGTATCGTAAGCCCGGTAGACTGCGGCACGCGGGCCGTCGGACAGGCGCCGTTCGATCCGGTATTTGCCGAGTTTTTGACGTGCTCTCAGGGGTTTTTTGCGGACCACGAGCAAATTGCCTTCATTATGGGGTTTCCGGGTTAACTGTTAATCTCAGGCTGATTCTACGTCAGCTTGGCGGCTAACCGCTAAACGTTCTTACGGTTATGCCTGCGCAGCCCAAACGGTTCATTAACCTGCTATCCTACCCGGCTGCGCGTGGTGTGGTGGGTCATTGAATGGAAAGAATGCATAAGCAGATTTACAACGTCAACGTTGTCAACAAGACAATCTTGCCGACTCCGGCCGCCATCAAGGCAGAATTGCCGATGAGTGGGCCCGCCGAGGAAACTGTGCTCAAAAGCCGGACCGTCCTGCACGATATTCTTGATGGTAAGGACAGGCGCTTATTTGCCGTGGTCGGGCCATGTTCAATTCATAATATTGATGCGGCTCTTGAGTATGCGGATCGTTTGAAAAAATTGGCTGCTGAGGTTGCGGACACGTTATTCATCCTGATGCGGGTGTATTTTGAGAAGCCGCGAACAACGGTTGGCTGGAAAGGGTTGATTAATGACCCGGATATGGATGATTCATTCCATATCGATAAAGGTATTCGCCTTGCCCGCAAACTGTTGCTTGATATCGGCGAACGTGGGTTGCCTGTCGCGACTGAGGCGCTGGACCCGATCATGCCGCAGTATATGGGTGAGTTAATAACCTGGACGGCGATCGGTGCGCGGACCACCGAATCTCAGACACATCGTGAAATGTCGAGTGGACTGTCTACACCGGTAGGTTTTAAAAATGGTACTGACGGCTCTTTGCAGGTGGCTATCGATGCGCTGCAATCTGCCAGCCAGCCACATCATTTTCTTGGTATTAACCAGCAAGGTCGGACGGCCATTTTTCAGACTCGTGGCAATGCATATGGTCATGTCGTTTTACGCGGTGGGGGCGGGCAGTCTAATTACGACGGCCAAAGTGTCGCCGCAGCGGTCTCAGTACTGAATGAGGCGGGCTTGCCCGATCGTATTGTTATTGACTGCAGTCATGCGAACAGCAATAAAGATCCCAAGGTTCAGCCGGTTGTTGCGCGTAACTGTATTGAACAGGTCGTGAGTGGCAACCAGTCAATTACCGGCCTGATGCTCGAGAGCAACCTGCATGCCGGGAACCAGAAAATTACTGAAAACCTGGCCGATCTTAAGTATGGCGTTTCTGTAACCGATGCTTGCATGGATTGGGAGACGACTGAAGTCACGCTGCTTGAAGCGGCAGAAGCGTTGCGGCAGGTGACAGCAAGGCGTTGACGGTTGTCGCGCACAAAATACCCTGGATAAGGCAGTGGACAGGGAAGCATGGTTTGATTGTGGGCCGGGAGTGGTTATCAGTCCGTTCCAAACCAAGCGTCGTTACTTGAAGACAACGGTCTTGCTGCCGTTTAGAAATACCCGGTGATTAATGTGTAGCTTGACGGCGCGTGCAAGTGTGATGCTCTCGACGTCTCGCCCGACTGCAATGAGATCATCGATCGAGTGGCCGTGGTCGACGCGTTCGACCGTTTGTTCGATGATGGGTCCTTCATCGAGTGCCGGGCTGACGTAGTGTGCCGTGGCACCGATCAGCTTGACGCCGTGTGTGTGTGCCTTGTGATAGGGTTTAGCTCCCTTGAAACCGGGTAAAAAAGAATGGTGGATGTTGATGATGTGTCCGGCCATCCGGCTGCAGAATTTGTCACTGAGTACCTGCATGTAGCGAGCCAGTACGACAAGATCGGTTTTCGTTTCGCCGATAAGCTCTAGCAGGTGTTGTTCCGCCGCAGGCTTTGTGTCGGGGTTGATCGGTATATGGAAATAGGGAATTTGGTGCCACTCGGCAAGCGGTGCAAGGTCCAGGTGGTTCGACACGATTGCCGGGATGGTCATGCGCAGTGCACCCGTGCGGTAGCGATACAGCAGGTCATTGATGCAATGCTCGTGTTTTGATGCGACGATTAGTACTCGCGGCAGAATATTCTGGTCGAACAGTTGCCAGTCCATGGTGAATTGGTCGGCAATAGGTGTGAATTGTTGCGCAAATTGGGCATGTGAGAATGCTTTATCACTGGGTGTGAATTGGGTGCGCAAGAAGAACTGTCGTGTGTCCGGGTCGCCATAGTGGTTCGAGGCTTCGATAAAATAGCCGCACTCGGCCAGGTAGCCGGATACAGCAGCAACGATGCCGACGGTATCCGGACAGGTGATAGTAAGAATGAAGGAATGTTCGGCATTTCTCATAGCGTGATTTTGACTGCTTTACCCGGTCCGGGGCAACCGTATCTGTCCAGATAATGGTGACTATGCCTGGAAAGTTGGCCGGATGGTCATCGTCAAGGCCCAAGAGTATTGATATTACGGCAAATACTTGTGGGCTGCCCGGACACAAAGGCGGAATGTATTGATAGAATACGCCGCCTTAATCAGGAGAAGAATTTATGGCTGATTATCAACCGCCGGTCAAGGATATGCTGTTTACCATTACCCAGCTTGCCGGTCTGGATCAAGTCAACCGATTGCATGGTTTTGAGGATGCAACGCCTGATCTGGTCGAGGCGGTGCTCGATGAGGCTGCGCAACTCGCCAACGAGGTGGTGGCACCGATTAATGAGATCGGCGACCGGCAGGGGGCACGGGTTGAGGATGGTAAGGTTATCGTGCCGGACGAATTCAAGGCCGTGTACCAGCAAATCACCGCAGATGGTTGGGCCGGTGTTTCCCAGCCCACGGATATCGGTGGACAAGGGTTGCCCTATATAGTTGGTTTGGCTGTTGAGGAAATGTGGCAGGCGGCCAGTCTTGCCTGGTCATTGTGTGCGTTGCTGACGCAGGGTGCGGCACGTGCAATCCATGAGCATGGTAACGATGAAATCAAGGCATTAGTGCTTGAGAAGATGATTTCCGGTGACTGGACCGGCACGATGAACCTGACCGAACCGCAGGCCGGTTCGGATCTGGCCGCGATTCGGACCGTGGCGGTGGCCGATGGTGACGGATACCGGATCACCGGGCAGAAGATTTTTATAACCTGGGGTGACCATGAGATGGCAGACAATGTTATTCATCTCGTGCTGGCCCGGCTACCTGATGCGCCACCGGGGGTCAGAGGTCTGACCCTGTTTGCTGTGCCGAAGAAACTGATCCAGGCAGATGGGTCGGTTGGTCAGTCAAATAACGTTAGTGTCGTATCCGTCGAACACAAACTTGGTATCCACGCGAGTCCAACCTGTGTCATGGCGTACGAAAATGCCTTTGGTTACCCGGTGGGGGACATAAATAGCGGTCTTAAGTGCATGTTTACAATGATGAATCATGCACGCCTCAGTGTCGGGCTAGAGGGGGTGGCAATATCTGAGCGTGCCTATCAGCAGGCACGGGCCTACGCGCGGGAACGAATCCAGGGTGAGAAAAGAGGCCACGAGGGTGGTGTCGCGATTATTGAGCATCCCGACGTGCGGCGGATGCTAATGCATATGAAGGCCAATATCGAGGCTATGCGCGGGCTTGCCTACGTGACAGGAGGCCATCTTGACCGGGCCGAGTACGAGCCGGATGAAGCCGTGCGCGCATCTGAGCTGGCACGACTTGAACTGTTAGTGCCGGTTGTTAAGGGCTGGTGCACGGAGATGAGTCAGTTGCTGACCTCGTTAGCTCTGCAGGTTCATGGCGGCATGGGATATATCGAGGAAACTGGTGTTGCGCAGTATTTTCGTGATGCACGGATTACCACAATTTACGAAGGTACGACCGGTATTCAGGCGGGCGATCTGATCGGGCGCAAGATTCTGCGTGATCAGGGTCAGGCTCTCAAGCTTTTAATCGGAGACATGCAGAAGACGGTTGTTGATCTTAAACGTCATGGTGAGCAGCTTGCGACCATCCGGGGCGCGTTGCAGACGGCGGTTGGGGAACTGGTTACTGCTGCGCAGTGGTTAAGCGATAATTTTGCCGCTGATCCGGATACACCGGGTGCTGTTTCGGTCAATTTTCTGATGCTGATGGGTACCGTCGCAGGTGGTTGGCAAATGGCTCGCGCGGCATTGGCCGCTGTCGAGCAGCTTGCGGCCGGCGCCGAAGATAAATCCTTTTTTACGGCGAAAATCGTGACGGCAAACTACTTTGCTGAGCAGGTTTTACCATTGGCCAGTGCCTACCGTGCTGGGGTAGAGGCAGGTTCGGGTTCGATCATGGGGCTGAGTGATGACCAGTTTTGAGTTTAAGTCACGGCGTTTGTGCGCCAAACACAGCCAGCACAGTCAGATCTTCTTCAATATCGAAAAATGAGTGTTTGGCGGTTGCCCGGACGTACAGGATCGAACCCCGTTTGATCTGGTGATTCTTGTCGTCAATCCTCAGGCAGGCCTGACCTTCGAGTACAACGTAGACTTCGTCTTCCAGGTGCGGTGCCTGCATGTCTTTGGCGCCGGCTGGCAGACGATAGACAGCACAACTCAGGGCGGGGACGCGCAGGAACTCATGAAATCGCGGTTCGTTTCCGGCGACTTTATCGATAAGATCGGCCAGGTTGAATACCTGCCAGATGTCGTCGGTCATTAAATGTCTCCAGAATAGCTGATGATAGGGATAATCCGGCAATATTGAGTTTATCGCAACAAGTTACTGTAGAAATGTATGTCGGATAGCGTTCTACGCGCTAAAATTACTTTCCTGCCGTGCAGATAACATTATAAAAGAGAGGCGTATTATATGCGGTTCAGTACCCGACAGATTCATGCTGGCGTAGAGCCCGATCCGCTAACCGGATCGATTCTGACGCCGATTTACCAGACAGCTGCTTACGTTCAGGATTCGGTTGATTCATATCTGGCGAAGGGCTACTCCTATTCGCGGTCGGGTAATCCGACGGTTCGCGCACTGGAGAAACGGATTGCTGATCTCGAGGGTGGTGCTGATTGTACGGCCTATGCAACCGGCATGGCGGGCATCAACTCTATGCTGACAGCGTTTCTGAGCGCTGGCGATCACGCCATTTTATCTGATGTCGTTTATGGCGGTACGTATCGGCTGTGCAACCAGGTTTTCAGTCGTTTCGGTATCGATTTCAGTTTTGTCGATACGGCTGAAGTGGAAAATGTGCGCCGGAATCTGCGCGAAAATACCCGGCTGGTGGTGTCCGAAACCCCCGCTAATCCGACGCTCAAAATGGCGGATATTGCTGCCATATCTGCTGTTACGCGGGAGGCAGGCATTTTGCATGCAGTCGACAATACCTTCCTGACACCTTATTACCAGCGGCCGATCGAACTCGGTGCCGATCTCGTCGTGCATAGTACAACGAAGTATTTCGATGGGCACAACGCTACCGTCGGTGGTGCCGTTGTCGCGTGTACCAGTGAACAGGATGAGGCATTACGCTTTGTGCAGAATGCATCCGGGATCATCATGTCACCACAGATTGCATGGTTGACACTGCAAGGCAGTAAAACCCTGTCGGTACGCATGGATCAGCAGTCAGAAACAGCATTCAGGGTTGCGACCTTCTTAGAAAGCCATCCTGCCGTCGAACGTGTTGGCTATCCCGGGCTGGAATCTTTTCCACAGCATGAGTTGGCGAAATCTCAGGCCAGCGGATTCGGTGCCATGGTCTGGTTTGAAGTCGTCGGCGGTGTGCAAGCGGGTAAGGCGCTGATGGATTCGATCGAATTATGGTCGCTGGCAGAGAGCCTCGGCTCGGTAGAATCGCTGGTAACTCACCCGGCCAGCATGACCCATGCTGATATTGAGCCAACTGTTCGTGCACAGGTCGGCATCACGGACGGGCTGGTGCGCTTGTCTGTTGGGCTGGAAGATTCCAAGGATCTGCTTGCGGCATTAAGCAAAGCATTGGATGCTCTGGCCTGACAAGTTGCCGGACAGGTCTCTGCTGGTTCCCGATAACAATGCTGGTATCATTCGCAGGCAATGGGTCTGGCTGTGGCCCTGCATTTTTTATTGCCTGATTGACAAATAGTTGGTTACTATGCCCCTATGATGAACCGCACATCGAACCGTCGCATTGGTAGTATTTTTATTGTTCTGGCTGCAATGTTCACACAGATGGTCGCTGCGGCTGTGCTGGATGTGCCGGGTACTTACACAACCATTCAGGCCGCCATTGATGCTGCGACGAATGGCGATAGTGTCGTTGTTGCTGCCGGCAATTATGTAGAGAACCTGAATTTAAAGTCAGGCGTCAATGTGCGTGGCGCAGAAACTGCGCGGACGTTTATTCAACCGGAGACCCCGGCCAGCCCGGTTATTCTGGCCAGCGGTGTCGATAATGTGCGCTTGGCCAACTTTATTATTATTAATGCGCAGACCGGGTTTGACTCAATCAACAGTACCAACTTGCAGTTGGCCAATACAGTATTTGTCGGCGCCGGGCATATAGCCTTGCAGGTCGATGCCGATTCGCAAATCGATGTACTTAATGTGGTGTTCATGAATAATTCGGTTGCTGTCCGGCGGGCAACTGCCCTTGTTCAGATCATCAACAGTGGGTTTATCGGTAATACCGTTACGATTACGAGTCCGGTTGCGCCGTTTATTGCTTCAAGTACCAATGTCAACAATTGTGGATTCTATAGCAATGAGGACCTGAGGGTGTCAGGTATTGATACCGGTCTGGGTGTGGCCGCAGTCATCGGTAATCCGGGGTTTGTTGCAACGGCCGATTTTGATTATCACTTGCAGCAGAGTTCGCCGTTTATCAATACCGGCCTGGGTATTGATGTGATTGATAATAGTGTGGCCGATATCGGCGCTTATGGCGGTCAGTATGCCGATGTGAAGCCATTCCCGGTCGCCGCGCCGCTTGTCACCAATGTCAGCGGCGACCCATCGCCCCCCTATAGCGTCAGTGTCGAATGGTCGGCAAACCAAGCCTATCTTGTTACCAATTCCGTTACATCCGGTCGCTACCTTGTTTATTACCGTCAGAATCAGTCTGGCCCACCGTATGATGGCACCGATGTGGGTAACGGTACGCAGCCATCACCGATCGACCGTGGTGCTATTACGAAACTGACGCTGGACAATCTGCAGCCATCCGTTCCGCCTCCTGCGGCTCCGCAATTGTTGTCTGCCGAACCGCTTATGTCATCGGCCATGATCAGTTGGGAGGCCGTCGCCGGGGCGGTTGACTATCGTGTGTATTACGGAACGGCAGCTGTAACTGAGAATCAGGTCGATGTTGGCGACGTGACGACTTTCACGGTCAGCGATCTGGAAAATGCCACCGAGTACCGGTTTGCAGTCAGTGCATTTGTGCAACCGGTTTATCATTTCTCGGTTACAGCGCTTGACAGTACGCCGAGTGCCAATGAGAGTGAGTTCTCGCCAGAAAGTACGCTGGTCATCGGGTCCTTGACCGAAGGCGTGTTATCGAATCAGCTGACGGCGACGCCGGATGATACGGCGTCGTATCCTGACTTGTCCGACAGCGGTTGCTTCGTTGCGACCGCTGCCTTCGGTGTTGACTGGTCAGCCGAGGTTCAGGTGCTGCGTGATTTTCGTGATCGCTTCCTGTTATCGAACGGGCCCGGGCGAGCTTTTGTTCGCTGGTACTATCGTAACGGACCGTCAGCGGCGGCCTTGATGGTCGAGTTTGATGCTGTTCGCCCCGCTGTACGAGCCTTCTTATGGCCGTTCGTCGTGATTGCCTTGTTTGCGCTGGCTGCTTCGCCTGCGGCAAGTTTTGCCGTATTGTTTCTGTGCCTTGCCCTGGTGATCGTGCGGCATGGAGCCCTGAACCGGCATTTTTTCATGAGGTTGACTGAATGACAAAGATCGGCGCACTGCTGGTTTGCGTTCTGCTCGCCCTGTCGGTCAGCGGACAGGAGGCTAATGCGCAGGTGAGTCCCAGGGTCGCACCGTGGGTATTTGAAATCAAGGGCGGAAAAATTGAGCCGGATCTGGACTCATATAAACAGTTTTACGGCGACAGTTCGAGTTCTTTTTTTGCCGCGGCCTTCGCTTACCGGCCGTCTGACTGGTATGAGGTCGGCGGGGAACTGGGTTACATGAAGGACTCGGGTCGTGGACTGCTTGCCGACAAAATAACGCTGGGTGGTAGTGTTGAATATATGTTGGTTCCGGCGCATCTGTACGTTAACGTATTTGCTCGATTCTCTCCCGATCAATGGGTCGTGCCGTATGCGGGTGGCGGTGTGACCATGGCATGGTTCAGGCAGGAGGTCGATTCCCAGCCGAACCGCAGCGGGCGTGCTGATTCCGGCTATAACGTGAGGGCGGGCGTGCAGGTTCTGCTGAACAGGCTGGATCGTTCTGCTGCCAAGCGTGTGGCGGAGGACGGACTAATCAATACCTACCTGTTCCTGGAAGGGCAGTACTTTTCGACAGAGGTCGATGGAATTGATTTAGGTGGCTTGACCTACATGCTTGGATTGCGTCTGGAGTTTGATTTTACCCGCTGATACCGGCCAGTATTTCGCCAAGAAAATCTTTCCGAATGCGCTGCCATTCCATCTTAAGCCACGGCGTAAAACGATCGCCATCGGCGGCAATTTCTCGAGTCAGGTCATTCGGGGTGATGTAACGCCATTCGTCTATTTCATTGGGATGCGCGATGACCTCATCGGCCGTGAAACCGACAAATACATGGCATAGTTCATGTTCACTGCCCAGGTCCCGGAATGATGCCTGATACTTGAACTTGTACAGAAAGCGCAACTCCGATTGGATATTCAGTTCCTCATGGATGCGCCTTCTGCCGGCTTCTTCAACAGTCTCCGACTCTCTCGGGTGACTACAGCAACTGTTGGACCAGTACAGGGGCCATAGAGGTTTTTGTGCGCTTCTTTTCTGTAACAACAGTTCGCCATTGGCGTTAAACAGGAATACCGAGAAAGCCCGGTGCAGCAAACCCTGGCCAATATGGCATTCAAGCTTCGGGCGAATACCTATTTCCCGGTCCTCGTCATCGACGAGTATGAGTGATTCGGTTGGACTGGACACAGGTTGCAGCGACACACTCATTGCATCTCACCAGTCAGGAACGTTAGCGCCCGAAATCCGCATCGTTCCATGGCGGTTTGCACTTTATCAGCATTGTTTTCGCAGAGTGCAAGCACAGCTCCTCCGCCACCGCCTCCGGTTAACTTAGCGCCCAGCGCGCCGGCCTTGCGGGCAATACCGATCAAGCGTTCGATTTCCGGTGTGGATACCTGCAGGGCATTCAGCAGTCCCTGGCAAACATTCATGAGTTCGCCAAGGGTATGATGATCACCGTTCTGAATTGCCGTGATGCCCTGGAGAACCAGTGCATCAATATCATCGAAGATCTTCTCGTAGAGTTGTGGCTGGCGGTCGTGTGCCTCACGAACATTCAGTACTGTTCTTGCCGTGAGGCCCTCGGTGCGCGTCATGCCGATTACCAGCGACAAGGGCTTTGGGATATGCAGAGATTCAACCAGGGGCGGTGTGCCTTTGCGAAAAATCAGCGGCTTACCGTAAGTTGCAACAGTATTGTCAATCCCGCTTGGCTGACCGTGGGCAACTTGTTCCGACTGGTAGGCAAGTTTATTGACTTCTTCATCAGTCAAGCCAAGCTGGTAGTGCAAATCGAGGGCCCGAATGATGGCAACGGCCAACGCCGCGGAACCGCCCATTCCCATGCCCCTGGGCACGTCGGGAAAGACTTCGATGCACATGCCCCGGTCGCTCAGGCCTAGCTGGTCCATGATCATGCCGGAAGCTTTTTCAAAAGAGCGTCGCTGTTCGGGGGGTTTGGCGAGTTGGTATTCGATACCCCAGCGGGGAATCAATAATTCAACGCCCTCGTCACGATCTTCGACGACAGCCCGGATTTTCAGTGGTAGTGTGCACGCGATCGCATGCCTGCCGTAGACAACGGAGTGTTCACCGAGCAGTATGACCTTGCCGTGGCCCACACCGGTATCGGCATCGGCGGGTTTTTCTTTTGTGTCGCTGGTGCTGCGCTCACTAATCAGTTGCGCGACAATTTCTTCAGCCTTCCAGACTTTTATTTCATTGCTGCGGACCAGGAGATCGACTGTTTCATCAAATAATTCATCCGGCGCATCAGCCGCCTTAACAACGCTCCGGGCGTGCAGGGTCATATGCCCGGTTTGTATGCCCTCGGTTGCCAGTGCCTTGAGTGCGGCAAAATTCTGTGCCAGACCAACTGCCGCCATAACTTCCGCGAGTTCAGTTGCCGATTCGACGCCAATCATCCTCAGATTCATGGCAACACCGGGATTTGATTCAAGGGGCGCTCCGACCAGGCCAACCTTGATCGGGATCTCAATATGCCCGAGCAGGTTACCGTTCTCATCCTTTGACCAGCGAGTCAGTGATCCATAGCGACCATGACGGGCGGCATAAGCATGGGCGCCGGCTTCGATGGCTCGCCAGTCGTTACCGGTTGCGAGCGCGACTGCATCGATTCCGTTCATGACACCCTTGTTGTGTGTTGCAGCACGGTAGGGATCAACGTGGGCGAAATCCGTTGCAACAATTATCCCGTCGCGTACCCGTTCTCCGCTAAATCCCTTGTCGGCAAGTTGTTCAACCGTCAGTGTTACTTCGGCCGTTGCAAGTGCCCGGTCTGTGAGGTTCGACAGGATACGCAGGAAAACCGTGCCCTCAGTGAGCGTTTCAATCAGTGGCGCAACACCTTCGCACATACCATTAACCAGGTTGGCGCCCATTGCGTCGCGGGTGTCGATAAGCAGGTGCACGGCAATCATCTCTGTCTGCATCGATTCCAGCGGGAAGCTTGAGACCTCGATATCCACAGCGCCACCCCCACGTGCCACCATGCGTGGATGAAAACTATTGGCCAGATCGAGGATCTCCTGTTTGTGCTCAAGGATTGTAGCCTTGGCACGATTCAGGTCAGGAGCATCTATGACCTGGATTTGTCCGATCAGGATCGGATCCGTCGAGGTGGTTGTGAATCCTCCGGTGCTGCGAGTGAGTTTTGCAGCGGCGCTCAGGGCGGCTACGATCGATGGTTCTTCGACGACCAGCGGAATTACGTATTCCTTGCTGTTGATCAAAAAATTGACTGCAAGCCCAATCGGCAGGCCCAGAACACCGATGACATTCTCGATCATCTTGTCAGCGGCACTTAGATCGAGAGTCGCCTCTCCGGACATCAGGCTATCAAGATCGCTGTCTGTCAGCAGGCCCTTGTCATGCACTGCCTTGACACGCTCATTGATGCTCATCTTGTAAAAATGTGGAATTCTCGATCCAGCCACTTCCAACTCCATACGCTTGATTTTATGCAACCTTTATATCTTATATATGGTTGTCCACAATATCTGTAACAGGGCGCATGGACACTATCAGGATTTGTTGTTGTAAGTCAATGAGTTATCAGAAGGCAGGTATGCGCCCGGCGTTTCAGGCAGGTGCAATATGCCAGACTCGGTGCGACAATAACCCCGCTTGACCGGTTCCGCCGCTGGCGTGGCTCGATTGAAGTTGATATTACCTAATACTCGATTGAAGTTGATATTACCTAATATGGGTGGTTAATGGAAAAGACCTGGCTGAAGCAATATACGGAAGGTGTACCGCACGAACTTGATCTGGATCCGGCCGAGTCTCTCGTTGATATTTTCACCAACGCCTGCAACTACCATGGCGGGCAGATCGCTTATTCCAGTCTTGGTCAGTCGTTGACCTATCGTGAACTCGATGACCTGACGGCAAGGTTCGCGACCTGGCTGCAAACTGAAGCCGGACTGTCTCGTGGCGATCGTGTCGCGATCATGATGCCGAATCTGTTGCAATATCCGGTTGCCTTGTTCGGTATTTTGCGGGCGGGCATGATTATCGTCAATGTAAATCCTTTGTATACACCGCGTGAACTCGAATTTCAGTTAATTGATTCAGGTGCGCGCGCGATTGTGCTTGCATCAATGAGCGCTGCGACACTGGCCGAGGTTATTAATGAAACTTCGGTTGAGCAGGTCATTGTTACAGATGTCGGTGATTTATTTTCTTTTCCGCAGCGTTTAATGGTCAACTTTATTCTACGTCACATAAAGAAGATGGTGCCGCGGTATGACATAAATAACGCGGTAAGCTTGCGCAGTGTGCTTGCGACCTCACCTGCCGGGTTAAGGCCTGAGCAGTTGAGTGGGGCAGATCTGGCAGTGCTGCAATATACGGGAGGTACGACAGGTCGAGCCAAGGGAGCGATGCTTAGTC
>PBZD01000043.1 GCA_002729875.1 Chromatiales bacterium | reverse complement strand
GTTCGGACAAACGCGCGAACTCAAGGGTCGATGCTGAAGTGAACTCGGACGGCTTGATGACAATCGTATTGCCGGCAGCCAGGGCCGGCGCCGCTTTCCATGCCAACAATAAAAGAGGAGAGTTCCAGGGCGTTATGCACGCACAGACACCGAGCGGCTCGTAGCGGGTCAGGTTGAGTACGTTGGGTTTGTCGATCGGCGGTACAATGCCCTCGATCTTGTCCGCCAGCCCACCGTAGTAGTGAAACCACTGTGTCATGTAGCGACACTGGTTCAACACCTCGGCGAACAGCTTGCCATTGTCGCGGACCTCGATTTCGGCGAGCGCCTCGGCATGATCGGCCAGGATATCGGCAAACTTACGGAGCATCTGGCCGCGCTGAGTGGCCGTAAGCGCCGGCCACTCGCCGGTCTTCTGCGCCTTGTGAGCGGCGGAAACCGCCGCTTCCACATCGGCGTCATTGGCCTGCGGAATCCGGGCCCATACTTCACCCGAATAGGGATTGACGGTATCGAACCACCGCTGGGACTGCGAGTCTCGCCAGCCTCCATCGATGAACAATTGGTACTGCTGCATCATCAAAACCTTTTGTAAAAAATGGGTTCGAACGAGTGATCATACCTGTGACCCAGAGGTCGCCAAGCCCCGAAATCCAGTTTGCTTTTGCTTCCACACGACACCGGTCAGGAACTTGCAAACGTTTGCAAGTCAGCTTACCATCCAATCTCGACGGAGGCAATAATACCCAACAACCGAACCCAGAAATCGGGGGCACTCAGAGGCAATCCGAATGGTTCTAAGGAGATAGTCATGGCCGACTATGAAACGGTATCTCTCGAGTTTGATGAGATCGGCGTCGCCGCCGCTCAAATGAACCCGGTTATCGTCAACGCGACAAATCCCGCCGCGGGCAAACGCGCGAACCTTGAGCAAATGCTATACCTGTGTGATCAGGCCCACGCAGCGTCAATGGTCTATCCGAACGGCAAGTTAAACCTGGTGGTCTTTCCCGAATTCACCATAACCGGTTACGATTTTATTTGGCAGACGAAGGATTTCCTCGACGTTGCGCTGGACCTGGACGGTGACGAGATTCAGGCTATCGGTGCAAAGGCTAAACAACTGAATACCTACATCGCCTTCGCCTCGCACATCAAAGAACAGGACTGGCCGGGACACTATTTCAACTGCTCGTTGCTCGTGGGCCCCGACGGCAAATTGATTCACAAGCACTGGAAGGCGCACAGCAATGGCCCCGGTGCCGAGTACGCCACGACAACTCACGATGTGCTGGACGAGTTTATCGAGCGCTACGGTGTAGATGCGCTATGGCCGGTTGCACGCACGCCCATCGGCAATATCGCTACCTATACCTGCGCCGAAGGTTTTCAACCGGAAACTGCTCGCGCATTTGCGTTCAAAGGGGCGGAGATTCTGTGCCGCTGTATCGGAGGCGGCGGCCACCTTAATAAGAGTGGTATGTACCAACTCCAGTTCCGTGCCGATTGCGCCACCAGCAATCTATATGGCGTCTACTCGAATGGCGGTTCGGGAGTGGCCTTCAACGGCATTAGTGCACCGGAAAACGGATTTGGCGGCGGCTCAATGGTTGTCGATTTTTTTGGCCGGGTACTCAACGAGGCACACGATTCGCGGGAGGCTATTGTCTTTGAGCAGATTCCGATCGCCAGCTTCCGCAAGTCCCGTGAAAAGCCCAGCATTCGCAGCGAGCTTTACGCCAAGGTCTACGAAACGACGCCCGGAAAGTATCCGGCAAATCTGTATTCAGACCATGGTGTGCCGGAAAATGCCATGGCGGCGATCGAACTTGCCGCCAAACACGCACGATATTGATCTTAATGGCTGCAACGATTGCAACCTGGGCAGTCAACTGTTGATTTGCACCAAACTCTGACCCGTCCAATGCTGATGCAATTTTGAACGTCACAAAGACCCTGGCTGACTTCGTCACAGCGGTTCGATACGAGGACCTGCCGATCGAGGCGATCGAGCGGGCAAAACCTCTCATTCTTGACTGCCTGGGGGCTGCGGTCGCAGGCACAACCTCTCCGATCGGCCAAATCACGGTAAATCTGGGCCGGGAAACGGCGAGCGGAAGAGACGCGACCGTCATCGGTGCCGACTATGCGACATCGGTGACCTCTGCCGCATTCATCAATTCAACCCTCGCTCATGCTCTCGACATTGATGACACGGCTGCCGGTACTGTGGCGCATCCCAGCGCGCCGATTCTTCCGGCCCTTTTTGCGCTGGCCGAAAAGAACAGTTGCTCGGCACGTACATTTTTAACCGCCTATGTTACAGGGCTGGAAGTTTTCTACCGGATCGCGCTGGCCAGCGAAGACCAAATGGGCGGGTGGCATCGAACATCCATCTTCGGCGCACTGGCGGCAGCGGCGGCATCAGCCCGCCTTCTGAGTCTCACAGCCGAACAGACTTCGACAGCCATCGGTATCAGCGCGTCATTGGCCAGCGGCATTCAGGCCAATTTCGGCACAATGACCAAGGCCATCCAGGTTGGGAATGCCGGTCGCAGCGGCGTAGTCGCCGCATTGCTGGCTCGGAAAGAATGTACCGCTCAACAGGATTCCCTGGGCGACCCGGCTGGTTTTGGACTCGCCTTCTACGCGGGTCAATTCGACACACAGAAGATCATCTCCGGCCTTGGCAAACCCTTCAACATCATTTTTCCCGGAATCGGTGTAAAAATTTATCCCTGCTGTGGATTGACCCATGCCCCAGCGGATATCGCACTCAATCTGGTCAGGACCTACGATATCTCGCCGGATCAGGTCGAAGAAATCATCGTCTACGGTGAGGAATTGTGGCCCCAGGTCCTGGTCTATCATCGCCCTGAAACGGGTTACCAGGGGAAATACAGCCTCGAATATGTCATCGCGGCAGCCATCCTGGATCGGGAGATTACTCAGCACACATTCACCGACGAAAAAGTCAGGCGGCCGAAGATACAAGCCCTCCTTGGGAAAATAACAAACCATGTACGCCCTGACAGTGAATGGAAATCGTTGCGGATTCACCCATGGAATCATTGCTCGGAAGTTATCGTACGATTGAAAGGCGGCACGACGTATTCCGGCACCGCACCTTGCGCCCGAGGATACCCCGACCTGCCACTCACCACACAGGAAATCCTGGAGAAATTCAGGAACTGCGCGCGACCGACCTTGCCGGAACAGAACATTGAACTAATCGCCGAGAGAGCGCTGATCCTCGAAGCCCAGGCAACCGTTGCAGACCTTATCTCGTTAACCCGTGTACCCGTAACCGGTAAAATATGAGCTTCCCGCCCTTTCCTAGACGGACTTCTCCCGAGTACTTGCGCGAATGACCAGATCAGTCTTCAACAAAGCCGTTTCCGGCTCGAGATCAGGATCTTCCAGCCTGGAAAGGAGTATGTGGACAGCCTTTTCGACCACTTCGTCGCGAGGATACCCGACCGTTGTCAATTCATGTGCTCCCCAGGAAGCGGGAGCTCGATCACCATTCCCGATGACTGATAGATCTTCCGGGATGCTCAAACCAAGATCGATACGGGCGCCATCCATTACCCCTATTGCCGTGTGATCGTAAGAGCAGAAAACGCCGTCCGGCGTTTCGGCCCGACTGAACAGTTCGCTGATGCAGCGCCTGCCGGCCTCATAGCCCAACACGCCGTCAAGGTCCGCTATTACTTCACAACTGCCGCTGGTCGCAGTCCTCTCTTTGATCGCATTCATGACGTCATCGACGTAATCTATATCGGCCCGGCCCCGCAACAGGGCAATTCGCCGGTGACGGCGCTCAATAAGAAAATCGGCGATGCTGTTACCCAGGTTCGTGCCGTCCACGCTGACCGCGCAGCTGCCGGTACCACGGCCGATCCGGTTGACCAGAACCGTCGGTAAGCCACGAAGCGTGCAATCTGCTGCGACTGCTGCCGGCAGCACCTCTGAAACTACAACCAACGCCGCGACCTGATACTGCAACATCTGACCGACATATTCACCGATCTTCTCACGATCCAGTACCGACTTGAGCATCACTTCATAACCGTGCGCCTCGAGACGCTCGCTGAGAAGTCTGAGAACATCTACGTAACCAAAATTGTTCCAACCGGACATGAGCAATCCAACGAGTTGCGAACTTCGTTTATTCAAACTACGAGCGATTACATTGGGCTGGTAGCCAAGCGTACTGGCTGCCTCCAGAACTCGCTTCTTGGTTGCGGGGGCAATACTTGCTCCCGGTGTAAAGGCCCGGGAAACCGCTGCCACGGAAACCCCTGCCAGATTTGCCACGTCAATTGATGTGATTCGCTTAGTCGCCACGCTCAATATTCTCCGCCATTCCGGGTGCACACCCGGAAATGATCAAAATCACTTGTTGCTACTTTCTTGCAAACGTATACGCCACCTGCCGATAATACTGCAAATCTATCGCGATGGTTCAAGTGAAATGCAGCTGAACAGGGGGGTGTTCGATGACGTCGTCCAGCTCACTGGCATGACCAATCGGGGCGTTGGCCTGACCGGCCTCCTAAAACTTTCGAGACACGATTCGTCCAGCTCGCCCCAGCTACTCGGGCAAAGTATAGGCAATCAGATGATCGCTCAGTGCCGTACCTATTAAAGCGCTGCCGCCGGCTGCAATGACCACGTATTGCCGCCCGCCTGCTTCATAGGTCATGGGCACAGCCATGCCTGGTACTGGCAACTTCGCCGACCACAGCTCCTGACCCGTACCAACGTCGAAAGCACGAAAGGTGCTGTCCATGGTCGCGGCAATGAAGACCAATCCTCCGGCGGTTACGATCGGACCACCGACCGTTGGAGAACCCCAGGACGCGAAAGTTTTAAACAGGTTGAAAGGGCCGAAAGCCACCTGGCCCAGAGGTCGCCGCCACAGGTATTCACCGGTGTTCATGTCGATGGCCGAGAGTTCGCCCCAGGGCGGCGGATTACAAGGCACCCCAAACGGAGAAGTCCACATACCGAGTTCGAGGCTGTAGGGTGTTCCTTCCATGTAACTCACCACCGTGCTGCCCTCCTGGTACCCGGATTGCGCTTCCGTGTCGCCACTGCCGGGGATCAGGCGTATCACCATGCCTACGTTGTTGGCCTTGACGATCAGAACATTGCGCGTCGGTTCGAACGCGGCACCGCCCCAGTTGCCACCCCCGGCAGGCGAGGGCAACATCAGCGAGCCACGTTCGCTCGGTGGCGTAAAGATGCCGTCATAGCGCAATGACCGGAAGCTCTCCCGGCATTTATTCCGGTCCCAGAAGGTCAGGCCGAACAGGTCTTCCTCACGCAAAACCTGTTGGGCAAAAGGCTCTGGTTTAACCGGGAAAGGTTGCGTCTGAGCGGCCATCTCACCGGGAATATCCGAGGCAGGCACCGGTCGTTCCTCGATGGGAAACAACGGTTCGCCCGTCTCCCGGTGGAACACGAATACCGTGCCCATCTTGGTGATCTGTATTACCGCGGGTACGCTCTCACCGCCACGTTCGAGATCCACCAGCAGCGGCTGAGCTGGAAGGTCGTAGTCGAACAGGTCGTGGTGGACAATCTGATAGTGCCAGATGACCTCGCCGGTTAACCCATCGATGGCCAGCAACGCGTTTGCGTACGGTATCGGGTCGCTGCGATGTGCCCCGTACACATCCACGCTGGGGCTGCCCGTCGGCATGAACACCATGTTGCGCTCCGCATCGACCGTATAGGGCGGCCATACGTCGGCGCCGCCGGTCGTGTCGCGCAGGTGTTCGGGAATGGTGACGAGCCGCCACAGAAGCTCGCCCGTACGCGCATCCAGGGCACGTATCACCCCATCGGCGGAATCGGCGCGGATGTTGTCGCCTACGGCGCCACCCACGATGACCGCGTCGCCGAGGATGGCCGGTGGAGAAGTCATAAAGATGTCGCCGGTGCCACCGTAACGCGAGTCTTTCAGGTCTACGAATCCACCGTCGCCGAAGTCCTCGCAAGGCCTGCCTGTATCCGCATCCACCGCGAACAGACGCCCGTCGCGATCGCCGTTGAAGACTCGCTTCTGGCAGGCGGTTTCCCGCAAGGGCTCCTCTGCCTGCCAATAACTGACGCCACGGCAGTGGAAAGGACTGGGGTCTTCGGCGATGAGCTGCTCATGAGGGTCGAAGGCCCATTTCTCAGCGCCCGTTTCGGGGTCGATCGCAAGGATGCGATTGACCGGTGTGCAGATGTAGAGGTGATTGTTGGCAAAGATCGGGGTGACCTCATAGGAGGCCGGGCGTAGCCCATCTTTAAATCTATCGCTGTGGCCACTGCGATGGACCCAGGCCACTTCGAGCCCGTCCACCGTATCCCGGTTTATTTGATCGAGAGCTGAGTAGCGGCCACCGCCGGGCACCGCGCCATAGGTGCCCCAACCACGGTTAGACTCGAGGTCAGCGCCGAAGGATGCGGCATTCGACAGAAAGGCCGCCAGCATGGCTGCACAAAACGCGATGGTCTTAGTCGGAAGACGCATGGATATAGAACTCCAACATGACTCAGATCACATCGCCATCGGTAAGCGTATGACGGTCGATTCTGCTACCCGGAATCTCATTGTTGCAAGTAATGCACTCGTGTGCAACACTTCGCCGCCCCACCTATCACAGCACCGAATTGGATGACGCTGACATGACTAGCCACTCCATCTGGGTCTACTTCCACATCATGCTGGTCGTATTCTCGCTCGGCCCCGACATTGGCGTATTTTCAGCCTCTGTATATGCAAAAAATGCCAGGCTCGCCGTCGAGGCCCGAGCCAGCTTGATGAATCTGGGCGCCTTTCTGGATCTGTTTCCCCACACCAGCTTTGCGCTGTTCCTTCCCGTGGGCCTGCACCTGACCCGCGGTCTGGGCCTTTATCCAGTGACATCCACAATACTGGCGATCGGTTGGCTGATCGCCATCACCTGGATCATCATGATCTTCGTGATCTACAGGAATGAAGGGAAGCCGTTGGCATTCAGGTTGATGCTGGTTCAATCAGTCTACGAACTGGTCGTCGGGGGCGTGTTCGTGGTTATTGGCATGAAGTCGCTGGTGAGCGGCGCACCCCTGGCAGAAGGTTGGTTTGCATTGAAGATGCTTTTGTTCGGACTGATGTTCTGGACTGCATTGGCGGTCGAAGTGGCCTATCGACCGCTATTCATACCCTATCTCGAGATTCTCGAATCCGGCTCAACGCCAGAACGGGAAAGACTGTTTAAAAAGTACATCAATCGCGCCCTGATCGGAGTATCCATGATCTACCTGGAGATTGCCGGCATGGCGTTCCTCGGCGCGACAAAGCCTTTCTATTAATCTGCCAGGCCAACAGCCTTATGATTCGGGGATGCCCGATCACTCAACGGCCCATTGTAGTCGGGCGATCGGCAGCAAGCCCCGAGTACGGCAACGAATCTTCTACAAGACAAGTGGCTTTATTTTGTCATAAGATATTGTTAAGTAAAGTAAAGTAAAATATGAAATGGGGCGGTATCCGAACCGATAGCTCATAGAGTACTCAATGAATCAGAACCTCGCATCAAACCTGCTTACACAACTGCAAGGCATAGTGGGTGCCGACGGCCTGATTCTGGATGACGATCTTCGTAATTTTTACTCGACAGACATTCGGGGAAAATGCGAGACGACGATGGCGATCGTGCAACCCGGGTCAGTCAACGAACTGCAGGCGGTCGTTGCTGCCAGCGCCGCAGCAAATGTCGCGGTAGTCCCGCGCGGTGGGGGAGCGTCCTATTCGAGTGGATATGCTATCAATACGCCCGCTTCGATTACCCTGGACATGAGTAAACTGAACCGAATACTGGAGGTCAACAAAACCAACAGCACTGTCACCGTTGAGGCTGGTGTAACCTGGGAGGCTCTCAACAAAAAGCTGACAGGTTGCAGCTTACGCACGCCCTTCTATGGTCCCTTCTCCGGTGGAATTGCAACGATTGGCGGATCACTCGCCCAACATGCAGCAAGCCTGGGCAGTGCCGGCTTCGGTATCTCAGCCGACTCTGTTCTGAATCTCGACGTCGTTGCCGGCGACGGCACATTAATCTCCACGGGCTCGAAATCTGCCGTCGATGGAATCAACTTTTTCCGTTATTTCGGGCCTGACCTGACGGGGATCTTCCTTGGAGACTGCGGAGCGCTGGGGATCAAGGCACGTATTACCTTACGCCTGATGCCCCGGCGTGCATACCGGTCTTTCCTGTCATTCTCCTTCGAATCGTTCGAACAGTTGGCCGACGGCATGGCGTCGGTGGCCCGTCTTGGAGTTGCGGATTGCTGTTTCGGCAACGACCCAACCTGCCTTGAGCAAATGATGCGTGCGCAAGACACTTCCATCGAAGCCGGCAAGATTATTGCGAAAGCGGTATTCGCCGATGCCCCCAACCCGGTTGCCGGTGCATGGCGGTTAAGCAAAATGGTTTTGACCGGTCAATCGTTCCTGAAAAAAGCCGGATACACGTGTCATGTTATTTGCGACGGACATTCCCATGCCGAAGTCAGGCAAAAACTCGCATTGGCGCGAAAAGCCGCATCCCGGTATGGCCGAAAGATCCCAAACACCATCCCGATGGTCATTAGCAGCAATCCCTACTTCTCGATTCCACAGCCCATGGCCGAGGAGATACGACGCGGCATACCTCAACACGGGGTCGTTCCATTCGACCGGGTAAAAGAGCTGCATGGGAAAATTCAATCGCTCTACAACAAGTACAAAAAAGACATGCAGTCCTATGATGTCAGAACCGAGACGATGTTTTCGGCTATCTCCACCCATGCCTTCTTATACGAGCCGGTGTTAACCTGGGCCGATACACCGAGTGAATTTCATGCGCATTATTTTCGCAAAGAGTTTGCAGGCATCGCTATCTCGGCCAAAGAAAACCCGAATGGCCGCGAACTGGTGGCACAACTCCAGACAGAAACAGCAAGAATCTTCTCCGACATTGGCGCGATTAATTTCCAGCTTGGCAAGACTTATCCGTTCTGGGAGCGATATCAGGAAGACAGCAAGCCGCTATTGCTAGCATTGAAAGCAACGCTGGATCCGAAAGGCATACTCAATCCCGGAGCGCTTGGGTTGCCAGCGTAGTCCGGCGACGCCCACCATCAGCACATCAGTAGCGCGAGCTTTGCGATCGGGCTGAATCCTTCCGATACCTTTTGCTGATGACAGCCCGTCGTTGGCTTGTAAACGTTTGCAAATCAGCTTATTATTAACCTGGACGAAGACAAAAATCTCAAGAAATACAGTGCCCGAAAGCCCGGTGCATAGTTCTGAAGAAATGCTGTCTGCCCCGGACAATGCGGCATTCTCTCAATCAGCAAGGTAGCGAAACATGTTGAAGTCAGGCCAGTTTTCAGCCCTGCAAGTGGGCGTTGCATGGCATCGATTCAACGGTCTTATGGATGAGACCGCACAAACTTTTGTGCGCACATCATTTTCGTCCGTGGTTCGTGACAACTGGGACCTGGCCGTGAGTCTTATGGACAGACAGGGTCGACAGTTTGCCCAGTCTTCACGCAGCATCCCGTCTTTTATCGGTACCATGCCCCGGACGCTTGCAGTCATGCTGCAACGCTACCCCAAAGAGACCCTGAATCCGGGCGACGTCCTGATATCCAATGACGGCTACCACGGCACCGGTCACCTGAACGATATCACCATGGCGTGCCCGGTGTTTCGACAGGGTCGCGTAATTGCTTTCATTAGTAGCGTCTTTCATACCGTCGATATCGGCGGCGCTCCCTCTGTCGATGCGCGGGACTCCTACGAGGAGGGACTGACTATTCCCGTAGCCAAAATCCTTCGCGAGGGCGTGGAGAATGAAGACATCATCGCCTTTCTAAACGAGAATCTGCGCTCCCCGCAAGAGACCCTGGGCGATATACGCGCCCAGTTCGCAGCCTACAAGATCGGTATTGACCGCCTTTTGCAGATTCTCCAGGACGAATGCATTGATGATTTGGACACCCTGGTCGAGGAGATACTCGATCGGTCCGAATCCGCCATGCGACGCACCATCGAAGCAGCACCGGATGGCTCCTATCGTGATGAAATTTTGGTCGACGGCTTTGAGGAGCCACTGAAAATCTGCTGTGAGGTTCGTATCCAGGGAAGCGACCTGACGGTGGATTTTGCCGGCACGTCGGCGCAAATCCGCCGTCCCATCAATTCCGCAATGAACTTCACCCGTGCCTACAGCGCATACGCGGTCAAGTGCGTGTTTGACCCCGTCACACCCAACAATGACGGCTCCTTCCGCCCAATTAAGATCACCGCCCCGCAAGGCTGCCTTGTCAATCCCCGCCGGCCGGCACCGATCTGGGCGCGCCACCTGTCAGGACATTACCTGCCGCCGGTTATCTTCAGCGCGCTGGCAAAACTGATGCCGGAAAGGATCATCGCCGATTGCGGCTCGCCGCTGTGGAATGTTTATTTCTCCGGAAACCAACCCGGCGGCGAACGATTCATGAAAATGTTCTTTATGAACGGCGGCCACGGCGCGCGACCCCATCAGGATGGCCCGGCCTGCCTCAGCTTCCCCAGTAATGTGGCAACGGTGCCGATCGAGGAATTTGAAAACAGCGTACCGCTGCTGATTACCGAAAAATCACTGATCCCGGATTCGGGTGGCGCTGGTAAATTTCGTGGCGGTCCCGCACAACGGGTTTCGTTTAAGGTGATGTCGGATCAACCGGTTACGATGACCATCCGTCACGAGCGTGTAAAGTTCCCACCACGCGGGTTGCTGGGCGGGATGCCGGGCGCACCCGGTCGCGAGTACGTAAATGGCAAGCGAATTCCCGCCAAAGTCCGTCTGGATCTGCAGCCCAACGATGCCGTGATATTCGACACCCCCGGCGGCGGCGGCATGGGCAGGCCCGGCGAACGCAATCCGGCGCAATTACGCGCGGATCTTGAAAGTGGACTGGTGACACCGGCAGGGGCCGCGCGCGACTACGGCGACAAGACAGTCGGAGTAAAATCCGGTGGCTGAACCATTCCGAGTGGGCGTCGATATCGGTGGGACCTTCACGGATTTCGTGATGATCGATACACGCAACGGCGATCTTTTCAACGAGAAGGTTCTGACTACGCCCGACGATCCGTCGGTTGGCGTTCTCCAGGGGCTGGAAAAAATCCTTGCCACAAATAAAGTAAAACCAGCGGACATCAGTCATATCATCCATGGCACGACACTGGTTGCCAACGCAGTGATCGAACGGCGTGGTGCCAAAGTGGCCCTGATAACCACGGCGGGCTTCGGCGACATCCTGGAAATCGGCACCGAGTGGCGCTACGACACCTACGACCTGTTCATGGAAATGCCTCAACCCCTGGTACCTCGCCATTGGCGCTACGAAGTCCCCGAACGAATCGG
>PBZD01000042.1 GCA_002729875.1 Chromatiales bacterium | reverse complement strand
GGCAACGCCGAACTCGCACGTGTTCGGCGGTAGCTTGCATGACGCGCCGATCAGCATGGCAGGCGCAACACCGAGCGCGATAGCGATCGGCATGGTCTGTCCGGACGCTTCCCAGGTAGCGTAAATCCGGCGCAGATCCGACATAGAGCTTGCATTGATAACAAAATGATTACGATCAATGATCAAAGTTCGGTAAATACCGATGTTTAGTTCGCCACTCACCGGGTCGCGGGCCACTCCGATTGCACCCGTGATGAACGGCCCGCTATCGAGTTCGAAGAATGTCGGTATCGGCAGATCATGCAAATCGATTGCATCACCGGTAATGATGTTTTCCTTGGTAGGGCCGCTGGCAATTGTGAGTGGTTCGATCGGTCGGGCTTTCGCAGCTTCTATCCGGGTATCGAAGTCAGTGTGTGTGAACGGCTCGGGGCCGGTGTGTCCAAGTGCGGCGCCGAAACGTTCAAGACTGTTATAAAGCCCGCCTACCAATGGAAATTTGGCATCCTTGACGTTCGTGAAGCAGAATGCACGACGCTTCATTTCAATTTTGGACATGACTCCGGCCAGTTCCTGTGAGCGGTCAACCTCCCGTGAAACATGATCCATGTTACCGCTCTCATTTAACATCCGAATAAATGATCGAAAATCGTACACTTCTGTATTCTCCATGGAGGATGAGTTATGAGCCGGTTACAGTGTCTATTCTATTTTCGTAGTAAAGCAAATATGTAGTTGGTGCTTGACCATGACCGCGCATAGGGCAAGCCATCAGGCGGTGTTGACGGCGTAGCCGGCAGGCCGGTGAATTACAGTCTTTATGTTTATAAGGATTTATTTAAACAAATAAAAAGGTCATTTTGTTATTGTGAAAAAAAGTTCTCGAATGAATCGATCTGAACTCCTCTCTCGTTTGCTGGTGGCAGTTGGTGAAACGGCAGTGCTTACCGGGGATCGGGTGCGGGCGCGCAGTGCTGGAATCTGGGGGCAACCGCACACGATTGCTGCCGAGATACTCGTTCGGCCGGCGGATACCGGCCAAGTGGCCAGTGTCTTGTCGATTTGTAATGAATTGGATCAATCAGTTGTCATTCACGGTGGGTTGACCGGCGTCGTAGAAGGCGCACGGGCAGAAAATTCTGATCTGGTGTTGTCACTCGAACGGTTGGACGGTGTTGACAGCATTGACCCGATAGGAGCTACGCTGACTGCCGGAGCCGGCACACCGCTGGCGACGATCCAGGAAGCTGCGGCCGAGCATGGCCTGATGTTTCCATTGGACATGGGCGCACGCGATACTGCTACGATCGGCGGCAACGTCGCAACAAACGCGGGCGGCAATCGTGTGATCCGCTATGGCATGGTGCGTTCACTGGTGCTTGGTCTGGAAGTCGTGCTTGCCGACGGTACGGTGCTCAGTAGCATGAATCAGATGATCAAGAACAACGCCGGTTATGATCTAAAGCAATTGTTTATCGGCAGCGAAGGTACGCTCGGTGTCGTCACCAGGGTAATCGTCAGATTATCGGCGCAACCTGCGAGCCGGGAAATCGCGCTGGTGGGGATCGATGATTTCGATCGGGTCACTCGATTGCTTGGTTATTTGAACGGTGCCTGCGGCAATACGCTGAGTGCGTACGAGGTGATGTGGCACGATTATTATTCGTTTATGACGGTGACGCGGCCCGCGCCGCTGCCCCCCGATTCAGCCTATTATGTACTGGTCGAGATGCTCGGCAGCGATCCGGTCGGTGATGGTGAACGGTTCATCACCGTGCTGGATGAGGCGCAGACGATGGGTTTGATTGACACTGCGATTATCGCTAAATCCGGCACGGATGAGCAGGCGATCTGGGCCATACGCGACGATGTAGTCAGCCTGCAAGAGCTTAGACCGATGTTCCTGTTTGACGTCAGCCTGCCGATACGCAGTGTCGAGGCTTACGTTACGGATATCCGTGCCGCCCTTACCAAAGGGTGGCCGGATCAGCAGATGTTTGTATTCGGACATCTTGGAGATGGCAATGTGCATCTTGCCATTTCGGCCGGTTCTGCATCGGGCGATGCGCGCAAGAATGTCGAGGATATTGTGTATCGACCATTGGCAGCATTAGGTGGCTCGATTTCGGCGGAGCACGGCATCGGGTTGGAGAAAAAGTCCTACCTGGACTGGTGTCGCAGTGATGCGGAGATCGGTGTCATGAGGGCCTTAAAGAATACCCTCGATGTAAAAGGAATACTGAACCCTGGCAAGGTTTTTGACTGAAAAGGACTACATATGAATACAGCAGTTACTGAACTACAAGTCGATACCGATCCGTGGAAATACTTTTGGTATCTGGTTTACCTGGTTGTCATGATTGTTACCGTGATTCCGCTGTTCGTTACTTTGCAGTTGCCGCAGGTTTTCGACCGGATCACATTACTTCTCATTCATGAGTTTGCCGGTTTTCTGTTTATCGGCCATACACTGTTCAGTAACATCTGGGCCATGCGTATTCGTATGACCCAGCCTGAGGAAGCGGGTATCTGGGCACGCGGATTCCTGCGTAAACTGGCGCTCAGCATTACCTTTCCGATGTCTATCATATCGCCGGGCGCCGGCCTGTTGCTAATGGAATATTACGGTGGATTGTCCAATAACCCGTGGGCCTGGGATGCCTATTTCGCCTTCTGGCTTATGGCCGGCGTTAGCATCGTGCCCGATGTCATTCGTTATGGGCGTAACCGCAACGCCGCAAACCCCAAGCATGGCATCATGAGCGGTGCAGTCCGCGGCAACTTTGGTACCTTGATGGTGATCTATATTCTGTGGTGCATGATCGCTAAAGATTCCTTGGTTTACCAGGTTTTTTATTGACTAGATTCGTTCGCGCCAGATACGGATTATCCGCGCCATGAAACTGATGCTGCCGAGTAGAACAGGTGACGGCCCGCTATAGCCGTGTGTCGTGAAGATGATCATTGCCGCATCGGCTTCGCGTGCCTAAGCGATGATTAAAGATTTTACTGCTTTCAGTCAGGCCGGTATTTGCCGGTCTTCAGGCGGATGATGATTGCAGTGAGCAGGACTATCGAGTTAATCACGCCCATTAGCACGAAGGGACCACCAGCCATCCAATGATCAAAAATACGACCGCCGAGCGATGTTGCGATCAGGATGCCCAGGGCGCCAAAAAGAGCAAAACTGCCGAGTACCGTGCCGCGTATCTGTGCCGGTGCAGTCTGGCCGATTAATGCATTGCCTGAGATGATGGTGCTCGTTTCGCCCATGCCGAGCAAAATTGCAGGTATGAAAATACTGCTGGAGAATGGATCTGTAATCAGCCCGAACGCTGTGTAACCGATGGCCGACAGGCTGAATGCGATGATTACGCCCGTGACCCGGTCAATTTTATCCAGTATGACGCCCATGATCAGCGCCCAGGTTAGCGCTGAACCCTGGATGACGCCGACAATCATGCCGCCACGTTGATATCCGGCGGCAATACCGAGTCCGAGGTCCTCGGCGGCCTGTTGGGTCCACAGGAAGCTGAACGTGCCGACCACAAGAATATCGCCGCGTGCGGCAAATGCGCAGCCGTAGGCCAGGGCGATACGACTGTTTTTGCGTGCAGCATCAAGACCCAGGCGGATCAGTTTGAGCATCGGTTCACGCTCACGTGCCTCGGCCGGTTTGTTGCGACTCAGGCCGAATGTGGCGATTAGAAAGGTAAACAGGCAGATACCTGTGCAGCCCCAGAACAGATATTTTGCCGTGACGGTCTCGCTGTAGCCGAGTTGCGCAAACTCGGCAGGCAGTCGCCGAAGTAATTGTGTGATGATGAATATGCCGATGCCCTGGGTCATGCTTGCGACGGCAACCCATTTGCCCCGGCTGCGGTCCTGTACGTAATCCATGTTGATGATCGAGATCACGGTCGCGACCAGCGCTATACCAAACGCGAATATAGTGCGGTACGCATACATCATGAAAATACTGTCGGCGAATGGATAAAATGCGTAGCCGATACCGAGCAACGAGATACCAAGCATGATGAGCGGTCGCCGACCGAGTTTGTCGGCCAGTGCGCCGATAAAAGGGGTTAGCGCAAGGACTATGCATTCCTGGTAAAACGTCAGGTCGCCGCTCAGTGTGCCCTGAATAGCACGTTCGACACCGACAAGTTTCAAAACCATCGGTTGCAGGAAGCTTAAGGAAGCCATCATCGGCACGGCCAGCATGGCCGTGATGAAGTAACTCAGACCGTTGATCCTCGTGATGCCCGGCATCAACCAGAACAGGCCAAGTTTTTGGTTCTGCGGAATCGGGGCGCTACCGGTAGTGGGCGACACTGATTATTCCTCCGCTAACTGCGAAACTGGAATGGTGGTTCTGATCAGGTTTTACAGTAGGCTCTCACCATCATGTTCGCCGCGTGGATCAAGGAATTGGAAGCCGGCATCTTTGATTTTCTGATTTGACAAGGATTTCGGGCCGGTTCCGTGGCCGACCCAGTTGATGGGTTCAACACCGGCCTCGGCCACAAATTTGCCCATGAAACTGGATTTTGATTCACTGATGTCGTTGACGAGGTTGTAGATGCCTGACAGGTGGTTGTCCAGCGCGAATGTCAGTGCCCCGACAACATCATCGCGATGTACGATGGTTGCGGGTGAATCACCGTCGAACGGAACCGTCTGACCCGCCAGTGGCAGAGCCTGGGCGCGAAGTTGCCGGGGTATAAAGCCAACCTGCGGTCCGTAGATCGTCCCGGTGCGGTAAACGCAAACATTGCGGGTATCGGTGGCAGCGTTGAACAGAATGGATTCGGTATCGGCATAGACTTGCTGGAAGGGACTGCCCGGAGTGGCCGGGGTGTCTTCATTCACATCGTCCGCGCCCCCGGCATTGCCATATACACTCCATGATCCGGTAAACACAACCTGGCTGAGTTGCGGGGCGGCATCCAGGCATTCTGCCAGGCACTCGGCCGTGCCAACATAGGTATCCGTATAAAGCTCAAGATCCATGACAAATTTACCGTCTTTCTCGACCATGCCGCCGGCGACGGTCATCAGCACGGCATCCTGTCCGCTTAACAACTGGCTCATCCTCTCCCGGTTATTACCGCGCATGACAACAACCCGGTCCGACACCGGTTCGAGTTCTGCCACCCGGCGCTCACTGGTGGTGGTAACACTGATGGTATGTCCCAGGCTCTTAAGGTAACGCGCAGCTTCCATGCCTGTGTAGGCTGCACCGATAATAGCTATGTTCATGGATATGCCTCCGTAGATAGTTTGGATCGTACCGCCGAGTTGTAAATCAGCTGCACAGTTTGGTTTTGAAAATCATCTTGACCTGTTGGCCCATGGCTTCCCCGATTACGTTGTACACACCTTTCCAGGCGCGTGGGTCGAGTCGGTCATCGAAAAATTGCTCAAGATGTCGTTGGTTACGATCGCGTAACTGGTCAGCCGATGAGCCTGCATAGACCAGGTTGCCGGCGAGATTGAGGTATTGGTCTAAAAACGCCTCGATCGACGGGCTGACGCGGTCGAGTTCGGCGCGATTGGTCGGTCGACCACAACCGATACTCCAGGGACTCAGGTACACGGCAATCGCCGGGCTGGCCGGGGCCAGCGCACAGACGTTATTTTTATCGTTGATTGCCTTCCAGTAAGGCTTGCTCAGAGTTGCGAAAACTTCAGTATAGTAATCCGGATGATCGATCGGATCGAGGCGGGGAAGATAATCGGTATTAAAGACACAGGCATCCGCTCCGAACTGGACTACCTGCGCATGAAAGTGGGGCATTGCTGTCCCGTCACGGCCGAACAGAAAAAACAGCTGGGTATCGACCGGATCACTCACTAACCGGAAGTGAATCATGCGATCGATCAGGCCGTCATCGCTACCTTGCCACAGCCGCAGGGCACCGGCATCAGTCGTCGGGTCGTCGGCACGAAACAGCGCCATCTGCGGCCCACCGGTCTCATCAGTAAGCTCTTTCAGCGCCCGACAGGCCAGGGTCCTGTCGATAAGATTATTGATGTATTCAAAGCCAAACATAATAAAAACAATAATTTAAGTAAATAAAATAGAACGAGTCGAAGATAAAGCCGTTAACCCCATCTGGATTAGCTTTCACTTGATTGTAGGCTGATACCCATAGCGACGGCTTCTTGCTTGTTTGATTATCCACTGTGCAAAATGGCAATGTGAATATATTGCTTTCTGCATCACTGTCATTCACCGGTCGGGTGGTGACCGGGGTCGGTCAGGGTGCCGGCTTTACGCAACTGGACTGGGTACGTGAGCAGTTTTTGCAACATTGTGGTGTTGATCCATATCCGGGAACCCTGAATCTTGTCCTGGCGGCAGACGCCGACCGGCGGGCATGGCGCCGACTGCGGGCACGCGGAGGTCGGCGCTTGCTGGCACCGCGCGAAGCCTGCGATGCCATGATGCACTCAATCAGCATTGCCGACAGCGTGACTGGTGTGATTGTAATCCCCGAGGTTGATGATTACCCGGCAGATCAGGCTGAGATCGTTGCCGCGGTCAATCTTCGCCAGCATCTGGCTGTTGCTGACGGTGATGTCGTCAGGCTTAAGAGCTATGACTGGCATCCGCCGCAAGCGATTATTTTCGATGTTGACGGCACATTGTTGAATTCACTCGATGGTTATCAACTGGCAGCCAGTCGGGCAGCTGCGGCCTACGGTTATAGCGTAAGTTACGACCATTTGCGTCAGGCACTGAATACAAATCGGCCATTCTGGGATTTTATCATTCCACCCGACAGGCAAGCTGATCAGGGTTTGCGGGCTGAATTGCGCGCCGCGACCAGGCGGCATTGGCCGGCTGCCATGAATGAAGTTGTCGATGTTTTTCCGGGCTGTGGGGCGGCACTGAGTTCCCTGAGACAGGCCGGGATTCGCCTGGCCATTTATACCGGTTCCGGTGGCGAGTCTTTCCCGCCGTTACGCAAGGCCGGGTTAATGGATTTATTTGAAGTCATTATTACCGGCAAGGATGTTCGGGCGCGCAAGCCTGATCCGGAAGGTATTCGCTTATGCCTGGATAAACTCGGCCTGCGACCACCGGAGGCTGTTTATATCGGTGATTCATGTGCCGATGTTGCCGCCAGCCATGCAGCCGGTGTGGCGGCGCTGAGTGTGCTGACCGGCGCAGGGGATTCCGCCAGCCTGAGCGCCGCCGGTACGCACCGTATCCTGTCCAGTGTGGCTGAGTTAGCCGATTTATTTGTGTCCGGCCAACAGCACCGGTAAAGCTGAACAGATAACGGCTATGGCAACTCAGATTATGCCGTCATCCTTCAGTTTGGCCTGATCTGCAGCGCTGATTCCCAGTAATCCGCCAAGAATTTCATCGTTGAAGGCGCCGACGGCGGGGCCCGGCCAATCGGTACGGCCAGGTGTCCTGCTGAATTTTGGTGCCATGCCGGGGATCTTCAGGGGTTTGCCGTTTACTTCAACTTCTTCAAACAAGCCCCGGGCGTTGAAATGCTCATCGGCAAGCATATCTGCAACGTTATAGATCGGGCCGGACGGAACGTGTGCTTCTTCCAGCAGGGTCAGCGCCGTCG
>PBZD01000041.1 GCA_002729875.1 Chromatiales bacterium | reverse complement strand
CTGTTTCCCCTGCAGAAGCGTTCGGTACCGTAAATCCTGGACATTCCCTGCAAATTGACTTTTAGAAGTGCACGCGGGCTTTTTTGTGTGAAATCTCAGAACATTTTTTTTTCCTTAGTACGACTTCGCTGCCCCTATTCGGGGCGGCGCAGAGTTGGGTCGTCTGGCTAATTGCGGAGCCGCCTGTAGTTAGGCCGGGCCACGTAATGAGGGGCCGTGCTACGGGAAGAGTGGCTGCACCACGGGGCCCCCCAGCAGCGCTTTGCCCCGGCTACTTGGTCACGAACTCGCCCGTGACGCAACGTCCCCCTACCACCGCCGGGCCATGCGGAGACGGAGTCTGTGCCCGGCATCTCACCACGACGTTTCCACCACGCTAGGCCAGGGTCCCGTCAGTTGCCCCCGCCAGAGTCAGTGTGACCGCAACCGGACGCGCCCAGAAAATAGCTGGCGGGGCTTGTAATGACGGAAAGGCGAAGCGAGTGCGCGGCACACCGCGCGATGGGACGACTGTCCGAATTCGAGAGGAAGCGGTGGGCGGAAGATACTTTAAATCACGTAGCGAAGGGAGGTCTCATTGGAGGAGCGGTAGTGAGAGAACCAAATCATAAATGAAAGCGTGATGTCGAAGGAACAATAAATTTCAACGAACTAACACGGAGCTGATGCTATTGCAATGCGAATTCCTCATAAACGACTGCTAAGCATGAAGAGCTGGCGAAAAATTTCCGGAGGAGAATACTGAATCACATGGAGTTAATTGGAAGACGTGTATGAGTTGAGAAGAGAATAAAAATTATAGAGCACAACGGGCTCGCAAATAATAGAGCACAACGAAAATCCCGTCTATCTCAACGGCGCCCCTCGCGCCAATCCGATTCAACAGCAGCACTAATTGACTAGTCGCAACAAAACTATTATTTCCTCGAACTACGCACTAACATCGTGGACTCGGCTAAAACAACTCGTCGACTAGATAAAAACGCATCACAACAATACTCCCTACAACGTCTTCCCTGCACTACCTCACGACGTTTTCACGCCGCGTTGTCCGCGAATGGCTGCCCAATCGAAGGAGGCCCGGCCGGAGAGCAGTTCCCTTCCGCACGGAAGCGCCCCCGCTCAAACCGTCCCGCATCCGTCGCGTGCAGCAGCACGCGCCGGCGCTCCGATAAAGCACTGGAATTTGAAGAAACACGTCGCACATCACGACATCAGCAATTTACGTTGGCGCCTTGGCACGGAATGTTGCCCCAACCCAAAGTGCCGTTCGTTACGCTTCACGTCCTGCTTCGAGCTCCTCAGTGACCCTATTGCGGACCGGCGTCGCTTCAACTTGAAGGTGGAGAAATGTGAAGCCTGCGAGGGCTATGAGGACGATCCTCCTCGGCTCGTCGAGCCCCCGGATGAACTCAAGCTGGAACAGCATTCCCTGGTGGTGAACAACGAGCTTTCCATCGGAAAACGCGGAACCACTGGCACCAAGGGCAATACACGAACTGAAAAGACGAAGCGTATAGTGGTGGACGCCGATGACGTCAGCCCCAGCACGTCCCTTGGTCGTGTAGTCGCCCGATTCCGCACAAAGAAAAATGCACCACCAGCGACGAGTGGTGACGGCGAAGCACATCTGCCGAGCGACCTCCCCGACCCCCGTGCTAAACGTCCGCGGCTGGAACCGAACCGGAGGACGCCTCCCGGCGCGGAACCGGACCGGAGGACGGAGGACGCAATATGTAAACCTCCCGACGCGGAGGCGTGCCTTCCTGATGACATTCCGGTGGCCGGCCAGCATCGCGCGGTCGGCACCGACTCCCAGAGCTGCGACACCACTGGCAGCACAAGGGAAACCCTCGGCGACGATGGGCAGGAAGAGGGGGGGCAGTTGCGCCAGGTAGTCGTCCTTGATGCTGCCGCCGAGATTCACGGGTCGCCATATGGCCGCATTGTGACGAGTGACGAGGACCGCCGTTTTTGGCAGGTGTCGACGCTGAAAAATCGCCTTGCTTCCGTGCAGTACGGCGACATGAAGGTGCCTTTTAGTACTGTGGCGGGCGCGTTTCGCGCACTGACGAAGCACCACCCTGTTTATCAGGCGCTCGAGAAGCGCGGCGAGGCGCAAGCCTATCTCGAGGACCGTCCGACCTGTGCGCAAGCGGGCATGGCGTTGGCCGGGACGAAGAAGACCATAGCGCGCGCAAGTCGCGACAATCAGCAGACGTGGTTATGCCTCGAGACGTCGGAGACCGGTGCAAAAATTCTGGCCAGCTTTTCAGCCCTTCATCCCGTCCCCGAAAAGCTGAGCACGCAGTCGGCGATTTACGTACCGGAATGGGCGGCGCATTCCTTGCAGGTTCCGATCGTGGAAGGCGCCAAGACAGGTGAGCTGAAGAGCGGCGTCTTCATCCACGGACAGAACCCGATGTTCGGCGCGACGATGTATGCCGTCCTGCATTGGCAAGGGCTGTCGGAATGGTCTTTCAACTCGGACGACTTCACGGGGCCCGGCGACACCATGATGACCTTCTATCGGCGCCAGATTTTTGCCAGCCGGGAAGTTATGCTTCACAACTACGCACTAAGCGGTAGGGACAACAATCCATACGAAAAACCGTGTCAGACACATCTTATTTCCTCACAGACTCACTCTGCTCATCTACGTAATAAAGAAAAAAACACCCCCACCAGAGCAATATGTGTGCGATTGTTGGCTGCGGATATTGGAGGCACGCATTGTCGCGCGGCAAAAAGTGCAGGCGGAGAACAAGACGACATTCATTCGCAAGAAAGAGCTAATGCACGGAGACACGACACCACGGAATTTACCCGCCAATTTTGTGGACGGCCCCGGACAATACCAGAAGATGTATGAGGATCTCGTTGAATTTGCAGCCCTTCCCGACGTAGGCGACCCTGACTTCTTCATCACCGGTGTGCATGACGTACATCGCCTAGTCTTGGAAGAACTACGCGGGGGACGTTCGGCCGAACGATGCCCGCAGGAGGCGGAGCGATCGTTTGAACTATGCTATGAAGCTTTCTGCACACTATTAGAATGGCGCTGGCCAGTTCGGCGCATTGCTATGGTCCGCGAGTTGCAGGGGCGTGACAACTTCCACTTCCACCTGCTGCTATGGCTCTACCCGAGTGCCGACATTGAAGCGATGACGGAGGAGATGTGCGTCGCATGCTATGGCGACGCTGATAAATATTTTCGGGGGGACGCTTACGGGCGGATGTGTTTCGAGCGATCAACGAAGATACGGCACGGAAATGATTATGTTTCACGGACACCTTGAAACAGGGAGGGGGGGACGGAGGTACCCAGGGAGTTTCACGGCTTCCGGGGTAGGTGGGGGACAAGAATGGGGAGGGATCATTCTGGTTGAGGGCCCATCCCGGCTAATACTACGACTTGGGTCCTGCGGTGGGTGTATTGCGATGGGGATTATACTGTAGATGTGGCGCAGTCCTTAGGGGGTCGTTCGGGAATGGAAAACGAGAAGAAAATTGGACGGGGGGGGGGGGAATCCTTGAAACAAGGAGGGAAGGGGGGGCTGCCTCCCTGTTGTAGGGCATCCCTGAAACAGAATCATTTCCGGACCGTCTCGCACCACAAGTGTGGGAAATGGTGCCGTCACAGTAAAATAGCGCGCCGGCACGGGGTGGGGGCGTCAATTGCCGCGAAGGAGACGTGTGAAAAGGGGGCGCCGTGGCCACAGGAGGACGAGGCGGGTTTCGACTCGCGGGGGTTTTTTCAGTACAAACGGCTGACACCGGCAGACCAACTAGCAGAACCATCTTGGCCCGCCGGCTGGCGCGTCTTTCTGGAGGAACGACACGACGACAAGTACAACAAGGGCATTGGGTTGTCGGTGCGGCGCGTGAACGATGTCCTGGCCGCGATACAATACCTGGCGGGATATATGACAAAATCGAAACAATTAGCTGAGTTCATGGTCCGAGATCCGGACACGAACGCTTGGAGCGAATTCTTACGGTTGGTACAGACGTCCTCTCCGTGGGCATCAATGCGGATATTCGGGAGAAGTCCGACACAGTCTATACCGTTTGTAAGGCTGCAGGTCCATCTCCCGGGTGAGAACTGGCTGGTAGTTGATCGCGCAAACGAAACGCCCCAGGATCTCGCCCGGTGGGAACAGCGGGCCAGTTTTTTCGAGAAATGGTTGCGTCGCGGGTCGAAGCTGCGGACCCTCGGCTACGCGGCTTGGTATGTGGAGACCCAGCAGGTCGGGCGGAAACGCGCAGACGCGGCCGAGGCTTCGCGCGATCCGCCCCTTGTGCGCGTCAGGATCCCCCCCGTGGGAACGGAGACTTTTTACTTGTATCTCCTCACGCAACACAACCCGAGTCTCGCGTGGGGCCGTCGCGCATACGAGAGTTTGAAGGGAGGGTGCGAGACGTATCAGGAGGCGGCACGTGCCGAAGAACTATGGCACACGGGCAGCGTGCTACGCGAACATCTCGCGAAACTCGCCGTGTCGTATCCTGGTCCCCGGATGCGGCACGCTGTCGCAGTGTTATTGTCTCAGGGAACGGCGGTGTATTCAGATCTCCGGCGCCCTTCCTTACCCGCGCTGCACCCGGGCCAAGGACAGGCTGAACCTGAGGCGGTTCTGCCCTCGGAAATAGAGCCTCCGTTTGCCAAGGGGGGTAGTCCGTTTGACGCAGACGATCGTGAGAAGATCTGGGAAGGATTGGTGGGGGATTTCACGCAATGGGATCTCCCGGGAGTCGATCGGCCGGACCCTCCGTTTGGGACGAAGATGCAGGAACGGTCTGCGTCGCGCTCTCTGTCCGATGTCGAAAAGGAGGCCTGTTTATTGCACTACCTGGAGAGGTATTTTATGCGCCGCTTCGGCGAGCGCAATGCTGCGTATGGAGTGCCCAGTCCGGAGCTGCATGTGGCCGATCCCTATTACGACGACCTCTCCTGCGCACAGGCGGCTACCAGGGAGGCGACGGCACGGGCGGAGATGGCCGCGATCAAGAACATACGTGCGGAGGGGGTGCTCCAGCTTGTGCTTGCTATGGTTACGGAGCACCGACAGAATCAACGAGCCCGGGCGTCGAGCAAGGAGCGTTGGCCCCTCTTTGGCGCGAACGTTTTGGTGCTTCTCGCTCCCCCAGGGACAGCGAAGACACATACAGGCAACGCGACTGTTTGCGCGGTAAGGGCTCGGGGTGGGAAGCCTCTCGCTTGCGCACAGACCGGAAAAGCACGTAAACACATGTGCCTGGGGAAGACGTTCAACAGCACATTCTCGTTATCTTTACTCGACTTCATCGACGAAGCCGAGCAATGCCGAGCGACTCCCAATTATGTGAAGAGGCAGCGGCTGCGTCAATGTGACTACATCTGGCTTGACGAGATCTCACAGATGTCTCGCAAGGCACTGCAGGCGGCTTCTGACTGCATGAATGATCTGATGGGCGTCCCCGACAAACTGCGGGCATCGGTCTTTTTCGGGGGAATCCCTGTGCTATGCTCCGGAGACTATCGGCAGATATTAGTTATCCTGGGGGCGCGGCGTACTTCCCAAACGGAAGTGTATGAAGCTTGTTCTCTACACTTTCTCCAACGACTACGAGAGGCTCGGTGCACGACCTTCGTGCGGCCGGTCCGGTGCCCGGATGAAGAATTCTTTGCGTTTGCGCTGCAGTTCGGAAGCGGGGGATTGAATGACGCCAGCGAACGTGTTGCAGTGGCGGATTTTCCGAAGGCTGTTGGGCGACAGGAGTTTACCAGCCGTTCGCAGTGGCAGGACTGTGTTCCCGATCTGGTCCGGTCGCTTTGGCCCAAATACGCCGAGTTTGCCCAGAGAGTGTTGGCGGAGCCAGACAGGATATCGGCGGGCACGATGCGTGCAGCGCGGGAGTTGGCGAAGTCCGTTTACCTGGCCCCGTTGCGCTCCACGCTGAGAATCGTGGGCGAGCATCTGCTGACCTACCTTCCCGGCACAGCCAGGGAGTTCCTCAGCTCGACGGAGGAACGAGTTACTGCTGAGCGACTCGAGGTGGCAGCTAAGCCTGAGCAGGTTTCGACGTCGAGCGGTGGCGGCCTTTTGGCAGACGGAGCGCACCCGTATGCCGACATGGCCGAAGAGGACCAGGAGGCACTCCTAACGGGTAAAAATGTTGTGTGGGAGAAGAGGACGAGTGATTGGCTCCGGCGGCGGCACATTCCAGGTTCTCTGCCCGGACTATTGCGGCTGAAGCGAGGAACCATTGTGAGCGTTATTGGAGCGCATATCGACGACCAAACCCTTAAAGGGGATTGCGGCGTCGTCGCCGGGTTTTCGGACGGAGCAATTCTGGTTCATTTTATGGACGATATCCCCCCCACGGGGGAGGAAATGCCGGCACCAACGATTATCACGCCGCGCACCGTGAGCACAAAAACAAGCGCGCGGGCCGGGTCCGACGTCGTTCGCACGGTTACGCGGACGAATTTTCCCCTCGATAGCGGCCTGGTAGACAGCTTAGATAGCGCGCAGGGTCGAACAGCCGAGCGTGTCTTCTTGGACCTGATAGAGCGGGTTTTTGCGCACGGTCACCTCGCGGTCGGGCTGACGCGGTGCCGGCGGGCGGACGGTTTACGCCTCCTGTTGCGAGAGAACCAAAAACGCATAAGCAATCCGATCAACCGCAAAATTTTCCCTCGAGAGGGTACCTCGGCATTGGATGCGCTTATGCGGCGGGCCTTGAACGCGGCGGAGCTGCGGCAGACAGCTCAGGCCATTTTCGCGCGCTGTGGTCGGTCCGAGGGGGTCACGGCGGCGGGGTTTGGTGGGGATCGATGCGGATCCAACTAGTCAGGGCTGCAATCTTCGTAGATATCTGCTCGCATCGTAGAATGTGGGGTGGCATGACCACTCTGACACGAGGACCTGGACGGTCAATATGGATGGCGGGGATCGGTGGGGTGCGGTGATCGTTAAAGCAATGGTGCGATGTTGTACTGAGGCGCGGCAGGGCCCGATTCAGGCAGGGAGCAGGGAGGGTGCAGGAGGAAGTCGAGAGAAACAGGTTTCCGAGCACGAGAACGTGTTCGAGGGTTGTTGTATCCCATCAATGTAGCAACGTCCATGGAGGTGATAGAGCGGCAGCAAATGTAAATGCGAATTATACTTTAGCGAACGATATACGGAGCTAAATGTCATTGAAATGCGAATTTCTCAGAAATGATTACTACGCACGAAAAGTCCCAGAACAATTTCCGGAGGATAATACTGAATCACATGGAGTTAATTGGAAGTCGTGTTTTCGTTGAGAAAGGGTTCGCAAATAAGCGAGCACAACGAGCTTCCCTTTCATCTCAATGACAATGACGCCCCTCGCGTCAATCTGATTCAACAGCAGCACTAATCGACCAGGCACAACAACACTATTGCGTCCTCGAACTACGTACTAACGACTTGTACTCGGCGAAAACTATCACTCTAGTCTTGGACGAAAAACTCCGCCCTACTCTTCCACTAGAGAAAAACACAGCACAACTATACTCCTCACAACGTCCTCCCTGCACATCTTCACGACGTCCTCCTCCTCTCTCTGCAACGGTACTCCTTACATCCGTGCAAATATGCCGAAAGCCATGAAGAAGAAGGTCGCCGCCAAGAAGGGCCCAAAGGCTGGAGCAAAGACCAAGACCGCGGGGAAGGGTAAAGCGGCGGGCAAGGGCAAGGGCAAGGGCGGCAAGGAGAAGAACACGGCCTTGCAGGACGACACGAAGGAGGAGGAGCACGGTCTGAACTTCGGCATGGCGCAGGTGGGGGAGTTGTGAACGTGGAGAGAGGGTTTTTTGGGGGGAGGGTTGGGATGGGCAGGTTCCATTCACGTTTGAGGGTCGGCTACAAGGGCGAGGGTACAATAGGGCCCGTATGATCGTGGTCGTCGTGTCATCCACAGGGGGCGGGATCCAGTGGTACAGAGAAGGGTCTCAGTCTGGCAACACAACGGTGTGTTGAGCATGCGTGACTCCCTTAGGGAGGTTTTGCGAGGAAATTGGTGTGATCACAGCAATCTCTCCACTTCTCCCCCAGATCCGCGAGAAGCTCTACAACACGTTCACCATGCTCTACACGTTGACGGTCTCTGGGCTCGTCGGCTTCATGGTGCTCGGGTGGACGTGGGGTGATTGTCAGACCTTGAAAATCACGCACAGACAGTACGAAACAATCACAACATACATGGAGCCAGATGAATGCACATTCGTCGTCGTGTGACTCATCGTGAGTGCGTGCATTGTTTTTCGGTGCGACATCAGCTGGTTAGGAGTACGTCATGGATTGGCATTGCGGCAGTACATGAACGGCACGCCCACTACAGGTATGCAAGGAAGAGTTGTCGGCCTGGAAGTCCAAACGCGCCCAGATGGTGGAAGGCGTCGGCGCGTCGACGAAGAATAAAACGAACAAGACCAAGGGGAAGGGTGGCGATGGAACCCGTCGCTACTTTTGGCAACCGCAACACTGGGGCAGGGCGGGCGAGGATGACAAGGTTGGCCGGGGGTTTTGGGGGGG
>PBZD01000040.1 GCA_002729875.1 Chromatiales bacterium | reverse complement strand
TGGCAGCGGCTTGATGACTTTTATAAATCCGAGATAGATAGGCTGGAAAATATTATAGGAAGAGATCTTAGCAGCTGGCGAAATTATCGTCCGTAGCCTGGTTTAAACAACTCTTCTTTCACGTGTTTAGGATGCTTCCCAGCGTTCGTGCAATGGCGACTCTGCTTTGGGTGGCAACACTCGTTTGTTTGCCTCTTTATAGAGAGAATGCAGAACTATAGCTACGGCTACGACTACAAATACATACATGCGAAGGTAGGCGAATGAAAAAATTGTCATCAAGATTGAACATGCGCTGAATCGCCCCCACTTTCCTAGACACCTTTCAGCCATACAAAATGGCACCAGGAGAGGTGGATATGAGTGTAAGCCTCCCTTAGAATAGCGCCACGCGGGGTTAGAGTTCTCCGGCATAATGATGCTGAGAAGGAGAACGAAGAATGCGTAAAGCACGTTTCAAAGAAACCGAGATTGTTCGAGTGCTAAAAGAGGTTGAAGGTGGCCGCCAGGTGAAGGAAGTCTGTCGTGAGTATGGGATATCCGACGCGACCTACTACAACTAGAAAGCCAAGTATGGCGGCATGGAGATTGCTGATATACGAAAGCTGAAGGAACTGGCAGATGAAAACCGGCGCCTGAAACAGATGTATGCCGACCTCAGCCTCAAGCACGAAGTGCTGAAGGATATTGTCGAAAAAAAGCTCTGAAGCCCGCGGCAAAACGAGAACTTGTTGATTACGCGCAGCAGGCGCATGAAATCAGCCAGCGGGCGGTGTGTGAAATGCTAAAGCTAAGCCGATCAGTGTATCGATACCGGCCGGATACTAACCGTGACCTGCCAGTTATTACCGCTATCCAGGCTGTGCTGGAGATCCATCCTGGTTATGGATTTGGAAAGTTGTTCAAGACACTGCGCCGGCAAGGCTATCGCTGGAATCACAAGCGAGTCTACCGTGTGTATTGCCTGCTAAAGCTGAACAAGCGACGCAAAGGCAAGTGCCGACTGCCCAGTCGTCATCCCGAGCCATTGGTTGTGCCGCCGGCAGTCAACTGCTGCTGGTCGATCGACTTCATGAGTGACGCGCTGATGTGTGGTCGTCGTTTTCGCACCTTCAACGTTGTCGATGACTTTAATCGTGAGGCGCTGGCGATTGAGATCGACCTGAACTTGCCGGCACCTCGGATTATCCGGGTCCTGGAGCGAGTGGCGCTATTGCGCGGCTATCCTGACAAGCTACGAGTCGACAATGGTCCGGAGTTTATCTCACTGGCCCTCGCCGACTGGGCGCAGGAAAACAACGTAGTACTCGACTTCATTCAGCCTGGTAAGCCGACGCAGAACTCATACATTGAGCGCTTTAATCGAACCTACAGGGACGAGCTCCTGGATCTGTACCTGTTTCGCACACTCACTGAAGTCAGACAGATGACCGACGACTGGAGGGATCGATACAACAATGAACGACCACACGACTCACTGAATGACATGACGCCTGTGGAGTATCTGCAGGCCAATAACCAGCCCGGAAACTCTAATTTGGCCTGGGACTAATCTGGGGAGGTTTACACCCCCTGCTCTACTCATTGAGTACTTTCTCTTTCTGGGTCTGGAATTCTGCATCTGTAAGAATGCCGCGCTGCCTCAGGTCTTCAAGTTTGATCAACTCGTTATAGATATCTGTATCCTTTTCTTTTCCTGAGTTCATTTCATCATCTAGATCGATGTCAATATCAATGTCCTCATCCGTCGTTAAGTCCGCTCGTGGCACAAGGGACACCCTGGCGTACTCAGGATCATCTTTATCAACCACTCTGAATTGATACTGAAACGTTGCGTTCTGGCGCTCTGACATCGGGGTCGAGTTAGAGGAAACCGGGATGGCAACCCTTCCCTGAGACTCGGCAAATTTATTTGCCGTCGCAATCACCTTTGCTTGCATATTCGCTGCGTTCCCAAACATACCCCCCTTGTCTACGTCATAAATCATATACGTGTCGGGAGATAGCTTAACGACTTCAGGGGAGCTGCACCCGGCTAAAAACAAGACACTGACGGTTAGAATTGAGATGAAAATTCTCATAACTATAAATCCGGTTTAAATGCGGTGGTTTTAATGCCTTTAGATACCAGCAAATGCTCATAATTGAAAGAGGGAACCGCCCTTCCCCGACAACACCTTGCAGCGCATTGATCAACCGCCACAGAAGCGAACACGCTATCCGGCTAAGCCACCAGGGCTTAAGGACACGATGTTCCCGGATGCTTGTTGTGGTTGCCTGATCGCGGTCAGCCGGTTGCGGCTGCCTGCAAACGATGCCGGGCCTGCTGCAGCAGTACCCGCAGTTCAGCACCTGGCTCACCCAACTGTTCAACCGAGGTCAGCCATAACACCAGCAGATGCAGGTAAAGCAACCGGTAGCCGGATAACCGCTGCATATGCTCTTCACGCACTGTGCCGAAATAGGCATCGAGCAAAGTGTCGGTCTGCTGGTGGTTAAACTGATGATGTTCGGCGATGACGGCCAGTTCGAACATTGGCTCACCGATGCCGGCATATTCCCAGTCGATCAATATCAGTGCTTGCCCGTCAATGAGATTCGCACAATGTGCATCGTTATGGCACAGGCAATGAGATACCGGCTGCTGATTGAGCCTGCCCGATAATTGCCGTGTTTCTTCAGCCAGTTCACGTCCTTCCGCCGTGCCGATAATCCGCGCGTAATGATCAACCTTGTCCAGCAGTTGCAGGGGTTGCCCGTGCGTCTCCAGAGCATGCAGTTGCCGCAATAGTTCGGCAAGCCTTGTAATGCATTCTTCATCATGCAGGTCGCTTTCTGTCCATACCCGTCCCTCGATATAGCGCGTCACCTGGATGCCCTGCGGTGGATCGGCATACCTCAATTCAGGGCCCAGCTGATGCCTGCCGACAACCGCCAGCACTTCTGCTTCGGCCTTGCGATCCAGCCCGAGCGGTACAGCAACTTCGTTATCGAGGCGCAATACGAATTGCCCTTTATTGTGCTCGATAAGGTAACTGTCACTTACCGGCCCACGGTTTAGTGTGCCAACCACCCGCGCATCGGCCAGCGACTCGATCCCTGCAAGTGCCTGCTCAGGGTTCACGCCGGTTGCAACGTGCGCAAATCTTTACGCCAGGACAGGTAACCGATAACAATCAGCACGAGATAACCGGCAAACAACAGCGCAGTAAGGTAGAGCTCACGACTGGAGTACAGGTAGATCGACACACTGTCGATGACAAACCAGTACAACCAGTTTTCCAGCAGCTTACGGGCCACCATATAGGTCGCGATGATTGCCCCCCAGGTCGTGAACGAATCCAGGTATGGCAAGGCCGCGGTACTGTATTCACTCAGCAAGCGGCCGCTGATTATCGTCGCAATCAATACCGCAACGATGGCAGCAATATGGCGTGCCGGCGGCCAGCGACTGACCGGCAGTGAGTGGTCTGCTCCGGGCCCATGCCGCCATTGATACCAGCCGTAAACAGCCATGCCAAGGTAGAACACTTGCAGCGCCGATTCCATATACAGCAGCGCGCGATACATCAACACCAGGTAAATAGCCGTTGAAGCGAATGCCATAGCCCAGCACCAGATATTTTGCCGGATGGCAAGAACGAGATAGGCTACGGCCAGCAGTACGGCGATAGCTTCCCATGGCGACATTGCCGCGGTCGCAGCGGATACGTTGTCAATCAGGTCATACAAGATCGGGCGTTTGCGTGATATCGAGCCCACTGTTCAGAAACTTGGTGACGAATACAACCTTGTCGTTATCGCTCATGCCCTGCTTCAGACAAGCCGTGATAGCCGGCATTACATCATCAAATTCCCCCCGTACCTGAGTGCTCATCTGATTGGTGACGGTTTCGAGCCCATCACAGGCACTCAGTTTGTGGATAAATGCACGAATCGCCAGCTTGTAGTCAGCGTCGAGCGGATACATGCTTAATTCAACCGTTATCATCATGATGTTGCTTACCTCGTCCCGTTATTGAAATTCCCAGTTCAGTGTCAGCCCAACCTGGCGCGGATCACCGGTCTGTGTATAGAGTCGCTCCGGGAAGCCCGGTGGTTCATTGCCGAAGTAGAAACCACGCACAAAGTAGCTTTCATCAAAAATATTTCGCCCCCAAAGATAGAGGGACCAGGCGTCCCACACCCTGCCTAGCCGCAGATTAACCTGTTCGTAGGCCGTCGATTTCTGATCGTGACTGTAGTCGTAATAAAACTCATCCTTACCCGTCATGTCTGCCCGTACAAACCAGCCTTGTTCATGTTGCCATAGCGCGCCCAGTGAGAAGTTATAAGCCGGCGCATGCGCCTGATCGCGCCCCTCGAGGTCCCGAATGTAATTGAAGCGCTTGATATCGGCATCCAGCAAACCGAAAGCACCAAACAGGCTCCAGGCTTCGGTCACCTGCCAATCGACACTGGCCTCAATACCCTGGTTCCTTCCCTCTTGCGCATTGTCGGTCAAAAATGAGAACGCAATCGGATTACCGATAGCGTCCTGTACCGGCACTTTAACCTGCATGTCATCACGATCCATGAAGAATGCCACAAGATCAGCGCGCAACAAGCGGTCTGCACTGAGATATTTAACACCGGCCTCGTAGTTCCATAATGTCTCTTTGGCATACATTATTTTATCCGCGGGTGCGTTCGCATCCAGGTTAAACCCGCCGGCCTTGTAGCCGCGGGCAATGCGGCCAAAGATCATCGTCGTATCCGATGCCTGGAAACTCAGATTTACATGCCCGCCCCACAGGTTGTCATCCGGTGCAAAGGTTGCACTGGCGTCGGCATAATCAGCCTGCCATGATTCCCAACGCAGGCCGATATCGAGTTGCCATGACTCACCAAAGGGTATTGCGAGTTCGCCAAACACCGCCCGGCTTTCCGAGTCGAATGAACTGGTAAACGGTGTCACACACTGAACAATGCACCAGTAATCGTCACGGCCAAAATCTACAACATCAATTCGTTCATCCAGATTCTGGGCGTAAATACCGACCAGCCAGTCGACGTATCCGAACAACTTGCTCGCAGTCCCCGAAACCAACCTGAATTCCTGGCTGAAAGTGTCACGATCACGATTTGTCGTTGAAAAATAGTCATAAACAGAATTGCCGAATTGCGGCGTATCCCAGAATGTATCACTACCCCAATCGGCATCAAAGCTGAAAAGTGATTCTGTATTGGCAAAGCTTGTTATGCTGACAAACGTCGCAAAGTCACCGAATTCCCCCGTCACCCTGGCCGAACCGGCCGAAGTTTCCTGGGCATCCTTGCCCGGCTTGTCGGAGTAAGTCACTGAACCATTATTATCAACCGCCCAGGCGTCATAGCCATCGTTGATATCGGCATACAGGCCGGCCAGATCAAGTTGCCAGTTTTCACCCGGTTGCAAGCGTAGCTTGCCGCGCGCTGTCAGTTCGGAATTGTCGTTGGTGTCGTTCCGACCAAGAGTGATATTGCGCTGAAAACCGTCACTCTCATATTTCTGCACAGCGAGTCGGTAGCCGGCGCCGTTGCCAATGGGTCCGCCCAGCATGGCGCCGAGTGCAGCGGTGTTGTCACTGCCGGCCGTAGCTTCAATGCGCGACTCAAAGGCAGCAGCCGGATCGGCGGATTTCACGTAAATGAGCCCGGCAAGGGCATTGGCGCCGTGACGGGTTCCCTGCGGCCCGCGCAAAACATCTATCTGCTCGACATCAAATAAGGTCGCGGTACTGCCCAGGCCGGATAAATCAATATCATCGATGATGAAACCGACGGAAGGATTTGGCGCACCCTGGTATTGCTCGAGTTCGCCAATGCCACGAATCTGCAAATAGCGTGCACGGTTACCATCGCCGGAATAGTTAAGATTCGGTACCAGGTCAATCAGTTCTTCGAAGTGCTGGACTGTCGACTGGCTGATATCCTCGCTGTCGAGCACGGTGATGCTCGCAGCCAACCGCTCTGGACCGATCTCTCGAAAGGCTGACACAACAAGCTCATCTGTAGCCCACACCGAAGGGGCAAAGGCTGCTATTGCTGAGCCAGCCAGATAACAAAAAATAATGGCTCTCGCCCGGGAATACCACGGCATTTTCAGGATCTCCGTATTAATCTAGAAATCCGGATCACGACGGTCGGTGGGAAGTACGGAACACGTTACCTCTTCCTACGCCGGTATTAACCGGATCAGGTTCTAAGGGTCCCTACAACAGGTCTCAGGCCTTACCGGCCACCCCTAAGGAAATCTGACTATAGCAAAAGATTGCAAATCAAGCGATATCCTGCAGCTTGGAACGCATGCAATAACAAGACATACAAGCAGTAATTTCAATCTGTCATAAAAATATTTTATAGCTCATTTTTATCAGCGCAATCAATGCAACGCATCACTGCCGGATCAAACTCAAGGCGCCGGTGCGCTATGATCTCATCACAGTCGATACAACGCCCATAGTCATCATTCTCGATCCGGGTTAACGCAGCTTCAATTTGTTGCAGGTGAATCTCTCTGCGTCGTTTTGATTCGAGGGACATGGCCTGCGCCTGTAGTGCATCCATGCGCGACAAACGACCCACCTTTGCCTGGTCGAGTTCAACGGTCTGCGCCGCCTGATCACCCGTTTCACTGAGTTTCAATATATCGCCGCGCAGCGCAATCAATCGTGCACGAAAGAATGCCCGATCAATGTCGTTACTCACCGATCACCGTCACAACCATGCACCTGTTGTGGCCGGTGGTTCGATGCTCCCACAGGTAGATTCCCTGCCAGGTGCCGAGCAGACAGCGGCCATCGCCAACCGGCACGCTAAGCCCGGACTGGGTCAATACACTACGCACATGCGCAGACATATCGTCCGGCCCTTCCATGGTATGCCGGTAAATTGAATCGCCGTCCGGCACCGCACGAGACATGAACACTTCTAAATCACGCCGCACTTCGGGATCCGCATTCTCGGTCAACATGAGCGATGCGCTCGTGTGCTGCACAAAGACCTGGCAAATACCGGATTCGATATCAGACCGACTGACGATTGCCTGCACCTGGTTGCTGATATCAACCGTACTGCGTCCGTCCGTCGCAACTTCGATCGTATGCTGATAAACCGCCATCAGTTATGGACGATACGGTGTTCCGTATTTCAGTTGCAGGGTCTTGACCTTTCCGTACCACGGGATGCTGACCAAATACAGATTGTCATGCTCACGCTCGACGATTGGTGCAAGACGCTTGCTGCCATGGAACTCTCGAATTAACAACGGTAACGCTTCTGAATCAGTGATCACGAGCACGATCCTGCCTTTGTACTCATTCAGGATTAATTGCGTCAGACCTTTAATATTCTTTGAATCGACAACCTGTACCGGAATCTGTAATTGCCCGGCCAATGGTTCGGCCGTTTCCTGGGTACTGCGAAATTGGGTGGCAATAATTGCATCAATGCCGGCAACGACATCAATCGAGCCAACCACCCTGGCAAGTTCGATGGCGCGACGCTGACCGGCCGGACTGAGACCCGGGTTCTGTTCAGCAGAATCCAGGGTTTCAGCAAACCGCACGAATACAACTGTTGTGGTTGCCTGCGACTCAAAAACCCAGGCCAGGCTTAACGCTACGACCAGGAACAGTGCGCTGGCAATAAATCTTCGCTGGCGGCGCCGTTTTCGTCGCTTGTCATCCACGAGTGTCGAGTCTTCCTCTTTATACAACTGACCGCAGTCAACGCTGCTGGTCGTCGGTTGATGATGGTTCGATCACCTGGTATTCCGCCTCAACGAAAGAGGCCTGCCCCTGCTGCTGCTGCCGAACAGCCTTACGGGTCAGCCACCAGATGCGAATATAAAGAATGAGCCCGGCAACCAGCAAGAACCCGATAAGTGCCGCGATGATCACCCCACCCAGTAACACAGCGCCGATGAACAGAATAATGCCGATGACCAGCCCAAATAACTGGACGAACGGATTGCTCGACCGTGATCCTCGTAAAGTACTGAAGCGAATATGACGCATAGGGTGCATTCTACCGGTGACGACCGGTCAGGTTAAACACATTTTATGTGGTTATCCTGCCCGCTCCCCTTCCACAAGTGACAAAGTGGAGGGACGCTGCGTCGGGATCACGCGCGTCAGACGCAGGCCCGCTGCGGCAAACAGGGCTGCAAATTCCTCTTTGGTACGCTCTCTGCCGGGCGTTAATGCCATGATGTTGAGATCCAGATTCTTGTTCGGATCCGGCTCATTGCCCGCTTTCATGACCGCATCGATGACCAGCAAGCGGCTGGTCCCGCTCATCGCATCACGGCAATGGCGCAAAATCCCGACGGCGCGCTCATCTTCCCAGTCATGGATAATCCTTTTCATAACATACAATCCGAACCCGGGCGGCACGTCATTAAAAAAATTGCCGGCAATCCGCGCAACCGCATCGAGGACGCCGGCCTCGCGCAGGTCGGCGGAATCTGTCAACACCTGCGGCTGTTCATATAATGCGGCCGCAATACCCGGATAGCGCCGGACAATTGCAGCCAGCAAGCCCCCCTGCCCGCCGCCGATATCAATCACGGGTGCATAATTGCCGAACTCATAAGCCTTTACGATCTGCTCATTTTCAGCCCGCGAAACACCGGACATGCGTCGATCGAACGACGCATTCAGTTCCGGACGTTCGGCCAGGTAATCGAAAAAACCCTTGCCGTGGGCAATCTCGAATGCAGTCTCACCGGTTAACACCGCTTCCGGTAGCGCCTGGTAGGTATTCCATTGCACATCCTGCCAGCCGAGCGCCAGCATTTCATACACCGAATCAGGGTGATCGGCTTGCAGCAATTCGGCTCGTGGCGTCAATGCAATGCGTCCCTGCTCATCTTCGGCAAACACGCCATGACCGCCGAGCATCCTGAGCAATCGGTACAATGAGTCCTGCTCACAACCGGTTGCCGCGGCCAGTTCCTCCATTGTTTTTGCGCCGTCAGCAACAATATCGGCAATCCCCAGATCAACCACAATACCCAGCGCACGCGCCAGCAATAACTGGCCGGTGACATTGAGCAGGAATTCTTTTGCGGTCGGCGACTCGCTCATCTGCCGGTGTGGGGGTCCGCGTTCAGGACGGCGAGTGGATCTTCAATGACGTCCGGATTGAATTCACGCGTGAGTTCAAGATAGTACTGTGGCAGATCGGCCATTGACGTCGAACGCGTGCCGCCGCCGCTCGCGGTTGTATGACCGGGCATATCACCAAACCCCATCCACGGTCTGAATGTCACAAGACCATGGAACGACACATTGGTGGGCACCGTGGCCAGGGCCGGATTAGCCAGTTCCGACAACTTCGCCTGATAGGTCGTCATCTCATTATAAACAAACGGTTTCGCTGCCTTGCCCTGCGGTGTCCCACTGACATCAATCACTTCAGTAATCCAGACATCATTGCCGCGCACGACAGCGGGTTTGAACCGATGATTCAGTTCCATACCGACCGCCTCGCCTGCCGCACGCTGAAGTTCCAGCCCATCAGCCGTAAGCGTGAACTGCGATGGTCCCATGCGGGTTTTCGGTACGTCGACAACCCGGTCAGTAAAGGGATTACGCCAGGTTTCGATCAACTTGCGGGTCTCCACATCAATGAAATAAGCCACTTCGATCGACTTTGCCGTGTACATGCCGGGTTGCATCAACCGATATTGCGTGAAGGTCGCAGCCAATAATCCCATTATCGGTATCGCCCGGTGCTCAATGACCGCATAACGCGTTCCCGTAACCCAGCCAATACACAAGCGCTCATCGGTACTGCCGCGCATCTTGATCGCAGCCTGCAAAAAATCAGTACGGTCTACAAGGTCCAGACCTGTACGAGCGAATATCGGCCCGCCAGACAGCCCGATACCGGCTCCGCTCACTCCCAAAATAAATTGACGGCGACTAAACATCGTATCAGGTCTCCAGTACGGGTTGATCCGGTTGCCGACTCATCGCAACTGCTATCACATGACGCTTATACACCAACGACAGCTCGAATCGTCGCGCCGCCCGGGCAAACCCCGTCCAGCGGATTGCAGTACCGATTATCCGACTACGAGCATGCGATACAGCCCTTTCAGTGGTCACTATTCCGGTTGACAGATAGCCGATACACAGCGATGAGTCAACATGACGCTGTGACCTCGGGCCAGGCCGAGGGGCTGTATTACGGGTACTGCCGGTTACCACGGCATTTTCTGCCCCGTATAACGCAAAAATGCAGCCGAGGTTTTGCGGTCATAAGAATCGATCACCCGAATGACTGCTGCCGCAGACTCGTCAGCTTGAATCATCGGGATTGGTACATTCTTTGCGAACCCGGTATCAACGACACCCGGATCGATCAGGCCGAAAATCAAGGCTTTGCGCTCAGGGTTATCCGAATGTCGCAATTCCTTTGCCAGGGTGCGCATGGACATGTTCAGCGCCGCCTTACTGGCACGGTAAAAAACCTGCCCGCCAAACGTCATCTGGATTGAAGCGACAGCACTGGAGATATTCATGATCTTTTTCATATCGCTGGCCGCGACATGATCGACAAATACCTCAACCATCCGGATCGGACCCTTGGTATTAACGGCCATTACTTCATCGAACGCCGAGAAGTCAAAGGTACCGAATTTCTGCTTGTCGTTATCACCCAGGATACCGGCATTATTGATCAGCACATCAATTGGAACACCGCGGTATTTCTCTGCGACGGTGTCGATAGAGGCAAAATCGGTTACGTCTAGACGTTCGATCAGGATATTGGAATACTCGACAGCCAGATTCTGCAACGCAACGGCCTGTTCCGGGGTCCGGCAGGTTGCAATGACCCCCCAGCCACGCTGTGCGTATTGCCGCGCGAGTTCAAAGCCTATACCGCGGTTAGAACCGGTAATCAGGACGGTTGGCTGCAGCGGGTCATCCGCATGAACCACAGGCGCCACCCAGATAGCCAGCAAACCGACCACGAGTCCGGTTACCAGCGAGCGAAGCATGCCGAATGTTTTCATTGCTACCACCACCCTGAACTTACCTGGTCAACCAAGGCCCCCGGCTGACATTTCAAACCATAATAGATATATTTAACCTTATTTATCATATTATTATCATTTTTTCCTATAAATGATATTAGATATAATTTCAGCAAAATAAACGACCGGCTCTGCGCAATTAAAGAAAATTTACACCCACCCGACAACAACTGCCAGTAATTACTTTACCTGGCGCGGCACCCGCCAGGCTGCCCGGGGTAAATATACAACCTGTATCGATCGCTACACTGCCGGCACGCACAAATACTGATGCCGTCGATATCTGCATAATCCGGATGCGGCGACCCCGGATCGCCCGAATCATGGTCAATACGGTTAATTCAGCTTTGTACGGGGCAGAATGCTTTGTGTTAAAATTATGAATTGCAGGCAATGAATTAACAGGAGTTTTTTAATGCAGCCAGAACGCCGATTTGGACAAAATCAGACCGCAAGAACCGCGATGTATCAGGACGTAGCGCAAGAATCCGCATTAGCTACCAATAAAGTCCTGAAGAATACCTACCTGCTGCTGTCGGCAACATTGATATTCAGTGCTGTGATGGCCGCTATCGCAATGGCCGTCAACATGCCGCCTATTGGTGGAATCCTGACCCTGGTCGGCTACTTCGGCCTGCTGTTTTTAACCAGCAAGTTCCGCAATTCTGCTCTGGGTATTCTCTGTGTCTTTGCGCTAACCGGTTTCATGGGGCTGACGCTCGGACCATTGCTGACTTTTTATATCGAGAACATACCAAACGGTGGTGAACTGGTACTGACCTCACTCGGCACAACCGGCATGATCTTCCTGGCCCTCAGCGCTTATGTGCTGACCACGCGCAAAGACTTCAGCTTCATGGGCGGTTTTTTAATGGTCGGTATGCTGGGCCTGCTCGCTGTCATCGTGATCGGCTTTTTTGTCGACATGTCGGCATTCAGCATGGCGATTTCAGCCGGCATTGTGCTGCTGATGTCCGGCATGATCCTCTACCAGACCAGTGCCATTATTCATGGTGGCGAACGTAATTACATCATGGCGACGATCAGCCTGTACGTCAGTTTGTACAATATCTTCATTCACCTGCTGATGCTGTTCGGCCTAGGTGGCGACGACTAGCAACATACCCTGATAAAAGAAAAAACCTCGCCCTGGCGAGGTTTTTTTTGGCCCTGATTTACGCCCGAAAGCTGCTTGCATCAACTGCTAGGGAGTTCGTTGCCCGGCTATGTTAAGACCAAGTTGGTTGGCGACAAAAGCCCATTGATCCGCATACTTGTCAACAATCTTCGTTGATGATGCACCGCCACCATGACCGGAACGTGTTTCGATACGAATCAGTACCGGTTGAGCGCAACCCTGCGCATACTGCAATGCCGCCGCGTATTTGTAACTGTTCCAGGGCGCAACCCGATCATCATTTGCATCGGCCATGATCAGGGTAGACGGATAGCAAGTTCCGTATTTAAGGTTGTGAACCGGCGAATAGGCATATTGTGCATTGAATTCCGCGGGATTATCACTCAGCCCGTAGTCACTCGACCACTGGCGCGCATTAGCGCTTGACGTGTGATAGCGAAGCATATCCAGAACCCCGACTGACGGCACGGCCACCGCAAACAGGTCCGGGCGCTGAAGTGCGACAGCAGCAACCAGCAATCCACCGTTGCTGCCGCCCCAGATGGCCAGTTGACTCGCCGTCGAATAGTTATGCTCAATCAACCACTCGGCGGCGGCAATAAAATCATCGAACACATTTTGTTTTTTCAGTTTGGTTCCGGCTTCGTGCCAGGCCTCTCCATACTCACCGCCACCGCGAATGTTGGCAACTGCGTAGGTTCCTCCCGCATCAAGCCAGGCCATACGTGCGATTGAATATCGCGGTAACAAGGAAACATTAAATCCACCATAGCCATACAGAACAGTGGGCATCGGTTGCGCGGCCGGTATGTTTTTCCTGCGCACAATGGTCATCGGCACCCGTGTGCCGTCCTTGCTCGAATAGAAAACCTGTGAACTCTGGTAGTTACGCGGATCTACCGAAACACCGGGAGCATGCAAAACCGCATAGCGACGTGTGCGCGGATCAAAGCGGTAAACCGTCTCGGGCGTAGTAAAGTCCGTATAGGAGAAAAATGTTTCTGGCGCATCATAGCGGCCGGCAAAACCTTTGACGGTACCGTTACCCGGCAACTCAATACGGCCAAGGTCGCTACCCTGCAAAGAAAATATCTGTACCTCTGCATGCGCATCAACGATGTAGCGCAGCATCAATAGTCCGCCTGTTAATGTCGCACTTTCGATTGCCTGGGCCCGTTCCGCTACCAGTGTGCGCCATTGATCCGCATCCGGTTGCCCCGGGTTAACCTCAATGATGCGCCCGCGAGGCGCATCATGGGTGGTCTTGAATAAAAACCGCTCGGCCACGTTGCCAAGATATTCGTAGCGCGCATCCCAACCATCAAACAGGCGCAGCAGCTTTCCGGATGGTTTGCCCGCTTCCATCGGCAACAGGTACACACCGTTCGCGGCATAACCGTCAAACAGGTTGATGACGAGGTAACGCCCGTCCTCGGACATTAATCCATATGGATTTCGGGTTTGATGATCATCAACCGCATAAACCAACCGGTCGTCACTCTGTGGAGAACCCACCTCGTGATGCCAGACAGACACCTGGCGCGTATCATCATAAACTCCGGCAATAGCGGATTCCGGGTAACGGCTATAGAAGAACCCCTGGCCGTCCGGCGCCCAGGAAATATCGGAAAACTTGATGCCGGCCAGTCGCTCGGCAAACTTCTGTCCCGTAGCAACATCGAGCACCACCCAACTGCGCCAGTCGCTGCCGCCATCAGACAAGCTGTAGGCGAGACGGGAACCATCCTGGTTCAATACATAACTTCCGATTGATACGGTGCCATCTGCAGATAGCAGGTTCGGATCGATCAACAGGCGTCCGGGCTGTGCCGGGTCATCCGTTATCCAGAGCTGATCCTGCTCTAATTGGCCGGTGTTATAGGTGTATACGTAGCGATGCCCGCCCGCCTGCGGGATACCAAATCGCTCATAGTCGATCATCTCGCGCAACCGCGAAGCAAAAACATCGCGCGCCGGCAACCCGGACAGGTAAGGCAGGCTTAACGCATTTTGTGCCGCCATCCACCGCTGCGTTGCAGGCGCAGACAATTCTTCAAGCCAGCGATACGGGTCGGGTACGATCGTGCCATGATAATCATCCAGCTGGCCCGAGCGTCGGCTTTCCGGGTAATCCGGCGGTATCGCATCAGTTGCAGGACGTGAGGCAGTGCCACAACCGACCAGTCCGGCCACAATAATGACGACAACATGCAGATAATGAATCAGCACGGGTTCAGACCGAGATCACTTCCTGATTATTCATATAAGGCCGTAATACCTCCGGAATCCGGATCGAACCGTCTTCCTGCTGGTAGTTCTCCATGACGGCTACCAGGGCGCGACCGGCTGCTACGCCGGAGCCATTCAGTGTATGCACGAGTTCCGGCTTACCGGTGTGCGGATTGCGCCAGCGGGCTGCCATGCGCCGAGCCTGGTAATCCTGGTAGTTACTGCAGGAAGATATTTCACGGTACCGATCCTGGCTGGGGATCCAGACTTCAAGGTCATAGGTTTTTGCTGCGCCAAAACCAATATCGCCGGCACATAAAGTGATGACCCGATAAGGCAGACCAAGCTTCTGCAGGACGGTTTCCGCATGTCCGGTCAGTTCCTCGAGTGCCGGGTAAGAGTGTTCAGGCTGAACAATCTGCACGAGTTCAACCTTTTCGAACTGGTGCTGACGAATCAGGCCACGTGTATCCTGTCCATGCGAGCCGGCTTCAGAACGAAAACACGGCGTATGGGCGACAAACTTCAGGGGCAAACGTTGCGCATCTATGATTTCATCGCGCACCAGATTGGTAACCGGGACTTCGGCTGTCGGTATCAGGTAATACTCCTGATCACCCTGCAACGCGAACAAATCCTCACCAAATTTCGGTAACTGCCCGGTACCGCGCAGCGAGTCGCCATTAACGATATAGGGCGCATAAACCTCGGTATAACCATGCGCTTCTGTATGCAGGTTTAACATGAACTGAATCAATGCCCGCTGCAATCGAGCCAGATCCGCCTGCATGACGGTGAAACGTGCGCCGGTTAACTTTGCCGCTGCTGCGAAATCCATCTGTCCGAGCGCCGCACCAAGATCGGCATGATCACGCGGCGTGAACGCCAGCGCCGTCGGCTCACCCCAGGTTCGGATTTCCAGGTTGCCGGCCTCATCCGCACCATCCGGCACAGAATCATGCAGCAGGTTCGGCAATCCCATTTGCAGTTCACCGAGTTGCGCCTGCACGGCACCCAGCTCGGTATCGGCACTTTTCAAGGCCTCTCCGAGCGACTGCACGGCATCCAGCAAGGGCTGAATATCTTCACCCGTTGCCTTCGCTGCACCGATGCCCTTGGACTTGACGTTACGCTCGTTGCGCAACTCTTCGACACGAACCTGTATTGCTTTGCGCTGTTCTTCCAGTGCGCGGTAAGCATCCGTGTCGAGCACAAAACCACGCCGGGCAAGATTCACTCGGACCGCTTCAATATCACCGCGTAATAACTTCTTATCTAACATTAATAAATACTACTATGTTTATGTTTAATATGACTATTATAACTATTATTCATGACTCTTATTTGCCTTTCTCAGCGCCGCGAGTTTGCTCGCGATACTGCTTTCAAGGCCACGATCCACCGGTTCGTAATACATCCGCCCCACCAGTTCAGCAGGAAAATACTGCTCTCCGGCTGCAAATCCATCCGGCTCGTTGTGCGCATAACGATAACCGTCACCGTGTCCGAGTGACTTCGCCAGCTTAGTCGGCGCATTACGCAGATGCATCGGCACTTCTAACGAGCCGAATTCCCGTGTATCGGCC
>PBZD01000039.1 GCA_002729875.1 Chromatiales bacterium | reverse complement strand
TGTGGCGGCGCCAATCGAGGAATTACACAACCAACGAAAAGCTGCGTAAACTAACTTTCAAACTGGACCAGTTAATGTGGGCACGTCATCTTATTTAAGCACCCTGTCGGGCCCGATTTTCGCGTATTTCGAAGCGGTCGATAGCGTGAGTGCTGCGGGAATGAGCAGCAAGTAGCAAAGCGCACCGATGATTATTGTCACGTCAATTCCGTAGGCAATGCTGCAGGTGACCGCAAATGCCGAGGCCAAGACACCGCTCGCACCGTTGATGCCCCAGAACCAAGGCTTCTGTCGGTCATACACAGGGGATACCAGGTGCATGCCGGTGGGGAACCCGTATCCCATTAGTAAACCCGCCGGTGCGATTAGAATCGTGCATACCGCCGCGCGGACGACCAAGCTGGCGCTATCAAACGACAGCAGAATGCCTGAAAGCCACATCGTCACGCTAATCAAATATGCGACTGTTGCTATTGACCAAAGCACGATCCGTCCGGGTTTGTTTAGCGTGAAGAACTCGGAGATCATGCTGCCGATGCCGGTAAACAAGATCATGGAAAACAATACGATGCTAAGCGAGTAAACAGGATGTCCAAGAAATACACTCAGCCGCTGCAGGAGGCCGATTTCAATCATCATGAAACCAATGCCGATTAATACAAAGTAAGCAGTACCTGACCAGGCCAGTTTGTGTCCTGCAGCGACAATTGCGGAGCGGAGCGGCACGATAATCGTAATCAATACGAACATAAGAGAGATGACGAACAGCACGAGTAGAGTAAGCACTGCATAAAGATTGCCATTTACCACCCCGGCCTGAGCGGCTCGCGCAGACGTAGAAAGTTCAAGCACTTTGCCGATATTCGACAATGGGAGCTGATTGAAGAAAAATGGACGATTGTCCGTCGGTGGTGTGAGGTCCAGTGAAAGCGCAGACGTGTAATCATTCAACTCCTGCAAGGAATTACTGCCGATAATATTTGCCAATACATCATGCTTTGGTGTCTCGGCCGGAGAAATAAGTACATCATATTGAAGTTCTCTTGTAATCCTCTCGAGAGTTTCAAGTGTTGCATCGGAAAATGGTGAAATCGATATCAGCATGTTTGCAACCTGATCGCTGGCAACCAGATAAACATGCTCGGCAGGGTCATCTACGTTTCTGGACATCAGCGTCGCGACAGCCAGGCTGACCATACGGCCCGTTTCATTAACGTTGCCCGGGGCGTACCAGCGGCTAACAGTGAATACACCGTCTTCCGTTAGTCTTCGCAGAAAAATGTTCCACGCTTCAACGGTGTAAAGTCCGTTTTCAGTGAGTGTATAAGCGCCAGCCCCGGTTGCCGCCCACGTATCTATAAGACTCATTTGAATCAAGTCAAATGATTCATTACTTCTGGCGAACCAACTGCGAGCCTCATCTACTTCAAACGACACGCCTGCAAGGGAGCCGATACCGGAGTAATCTGCCAGGGGATGCGAAGGATTGAGCAGATCAATGAATATGGGGTTAATCTCTACGCCCGTTACCGTTGAGACGCCGAAAACCCGTGCACTCAGTAAGTCCCGGCCCGCGCCAACGCCAACTACAGCAGCATTATCCAGATTGGGAAGATAGTAAGCTAGATTGGTCACGTCATACTTTAAAAACTCCGCCCTTGAAAGATCTCCCTTGACCTCGTATGAAGGCGTCCCTGCAAGACCATCTATATGCACGTACCTGACACCGAGGGGTTCATCAAGACCCTTGAAAGTCGGTGAAGCGCCCCATAGCCTCGGAAATTTGTAAGACCGTCCTTGCTCCACGCCTATTCTCGAGAAACTGTTCCAGTCCTCAAATAACAATGGTTGAGTTGGCAATTCAATCCGGTCCTTCGTCACAATTGGCCGCAGCTTAATTGTGTCGAGAACACTGTTATTGATAATGGCGACGAGCATTAACAGAAAAACGAGCGCGTATTTCCATTCCACCAGCATAGACAGAAATCGAGATCCGCTTGAGGCCTTGCCAATTTCAGAATTGGAGAAAAATACAGCACTTATGCCGGCCAAGCTCGCGATGTATAAAACCGCGGATGGACCATCGGCGAAACTCAAGAGGGCCAGTACGCAGATGCAGCCGAATGCCGCCCCGGCTAAATCAACTCCGTACACGATCCCTATAGGGAAAGGACTTCGAGTCAGGGCCAAACTGACCGCCGCGCCGGAGAAAAAGAACGGAACGAAGAGGCACATCGCCAGTTCGACCCATATAACGAGTGCGGTCACCGATATGCCGGATACCGGCGCCAGGGTCATCTGAACGCCCAGTGAAACTGCTGTCGATAACGCGAATGCTGCGCTCAGTTTTGCAAGATCATCTGACAGCGTTTCCTCCGTATATCGATCTCCCCTTAAATATATGTAGACCGCACCAAGTGTCAGGCCAAACATGGCCATGCTGATCACGAAAAATGCCAGGTGATACCACAATACGACGGACAAAATACGCGTCTGAATGATTTGCAGCGCAAGGGTCGCTGCGGTGATGCAGAACATCCCTGCGTAGTAACTGAATCTCTGATTTCCGGTTGGCGTGTCTTGCGTGACCATAAATGTTATCGCGACCTTTGCTAGGGACTAATTCCGTTCGAGGGCTAATTCTGCCTGATCTGTGAGCGCCAACTCAATAGTGACGCCTGTCCCCAATTCGAAAGGGACAGTTTCAGCTCGGGAATGCCGGGGCTCATTGATCGAACTTCGCCAGTTCCTCCAGCCACAAATCTACCAGTTCCATGAAGTTCAGGCTGTACCCGTGCCGGCAGCCGCCTCATGCGGGGTTTTTTTATGCCTGTATTTTCTAAGTTACACTCGTAGCATGTCGCCCCATAACCAGCACAAGCAATTGGACCAGCCTTCGGCCGGCCCCTGTTGTGGGCGTTATATGTATTTTTCTTCCAGGGTAGAGTATTTACGAGGGTTATTATGTCTTCATTGCAGGAACAGTTACTAAAAACCGGTGTTGTAGATAAAAAGAAAGCAAAATATATCGAGCAGGAAAAACGGAAGCAAAAAAAGAAAACGCCAAAAGGCCAGGCACAGCTTAATGAAGCGACAGAAGAAGCAATTGCAAACCGTGAAGAAAGGGTGGCGAGAGATCGTGAACTCAGTCGTCAGCTTAACGAAAAGGCTGAACGCAAGGCGGTTGCTGCTCAGATCAAGCAATTGATTGAGGTTAATCGGGTTGATCGCAACGATGGTGAAATTTCCTATCAATTTACCGATGGGAAAAAGATTAATAAAATCTACGTAACCGCCTTGCTTCAAACACAGTTAAGTAATGGATTGATCGCTATTGTAAAGTTGGGCGATCAGTATGAGTTAGTACCTTCGCCGGTTGCTGAAAAAATTGCTCAGCGAGATGAGAGCAGAATTATTCTGCAAAATCTGGCCAGCAAGGATTCTGGCAATGAAGATGATTCATATGCGGATTATCAAATCCCAGATGACTTGATGTGGTAGCAGCTATATTGGATAGAGCAGTAGGACAAACATATAACCAGCACAAGCAGTTGGCGGCCGTCGGCCGCAGCTACCGCTGCGCCCCTGTTGTGGGCGTTAGGTGGCTAGAAAGCATGAAGCCAAAAGGGGTAATTGAATCAAGTCTCTTCCATATGGAAATAAAAGGGGTCGAGCCGATTATTTACGGCTCATCCTTATAACTAATTCGCGAAATGTGGTCCGACCCCATTAATTCTTTAACTGTGCCTAAGAAGTAGTAACATACCGGCCCTCATTTCAAAAACTAAGTGATTACCATGACAGTTGACTTAAATAGTCGTTACGGATTAAGCCCTACGCATAGTGAAGTGGTAGAGGCGGGTAAAATTATTGAGCCATGCAATGCCTTAGACATGGGTTGTTCCAATGGACGTAACAGCCTATACCTGAGCCAGCTTGGTTTTAATGTAATCGCAGTAGACAATAATCCCAACGCCATTGAAATGCTGCAGCAAATTGTCAGCGAAGTGGAAATAGCCAACATTAAGGCGCAGGTGTACGACCTCAATAATGCCGAGCTTGGTGTGGATTATGGCTTTATTGCCTGCACCGTAACCCTAATGTTTCTCGACCCGGTTCGTATTGATGCTGTTATTGCCGATATGCAAGAGCGCACACTGCCCGGCGGTTATAACCTGATTGTTTGCGCTATGAGCACTGAAGATCACCCATGCCCAGTCCGCTTCCCTTTTACCCTAAAAGCAGGACAGTTGAGTGAGGCCTACGAGGGGTGGGAGTTGATTAAGTACAATGAAGATGTAGGTACTATGCACAATGGCGCACAATTGCAGTTTGCGACCATGTTGGCGCGGAAACCTGGCTAAAGAATAAAGGGGTCGAACCGATTAGTTACGGCTCATCCTAGTAACTGGTTTGCGAAAATGCGGTTCGAACCCATTCATTAAAATCGCACGGCACTTGTCAGGATCGCTGAATAGGTATATTTTCTATACCATTATGCAATTCGACTTCAATCCTCAAAAGTGAGCGGAACCTCACCAAACGCTGTATTGACGTCATTGATGCGCATAAATTGTAGAACGGTCCAAATCTGTTGGAGATCCCGGTCAGAAACTGAGGATGCACCACGATATATACATGTCAGCTAAGTCGGCGCAAAGTATCGGTCAACTGTAATCACTTGCCGAAATGATGATATTCAGATCATTTAAGTTCGCAGGTTCCGTGAAGAAGAGGTGGCTTTGTATGAAAGCTAAAAAATTCGATAGTGATTTTGGTCAAGGCAAAAATGTAACTGGTGCGTTGGATTTATCCAAAGCCAAACGCCCGAAGCAGCAGCAAAAACGGGTCAATGTTGATTTTCCAACCTGGATGATCGAAATGCTTGATAAAGAGGCCGGTCGTTTGGGCGTTACTCGGCAATCCATAATTAAGGTCTGGTTGGCTGAAAGACTTGAGCAGTCGGCATCTAAGCCGTCAAAGAATTTGCCTGCTTCGCAGGTTGGGACACACTAACGTGTGTCCCTTTTTGAGGCGTTAGACAAATAGTGTCCATCGCTCAACTTGCTAACTAAAGGACGTAATAAGGAGAAATTTATGAAAAAGATTTTAAAAACATTCGCTTTGGGAGTAATGGTAAGCCTGTTAACTGCATGCGGAGAGCTTAAGCTGGATACCTCATCAGAAGAAGCTATGGAAGCTTCAATCGAAAAGATAATGGCTGAATTATCCCCAGATAAACAGAAGGACTTGTTGGAGGCATTTGTTGACATATATATGCTTGGAGAAATGGACTCTTTCGGTAATGAAGTATCAGCGAGTGATGTAAAAGCTAAAACAGACGCAAAACTGAATGGCAAAACAGCCAGAGAGGTTTTTATTTTGGCTAATGAAATAAGAGAAAAATTGAAAAATCAGGAGTAAGAATTGAAATATTTATGGTTAACTAAACTCATCCTAAAGGGTCGCGCCGAGAATCTTTGGTCTATCTGTGTAGTGGGGATTGGCGCTTGACCTTCGTGTTTGTTAATGCATATAAACAAATTTTAAATTATGAGGATTATCACTGAAGGCTATGTTCAATCCGCCTCATTAATCGGTAGGTTCACTTTCTAATATGCAATTTTAGCGATACAGAGAGACCCCGCCCAGTGCGGGGTTTTTTTACCGGCATAAACGCCGATCAAATTTTGCACGCCTCATAACCAGCACAGGCCGAAAACATTTGATCTGTCTACCGTTTAGCTGTCACAAAACGTCTACCGCGGCACATTAAGCGATTTGGAGACGAATCGCCCAGAGGTGAATGGAAAGGTCATCGCTGTTCTCGTCCAGTAGGCCAGTATCGTGGCATTTATAGAATTGAGGAACGAAATATTGCTGTTAAGATAATTAACTTAACCGCACATCATTATCGGAGGAAGTCCTGATGAGTGAATTTCGACGGGCTAAGAAATCCAAGCAACTCCTCAGTCTTTTGGCAAAAACGGCCAGACCGTGATTCTCCAGGACGAAATAAATTGCGGTTCGGTTCTGTTAATTTCTAATTTCCTTGATTCTGTGCATTGTTCGTGCCTCTCCGCATAGCGAATGCCCGGTCTCCTGAGGTTGTGTGGAACGCCCCGACGGCTATATAGTTTTTGAATGTATTTTTGATAGAAGTGTCATGTATAAGTCCTTAGTCAGTCTCACTGCCAGCCTGTTGATGGTGACTCTCGCTCATGCCCAGGATTACACCGAAACTAATCTCAGGCAGGCTGATGTCGCGGTTGGTGAAGCGGCTTGGCAACAAAATTGTGCCTTTTGCCATACAGTCGGCAGGGGGCAGGCGGCCATGGTCGGGCCTAATTTGTATCAGTTGTTTAAGCGCAAGGTTGGCACGCAGGAAGGTTTTGCGTATTCGCAAGCGCTGCTGGCGGATCAGCGTCAATGGACGCCGATATTGTTTGCGCAGTATGTGCAAAGTCCTGGCGCAACTATTCCGGGTAATGTAATGCCGACTGTCAGTGTATCTGCACAACAGGTGTTCGCGCTAACGGCCTATGTCATGCGGGTCAGTGGTTCGGTGGACTGGGATGCCCCTGCAGTCGCAACTGCAGCAACCGGCGGTCTGGATGCCGAACTGGCAATGTCTGCGCCGGAATTCTGGGCGCAGTATATGGAGAACACCATCAAGTTTACGCTTCCGCGTGATAATGGCGAGACCTATTCCTTTGTCGCGTATTTCAATCCTGATGGCACGATCACGGGCAACAATCGCGGGTTAAATGGTGTCTGGCGCATGCGCGACAAACGCAAGTTTTGCTATTCCATTGAGCGCGTGGGCGTGCATCCTTATGAATGGATGCATTGCGTGCCGCCCAAGGCTACAAATAAGCTGGTGTTTGGCAAGGTGATGGAGAGTTTTGCCCCGGTTAAGGGGTTTGACGAGTTAAAGATTGATGTGAGCTGGTTGGAAGGCCGTCCGTTTCCACTGGAAGGTGATGCGCATCCGGATTATTGGACCTTCTTGTTTGCTAACACTACGCGTTATGAAATAAAAGTTGATGGCGAAACCGTCATCGTGGATGCTCACTTCAATAAAGACAAAAGCATTACCAGCCCGCAAGGCGCACACGGCGAGTGGTACACCAGGGGCAGCGACGGCAGGGAAGACACCATGTGTTATTACCTGGAGGATGTTTCAGGAGTCGATGGCAAGCTCGGCGAGTGTTTTGCATTGGTGCTCATGTTTAACCCACGCGTAGGTGCCCGCTGGCCATCTCGCTTTGATCAGGGTAATGCCTACTGGGCAGAGATTACGGACGGGCGCAATGAATAGGGCGCGACAGAGTTTATATGAGCTTTGCAAAGAGTGGTGAATTACGGTTCGCGCAGATTTTTTTAAAATCACCCTCCCTGAGGGTCGCAATTAGTGGCAACAGCAATTGGGTGTGCAAACCTGACAAGTCAATGAACTACGCGTCTACGGCGCCGTCAGCTCGTACCTTGCGCCAGTTATTGAGACGTTAGGCGGCTGGTTAGTTCAAGTACTTTACCGAGAAATCAATGAAGAAGCTGAAGAATGAAAAAGAATTGGTACGTAAAGCCATTGCGATTGGCACAGCATATGGAGAGAAGCGCGGTGCCGTTGAATTTGAGCCAACAGATTCTGCAAGTGAAAAACTAGAATACATTTATCGGCTGCTCATCCATGATAAGTTGATTAAGCCGCTTCCAGAAGAGCAAGTGTCCCAGGAAACAATCAGACATCGGTTGGCAATTTGGGCATCTAAGCAAAAAGCTTAATAAGCGGTGTCGCCGCCTGACCAGCGCAAGCAGTGCGCTCCCATTTGCCGTTGAGTAGTTATGAGGTTATCTGCGTTACGTTCTGATATCTACCGGTCGGGCCTATCTTTCGTTTGTTGGGCGCCGCCACAGTATCAATCCTCCGAAGCCTGCAAACGTTGCGGCCATAATCCAGACTTCATGCACACCTCGCTCAATTGCGAGCCTTGCGAGTAGTTCGTAGCCTACGTAAAGAACCGAATGCACAACCGCAAGAAATAGTGCCGTACATTTCCATCTGAAGGCCTGATTGGCATCACGCAGACCCAGAAAATACCAGGTCACTACAAATATCAGCGAATAGCTGTTGATTATCCAAAGATAGAATGGGGCATGGAATAAATAATGGTTGATAATGAAGAAACTTGCGCCGAGACACGTAAGCAGAGCGTATTTCCATTCATTGAGCGGCGCACCCAGCAGTTTCTCCCATATGACTACGAGCGTAATGTATGACAGCCAGGTGCCGAAAAGGAGTTCGTGAAAGGCGATTGGGCCTTGCCAGTCAGGATCGGGTTGCATGTTAACTTTAGCGCCTTATAAAGTAGTATTCTCAAGCTACCATACTATATGTATCAAACTTATGAGGGCGTCTACTAGTGAAAGTGTGGCTGTGCTCGGGTGTGGCACGGCCTTTGATTTCATCAGGAAAATATGCGCTGTGTAGCTTCATTCTCTTTACAATCGGTTGGCTATAATGTCGTGTGAGCGCATTGGGGGGGTGGATCGAGTGGCATTTCTCAGTCACTTCCCAGTGGCGCGCGTTGTGAACGTCAGGCGCCAATTGTGTACAAGAGATTCTCAATGAAAACACTGTTGTCACTTCAGATCATATTTATTTTTTTCATCAGTAGTTGTGCGTCGGATAAGCTTGCCGACTCTGATGGTATCGAAATGCCAGGATCGGATAGAGATATTCATGGTTGCATTGGTTCAGCTGGATACTCCTGGTGCGAACGTACCGGTCAATGCGAACGTCCCTGGGAGCTTGCCGAACGGGCAGGTTTCGATAATACCCAGGTAAACTTCAAAGCCTATTGCACCGAGTAACCCATATGGTACCTGAGCAGCACAAGCAAACAGCCTTACTGCATATGGGCGGGTCTGGCCTTGCGGTCGACTTCTGTTGCGGGCGTTATAGGGCTTGAAGCATTGATTAAGCTTTATCAACCGCGGCGAGCTTTCGGGCTGCCTAACCCCAGTGCCTTTTGCGTAAAGCTGGAGGCATACCTGCGTATGGCAGGGCTTTCCTATGAACCTGTATATGGAGAGCCAGGGGACGCGCCAAAGGGCAAGGTTCCATGGATTGATGATGACGGCCACATACTGGCCGACTCAAACTTTATCATTGGTTACCTTAAAGATACGTATGGCGATCGCCTCGATTCCAGGCTTTCCGGGAAAGAGCAGGCATTGGGTCACGCTATCAAGAGGATGCTGGAAGAGAGCCTTTATTTTGTTTCTTCTTATTCCAAGTGGGTAGAGGATGAGGGCTTTGCAACTTATTCTGCGGAGCTCTTTGCAGGAATGCCGGAAGAACAGTTGAGATATGTGCCTGAAATGGTGAGAAAAAGGGCAATCGAAAAATTGTCCGTACAAGGAATAGGCCGTCATAATCGTGATGAGGTATATGAAATTGGGCTTCGAGATGTGGCAAGTTTCGAAGAATTACTAACCGACGCAAATTTTTTATTTGCTGATCAGCCCACGTCCTTTGACGCAAGTGCATTTGGTGTTGTAGGGAATCTCAGGGATGGTCCGTTCCCGAGCCCAGTTAGAGATGCGCTACAGAAGTCGCCTAAAATCTCTGCCTATATAGATAGAATTCGCAATACGTACTTTGGAGATATACTCGAGGCTCAGGTATGCCACATAACCAGTTCAAGCAAGCGGCGGTGAAACCGGCGAAAGGCATTGCCTGTCAGAATAGTATTATTCTGGAACTATTTCAGTATAATCAGCAACATCCATGCACGTTTCAGTTATAGGAAAACTGGCCTGCTCCGGGCTGAATCACACCTAGCCCAACTCTTTCGGAGAACATAAATGAACTGGGGAGAAGTTATTTTTTTTCTACTCACGCTGGCCAGTGTGTTTGTCCTGGTGGTCATCGTCTTTGTGCTTAGGTCAGTAAAACCAGCCAAGAATGAAAAAGCCGCGCGGAAGCAGGATCAGTCAGGGAGTGGGGGTTAGTTACTCCCTGCAAGATAAAGCCAGGCGGCATATTCGGTTAATTGCTATTCAGCTGTATTTACAGGTTTCGCCAGACTTTAATCAATTTTAAGAATCGTGAGTGATCGATTATGGCTGCGGGCACTCAGAGTCATCTCGTTTACACTCTCCCTATCTGTGTAATAATTGAGTCAGGAATGTGATTGCCCTGTAACTGACGTGAGCAGTAAGTATTTGCACAGCAAGTGCCGAGCCGGCCTCAGGCCGGCCGCTGTTGCAAACGTCAGGTAACCCGGCATTCTTTATTATCGATTTACATGAGGATATATTAATGAAATTCAGTCCCTGCACAGGAAACTGCACAGATGAAGGCACTCATTGTGAAGGCTGTGGTCGCAGCCATGAGGAAATTGCTGCAATGAATAAACACGTAGCCGGCCTAATAGCTTTAGCTGAAACAATGAAATATGAAAATATTGCAGAATATGCTGAAAGCGTATCAAATTCTATTAAGTTTAAGATGGCACAAGAACACTGAGAGTGTCTGGCTGACAACAGGTTCAGCGGAGTTGAGCTATAAAAAATTGCTTGGCATCTTGCATTACTGCCTTGTTGTGGTTTGATCCTATAGCGGCGCAACTCTGGGCGGTACGAAATACTCGGCGCTGCGTCAGGTCGACCGGTAAACGTGGGTGATCTTGAAGTGGCCCGGACGTACCGCACCGGCCTGTTCTGGCGCCGCCGCCGGCAAACAGTCATTTCAATACACACCGGTCCTGGTCGATTGATCGCTCATTGTTGCTACGCCCTTCAAGCGCATTGTCGCTTTGGCTCCGGCGACAGGCGAGAAGCGCTGGTTTTTCGACCCGCAGCCAGATGACAACGAAGCCTGTCTGCGCTTCTTCTGCCGCCGTGTCATGTCCCGGGTGGCTGAGTGGCAGTCAAAAGGATGGGTTCTCGAAGCGGTACCGCTAATCGATGTAGAGTGCAAAGTCGCATTGTCAGAGATCTCAGCGGTGTAAGGCACAGCTGAAACAGGAAGTTTTAGAGTGAAATATGAAAATTGGAATCATCATAGGAACAAACGATCCGGAGCAAGCATGGAATGCCGTGCGTTTTGCCAATGCGTCGATTAACAAAGGCCATCAATCAAAAATATTTCTCATGAGTGCTGGCGTTGAGATTGAAGCGGTCAAACACGATAAATATGATATACCATTACAACTACATGAGTTTATAAAACTGGGCGGTGTTCTATTTGCTTGCGGTACTTGTATAAAGTCACGCAATCAAAGTGAAACGGAAGTTTGTCCAATTTCAACTATGAATGATTGTGTGGAGTTAGTTGAGTGGGCAGATAAAATGGTCACGTTTTAGATGGTAGTGCTTGATAAGTGCAGGTTGTCTGAGGATCTGGCAAATTGTCCAGAATATCTGCGTGTTCAGAGCATTAGTATGACGTTGCTGCATGCATTCCTGGGTGGGTTGTGAATTATTTATGAGTTTACAATGAGAAAAGCAAACAAATCAGTTGGTGGTAGAGACAAATTTTATGAATCAATTTTCGGTGGGGTGGGTCGGCACAGTCGGGATTTTGTTTTGTGCAGTGTTAGTAGCTGCCTGTGACCCTGTCAGTGACAAGCCGCTCACGGGTCCGCAGGCAGTTGCGCGTGGCGCGGAGGTGTTTGACTACAATTGTGGCTATTGTCATGGCGCCGACGGTCGCGGTCCGACGCTGTCGGAGGTCAAGTCCTTGTCAAATGCCGAACGCCGTAACAGGATCATTAATCATCCCGTATCCGGCCAGATACCGCAGCGCCTCAAGGCAAACGAGCTAGCGGACCTTAATGAGTTCTTTGAATCCAGATAGACCTGGTACTGTGCCTGAATAGCAATAATTTCTGCCCGCTATCCAAAGAGTCCGTCGTTCCCGGCGAGCTAGTGTCACTGCGCATTCCTGACCAATGCCGACTAATATAATGATAATAATTCAGAGAACTGAAAAGTGTATTTAAGGAGTCGGTCATGTATATCAATTTCTGGTACCCAATCGTTCTAAGTGAAGAACTCGTCACGGGTACGCCAAAAAAGGTAAAGGTACTCGGCTTGAACTTCGTGGCATTTCGCGATGGTGAAAACAACGCTCACGTGCTGAGCGACACCTGTTGCCACCGTGGCGGTTCGCTGGGCGGCGCGTGGTCCTCACTGGAGAGTGCGCCGCGGATTATCGACGGGTGCATCGTCTGCCCCTACCACGGCTGGGAGTTCGACGGTGCTGGCAACTGCGTGAATATCCCGTCCAACGGCTACGGCACTAAGACGCCACCCCGTGCCAAAGTTGATAGCTATCCGGTAGAGGAGAAATACGGCGTCGTCTTCGCCTTCCTGGGCGACCTGTCCGAAACGGAACGGCCTCCACTGCTCACCATCGAGGAGTATGATCAGCCCGGCTGGCACGCCAGCCCATGGTTGCTTTACGACGTGGACTTTTACTATGAACGGTCGATAGAGAATGGCCTGGACCCTGCGCATAATGAATTCGTGCATCCAACCCATGGCTTCTCGGGGAGTAATCGAGACACCTACCGGGTTAACGATATTGAACTCGATGATCATCGCCAGGGTTGGGGTCTCTGGTTCTGGCACAACTTCGATGGGCCTGCCCTGCCACAGAGCAACCATCCCACTGCCAAGGGGGGTAGTACGCCCTGGGGTCAAATGAAAACCGAACGCAGCTTTGTCAAAGTCGGCGGCGGCACCTATGGCCCGAACTGCATGCCCACCTATATCAACTTCACGCCGGACAAAGGCATGCGCCAGTACTTTTTCGAGCAACCGGTGGAATCGAACAAGACCATCATCTTTTCGCTGAACATGCGCAATTTCCTGCTGGGGCCGGAACACGATGAATCCATCCTCGCCCGTAATAAAATCATTGCCGGACAGGATGTCGCGATCCTGCAGGAAGTCCATCCGACGCGAACGCCGCTGAGCAATACCAAGGAAGCGCTGGTGCCGGCAGATCAGGCCATCGCAGCCTATCGCAAATGGCTGAGAAAGTTTGACGAGATGGGCTGGCGGATCGACTGGAAGGAATTCAAGCGTCGCAGTGGTGGTACAGACATAGATACAGATACGGCGTTTGCCATTCCTAGCCCGGCACGACGAAGCAAAGGCAATTGGGTGCTTGATCCTATTCCGTTGATTGATGCAACTGAACAACTAAAAGCCAATAACGGCTAAGGTTTTGCAAATTAAATCTGCAGAAGAGGCGGTCGGAACTTCGACCGCTTTTTTTGAATCAGACATTCGTGCATATTTTCATACGGGAAATGCCCGCGGCGCCGTCGTACTAAACCCGGTTCCTGTCTCTATTTACGGTAGGTCCCGTAACCTGTCATTTTGCTGACGTCAGGATAAAAAATACCAATTGCAGACTGTTCGCTCGAGCGGGACGTGAAGATAATCGCTCCCTCGCGCGTGATATCAATATTGGGGTTGTCACCCTGCCTGGGTTCCGGGTAGTAGGTAAACTTTTCTGTCTCCGGGTTAAACCTGATCAGTGTTCCACCCATGCCGCCATCGCCAAACCAGATCTGATTGTTCTGATCCGCGATGATGCCGTAGGGCATGGAGATATTTTCATCCGTAAAGGGCAGTACATCGTACTCAACCTGCTCACCCGTTTTCGGGTCTAGCCGGCCCAGGATCCCTTTATTAAATACGGAGTACCAGACGATGCCCTTGGCATCGACCGTGAGGCGATTAAGGGCACACGGCGTTGCCAGGCTGGGATACTCGGTGAAGCGCTCCGTCTTGGTATTGAATCTGCCGACCTTGCAGCCGAGTAGTTCGGCAAACCATACCTCATCGTTCTTATCCATATCGATGCCGTAGGGAAAGGAGTTTACGGTCGGGACTTCCCAGAGGGTGATCTCCTCCGTAGTGCGGTTCCAGACACCGATCTTGTTGCCGCGGATAACGGTGAACCAGACATTTTCTTCAGAGTCCAGGTGCGGCGTATGCCCGCGGACGTTGCCGGCGATCCCCTTCTCGTCCACGACAACACCCTTCGGGTCAATCGGAAACCGATCCATCTTGCCGGTTTCCGGATCCAGCCGGCCCACATGCCGGCCCTGGTATTCCAGCCAGAAAACATGGTTGTTCGAATCGATTGTCAGACCATGAGCGTAGATGTTCGACCAGATCGAAGCTGGGTCCGATTTTGGTTTTCCGTACATGTCGACTGCATGGTTTTGTGTATCGGTACCGAAGGGGAAGTGGCTGAATTGAGCCGTCCTGGGGTCGAGCCTGGCGATGCCGATAATGCCGTTGGTGGCAAAGATATTGCCGAAGTTGTCCAGCTTTGGTTCCAGCGTCCGATGCTTGCCGGGTTGAGCTGCGGAGCGACGGTATAGATCCGCCTCCGGGAGGAGAGGCAACAAATACTCGATGAACATCGCCTTGGACAGCGTTTCCTCGTCCAGTGGTAATTCAACATCAATCTTCAGTCCGCGTGCCGGGCTGTCCGGGCCGAAATTGCTGGCCAGGTAGTTTGCCAGGATCTCCGTTTGTTCTGCGGTGACCGTTAAAGTCGAACCCTGTGCAAATGCTCCGGCCGGATTGAGCATAATGCCGATCATCGCGATCCACTCGGCTTTCGACCTGTGTTGTGTAGGCAGGAATGATCCTCCGTGGCAACTAATGCAAGTGATCGTCGCAATATCAAGACCCGGGCCTGGCGGGTACAACTCTTCGTAGCTCAGCAGTACTACACCGTCTCTGGCACCCAGGCCAAATTGGGGTCCACCCATCGCCCGGTCTTTTGATGTCAGCGCAAAATCCGGACCGGGTTGCATAAGCAGGTCCACTGTCAGTTTATCTCCGGCCTGAATGCGCAGCATCCGATGTTCCGACTTCAGTTCACCTTTCTCCGCCCAGACCTCATAACCGCCGGGCATCAGGTTGATTGCCGAGTATCGACCGCGGTTTGTGTACACCATGTACAGCATGTTCTTGTCCATATTCCTGGCATAGACCTGAGCGGCTGTGAAGGGGTTTTCGGCCGTTATCGAGCCTGACAGGCTTGCCGTACCGGCAATGGCCTCAGCGGCGCTGGCCGAGGTTATTTTTCCGCCGCTGCCGGCAATGCTTAACAGGCTCACTAATAAAACGCTGACCGAGGATGACAATTTTACTCTCGTAAAGCGGCCAGCCTTCCTGTGGTTCCAGTTCTTGGCGGCATTCTCATTATCGATTAAAGTCATTTAATGTCCCTCCGGGAACATGGCCAGCGGAAAACTGCTTTGGTGTTGAGGCGCATCTTGCCACGCCCGCCGTATGTTGTAAACGTTTGCAATCCCCACTATGATAATCCGTCCACTCAATAAGGAAAGCCTGTCAATGAAAGCATTACTGTGCCTTGATTTCGAAAACGATATTGTTCATCCGGATGGCAAAGTCTCCGGTAAAGGGTATGCGGCGTATCAGGCAGAGCACGGAACGCTCGCCATTGTACGCAAGGTGCAGGATCAGTTTCGTGCAGCCGGGTTGCCGGTCATCCATGTACGCGTCGGTTTTTCACCGGGGTACGCCCAACAACCCAAAGGCTCGCCACTCATGGGCCAGGCCCATAAATTCGGTGCCTTCGATTTGAGCAACTGGGGAGGGGCATTTATTGATGAAGTTGCCCCGCAGGGTGAGGAACTGGTGATCACGAAACATCGGGTTGGTTCGTTTTACGGCACTGCGCTGGACCTTACCCTGAAAACCATGGGTGTTGACGAGGTCTTCCTGGCTGGTGTTGCTACTGATATGGTCGTGGAATCAACTGCTCGCGAAGCCCATGATCGCGACTTCGCGGTCCGCGTCATTGCCGATTGCTGTATCGCTGCCAATGTTGAAGATCAGCAACGTAGCCTGACCAATATGAAGAAGATTGCATCGATTGTGACTAGCGGTCAGTGGGACTCTGTTGAGTAACCCCTCCATAGGTTCGCCAGCCGGGGGGTTCTGCTGCTTTGTCTGCATGCCAACTCGCCGATTTGTAATTATTATCATCCGTGCTTTTTCACTTTAGCAAATGAAGTTTACTGAAACCGGTATGAAAAATTTTAACCGCATAGTCTCTTTAACCATTGTGTTGTTGTCGGGCATACAGCTTGCGCAAGCGGAAACCGTCCTCATTACCGGGGCCAATAGAGGTATTGGTCTTGAGTTTTCCAAGCAATATGCAGCTAAGGGCTGGACCGTTATTGCCACACACCGCCGGACAGAAACACCGGATAGCTTGAATGAATTGCTAACTACCTATCCGGACACTGTCATCATCGAACGCATGGATGTCGCAGATCTTGCGATGATTGATGCCGTCGCACAAAAACACCGCGGTCAACCCATTGACATACTGATTAACAATGCCGCCATTGTTGGCGCTCTTTCATACATGCAACAACAAATCTTTGGTCAGCTCGATCATGATTTATTTGACCCTTTCATGCACACTAATGTACGAGGCCCATTGAAGATTTCCGAAGCCTTTTTAAAGAACGTCAAATCGAGCACATTAAAACGTATCGTCATGGTGTCTTCTCTCGCTGGGTCCATCAGCTCGGGCCCGGGAAAACGCCCGGGACGTATCTACTACAAAACCAGCAAGGCCGCCTTGAACATGGCGACAACAACCATTGCTACGGCGACCAAAGATGATGGGATCATTGTTGTGGTCCTGCACCCGGGCGGGGTCAAGGTTGAAAAGCTGAAAGAATTTGATTTGCCCGATTTTATTGAACCCGAGGAAAGTATTAGCGGCATGATGCGCGTTATTGCGGAACTTACGCCTGCCCAAAGTGGAGCGTTCTTAGATTACAAGGGCAAGATCTTACCTTGGTGAACGGATATAACGGTGCCGGCGGTAGCTTTAATTTCATCTCGCCCAGTTAAGTGCTTAGGTTATCGTCACTACCGTGACGATTCGTTACTGTGCTGAGACGTAGCGGCTCATTACCATCCGCTGGCGGATGATGATAACCGTTAAAATGGCGAGGATTGCGAGCAGTATCATCAATACCGGTCTGCTGGTAACGAACGCGAACCAGCCGTCTGAGGCGCTAACAATAATGAGTGTCTGACGTGCGGATCGTTCAAGGATGGGAGCGAGGATAAAGCCGATCACCAGCAGGACAGTTGGGAATTGAAATTTCGACATCAGCCAGCCCATCACGCCGAATCCGAACATCAACTGCACATCAAACAGTGAGCCGCGCATCGCATAGGCTCCGGCTGAAGCGAACACCAGCACGGCAGGAAACAACAGTCGTTTCGGCACTGACACCATCTTTTTCGCCAGCGGGATGAAACCGAGGCCGATCACGTAGTTCACAATGTTTGCCAGCAACATTGCGGAGAAGATGGCATAGATGGGTACCGGGTTGTCGCGAAATGCGAGGGGTCCGGGAACGATGCCCTGTATGAGCAGTGCGCCCAGGATCAATGCCGCAGCTACATCCCCCGGAATGCCGAAGGCGAGCAGCGGGATCAGGTTGGCGCCGCTGACAGCATTATTGGCTGCCTCCGGTGCGGCGATGCCATGCAAAGAGCCATGACCGAATTCCTTCGGATTCTTTGCGGTTCGCCGCGCTTCGTTATAGGCAATAAAAGCGGCCACCGTTGAGCCGAGGCCAGGGAGGGCGCCCGTCACCGTGCCGATCGCTGAAGATCGCAACAATGTTGGCAACAGTGCCCGCCTCTCTGTACCGGACAGACGGTTGTCTTCGCGGCGCTTGGAAAAAGTAATAGCCTTTTCGCCGAGGTTTCTGATCGGTTGTTCAAGCTGGCTGAAAACCTCAGAGATTGCGAGGAAACCGATTAGCATCGGGATGAGGCCGATGCCTTCGAACAACTCGAGGTTGCCGAAAGTCAGCCGCTCGGTTCCGGTGATCGGATCGAGGCCTATGCAACTGATCAGCATGCCGAGTAGGATTGAGATGATGCCCTTCCAGGAACTGCCGTGATTCAACGACACGAGGCTCATCAGGGCAAACAGGATGAGGACAACATATTCAGACGGTCCGAAGCGAATGGCGATAGATGCCAGCATGCCGGCGCCGAGAATCAGGCAGATGTCCGAGAAGGCATCGCCGAATACTGATGCATAGAGGACCGTATGCATGGCCTTGCCCCCTTTGCCGCTTTTTGCCAGGGGGTTGCCGTCGATAACGGTTGCGGCAGCGGCGGGTGTGCCGGGTGTACGCAACAGGATCGCGGGCATGCTGCTGCCGAACAGTGATCCTTTGAACATGGCCAGCATCATTGGAATGCCGACCCAGGGATCGAAGTAGAAGCTGAACGGAACCAGCAACGCAACCGCCATTGCGGCGGTCAGGCCGGGGATTGAGCCGAGCAACTGGCCGAGGATGATACCAACCATGATCCCGGTCAGTGCGCTCGCACTGAGTGACAGGGAGATACCTTCCAGGATAGCTTCCATGGGATCAGATCGGCAGGCCCGGAATAAAATCTGACTTCGGTAGCTTGATCTGGAACCCGAGCTCGAAAAGTCCGTAGATCACTGCGAGGATCAGGATTGGCAGGAGCAGTACGTAAAGTACTTTTCGCTCTCCCAGTAGCAGAGTAAGTGCTGCGGCCATGGCCACACCGCCAAGATAAAACCCGAATGCATTAAATCCAATGTATGCGAATAGCAGGCAGATGAGCACTGCACCGGCTGCCCGGAGCAGGTGGTCACCGCTTTTGTCCCCGGTGGCGGGTGTCGCGTCATTCGGGCTCTTGGCGAGAATCATTTGCAACAGTCCGAAAGTCAGCGCCAGCAGGATGCCGGCGACCGCAACCTGGGGCATGGCGCGCGGTGACAGACCGGCCCCCCGGCTACCAAATCCTTCCTCGATGCCTGCAGGAATGAGGCCAAAGCCGAGTCCCAGGGTTCCGGCAATCAGTCCTCCGATCAGGAGCAGTTCCCGAGTTCTCTCACTCAATGTCGTGTCCTGTTTTCGTTTTATTTAGCATAAATCATTTCGGCACTTCGAGTGATTGCAGTGTTTCGCGCATGGTTCCAATTTCGTCAAGAACCATTGCCTGGAACGCCTTGTGATCGAGGTAGGCGACGTTACCGTTCAATCGCTTTGCCACTTCGATGAAGGCAGCAGAAGCGGTGATCGTTCGCATCGTATGGTCCCATGTTGAGATTACTTCGGCGGGTAAACCGGCCGGTCCGGCCAGGCCGAAGAAGATCGTGGGCGTCAATGCGTAGCCCATTTCCCTGTAAGTCGGAATCTCGGCGAGATCCGGGACCCGTTCGGAACCGATATCGGCGAGTGCGCGCACATCGCCGGCGGCGAGCGGACCCGCGTAGTCGGACATGACGCCCATGGCAATTGTGCCGCCGAGTAGCGCCGCCAGTACTTCGGTTGAGCCCTGCATCGGCAGGAATGCCGACTTGATGCCTTCCTGCGTGAATGCGGCCTCGGTGGCAATATGCGGCGCTCCGTTAATTCCGGCTGTGGACCACAGGAGCTTGCCGGGATTTGCCTTGGCATAGACGATCAAATCCCGGAACGATTGGAATTTCGAGTCACCTCTGACCAGCACGGGAGCGGCGCTGATGATGAAGCGCGACAAATAGGTCAGGTCTTTCGCTGGATCGTAAGGCACATTGAAAAAGTTTGGCGCCGCTACCACCGGGCTGCTGGAAACGAAGCCGAGTGTGTATCCATCGGCCCTGGCGCGCGCAACTGTCCCGACGCCGATAGTCGCGCCACCGCCCATACGGTTTTCGACGAAAATCTTAGCGCCCAGTATTTCTTGTGCCTGCAAGGCAATGGCCCTGGTGAAGGCATCGCCACCACCACCCGGCGCGTACGGAACCACGATTGTGATCGGCTTCGATGGATAGTTTCCAGCAGTTGCGACCTCGACCAAAGCAAGAACGACTGTCAGGATGATCAGCGCATGAAAGACTGTCCGAATGAACTTCATTTGGATCTCAAACACATTCCGTTGTTGGCGGAACAGCGCAGGTCTTCCCAGCAGGCAGTTCCATCAGGCCACTAGTCCCTGAGTAACTTGCGTGCAATCTGCATGCGTTGAATCTCATTGGCGCCTCCACCGATCTGGCCGTGACGAAGATAACGGTAGAACAACGTCAGCGGTAGCTCCAGCGATTCGCCCATGGCGCCGTGAATCTGAATGGCCTTGTCCAGTGAGCGTGCACCCCAGACCATGGAGGTCAGTTTTACCATCCCTGCTTCCGCCCGGATGTCCTCGCCAGCGTCGGCACGTGCCGCCATCTGATAAGTCAGTGCTCGCAGAGCTTCCAGATCGATATACATGTCAACCAACTGCCATTGAATCGCCTGACGTTCGGACAGCGGTTTACCGAATGTGACGCGCTGTTTCGACCAGTCGACCGACATGTCCAATGCCCGCTGCATCTTGCCCAGCGCGAACGGGCCGCGCAGCAGCCGATCATGGATCGTCAACCAGCGCTGGCCTAGTCTGAAACCGTTGCCCACCTCACCCAGCACGTCTTTTTCGGGCACGCGGCAGTTATCGAAATGTATGATGTACTGTGAGGCGTGCGGGCCCAGCCAAGTCTTGATGCCCGGTTCCTCGATATGCATGCCGGGATTGTCGCGCATGACCATAAACATAGTGATGCCGCCGCGCTGGCGTTTATCCGGGTCGGTCACGGCCTGCACCATGATCATGTCGGACTCGGCCGCTCCGGAAATCCACATCTTGGTTCCGTTCAGCACCCAATCGTTGCCGTCCTTCACTGCCCTGGTCTGCATCATGCCGCCGGGATCCGATCCGGCGTTGGGTTCGGTCTGGGCAAAACAGGTCGTCATTTCACCTTCGATGACCGGCTTCAGGAAACGTTCGACCTGGTCGCCTTCGCATCGGTAGAGAATATTAGCGACGTTGGCGAAGGGGAAGGGCACGGCCGTATAGTTGAACTGTTCGAGAATGGCAACCTGGGTTAGCATCGACAAACCGGCGCCGCCATGTTCTTCCGGTACCATGAGATACCAGAGGCCGGTATCCCGCGAGATGCTGGTCAGGTGTTTGACAACATCAGCGCCAAACACATTCTTCAGGTTGGTGGTTTCCTTAATACCAAAGGCATGCCCGGGATGCGGCAGGAACTCGGGTTCGAGTGGCATCAACTCCTTGTCGACGATGCGTTTTGCAAGGTCGACGATCTCAACGATCTCCGCGGGCAACTGAAACGAACCCTCCGAACCGGATGCGGTGTTCATCGTATTACTCCTGTCATTGATCTTCTCAGCCTCTAAGTGCCTGTAACTGCTTTGCGTAACCACCCGGATCAATCGACACATCGATTAGCGCCGGCCCATTTTCCGTGAGAGCATTTCTTAATGCGACCTCGTAGTCATCGCTACTCTCAACACGATAACCGCGACCGCCGAGGCCCTCCATGACCCGGGCAAAATCGGTTCTCGACCAGCGGACGCCGTGCGGCGCAAAGCCCTTCTGCTGCTGTTTGATGTCGATCAGGGACAATGATTGATCATTGAAAACGATCACCACAATGTGCGCCCGCTGTTCCACCGCGGTGGATAACTCACCCAGGCACATTAACAGGCCGCCATCGCCGGTAAAGGCGATAACGGGACGCTCGGGTTCATGCATGGTTGCGGCGATGGCCGCCGGCAGCGCGAAAGCCATCGTTGCAAGTCCGTTGGAGATTAGCGCATCGTAGGGTGCCGTGCAGGGCCAGAAAGCCATTGCCGAGAACATGTGTGCCCCGGCATCTACCGTAATTCGCGGCGTGCCTCGGGAAATTTGCGCAGCCTCGACCGCCATTTCAATCACTTGTTGGGGGCCGAGCCCGGCCACGCTCGGGTACTGAAGCCGCTGTTCCATTCCCTGGCGGAGTGTCGCTATCTCTGTGTTCGACCAAGCGGTTTCGGTGTGCTCCTTGGTCAGACGCGCAGTGTGTTCATCGAGCGATCCGTACAGTCCAACCGCTGGTATAACGTAGTGGACCGGATGGCGTTCCAGGGCAATATCAATGACCGGTGCTGCATAACTCCAGGGTTTGCGAATGAACTCGACCGGATCCACACCGCAGAGCAGGATGAGATCGGCACGGTTCAGACAGTCCGCTTCCGCCGCGCCGCCGGTGAAGATACCCGCGTAATGTTCTGAGTGATCCGCGACGACACCCTTTGCCTTGTAGGTTACCAGGACCGGACATCGCAACGCGGTGACCAGGCTACGAATGGCTGCGGTTGACTTTACATCGCGTGCTTCCAGTCCGACGATGATAACCGGCCGGAGCGCATTAGCCATCAGTTCCTCGGCATGGGTCAACGCGGCCTTGTCCTCGATACATTCCGGCTGCCGTTGTTCCGGTTGCCGTGTTGTAGTGGATAGCGACCGAGCTACCGCTCCGGTCAGTTCGATGTAAACGGGTCCCAGCGGTGGCGTCATTGCCCGGTCGATCAGGTCACTAATCTCCTGATCGGCGTCGTTGCCGTCGAGTCGACTGAACCCCTTGGTCACCGGCTTCAACAGGTCCTGCTGGTCGAAGACCTGGTGGCTCACGTAATCCTGCTCGTCCGGGTCAAACCCGTCGCTCAGCAGCATGACCGGCGCACGATCCAGGGATGCATAGGCAACGCCGTTGGCGGCGCTGGCTGTGCCGGGCCCCTTGGTAGTCAATGCCACACCCAGCGTACCACTCAGTTCTGCAGTTACGGCAGCCATCATGACCGCCGCGCTCTCCGTCCGCGTCAGGACAAACTCAATTCCTGCCGTAGTGGCGGCATCGATAATGTCGAGACTGCTGCCCCCGCCGGGCACACCGAATATTCGTTTTACCTGGTTGGCAGCGAAAGCAGCTACCAGCATTTGGGCTACCGTGTCCTGAGATTTTGGCTGTTTCGCGCTCACTGGATCAGGTTGGGAGATTGATGACCAGATTCAGCGCCGCATCAATGCAGGCACAGGCGTTCGGTGGAACAATGGTCGTCGACTCCCGTTCCTCCACGATAGCGGGCCCCGTGAAGGTGCTGCCTGTTGCGAGATGGTAGCGATCATAGACTTGTGCGGTTACGAATCCGGTTTCCGGACCGAAGTAAACCTGCCGTTCGCCCTTCATAGCATCACCGGTCGCAGATCCCGGAGGTGTCGCCACCAGGTTGATTTCAGGCCGGGGACCCGAGACGATCACCCGCCAGGAGACAATTTCGACGGCCATTTCGGGCTCGATGCGGCCATACTGGGTCTGATAGGCATGCTCGAAAGCCACGCGCATCGCAGTCCGGTCCTCGTTTTTCAGCATTGTTGTATTGATGTGTGCTTCCACGTCATAGCCCTGACCGACATAGCGCATGGCCATCAGGTACTCTACATGGACTGTCTCGGCCGAGGTGCCGGCTGCGGTGAGCAACTCGCGGCCCTCTGATTCCATGGCGGCCAGCGTTTCTCGTGCGTGGCCGAACGCAAGCTCGTCGAGTATCACGACGCCACCCTGAACGAATGTAAATGCGGTCGGTGACACCAGAAATCCGAAAGCCGAGGCCACACCAGCACCCGGTGGGCTGATAACGCGGGGTAACGAGAGCTTCAAGCCGATGTTGCAAGCGTGGACCGGTCCGGCGCCACCGATGGCAACCATTGCATAGTCGGTGATGTTCTTGGCTTTCTCCAACGCATGAATCGTAGCAGCCTGGGCCATGTTTTCGTTGACTGTCTCATGAATCGCCCATGCTGCTTCAACAATGGAGAGCCCCAACGGTTCGGCAATGTTCAGTTTGAGCGCCGCTTCGGCTGCTGCCATGTTCAGTTGCATGTCGCCGCCAAGAAAATTTTCAGCTGCCAGGTAGCCGAGTACCAGATCAGCATCAGTCACTGTTGCGTCGGTGCCGCCCAGTCCATAACAGGCCGGGCCTGGGTCAGCGCTCGAACTCTCCGGTCCCACTTGTACCAGGCCGAGATGGTCTACTTGAGATATCGAACCACCGCCGGCGCCGATCTCGATCATCTCGATAACCGGGATGCGTAGCGGCAGACCACTACCTTTCTTGAACCGATACACACGCGCCACTTCAAATTCGGTAGTCCGCAGCGGTTCACCGTCATCGATCAGGCATGCCTTGGCAGTTGTCCCTCCCATATCGAAACACAACACGTCCCGTTCACCGGCCAGTTCGCCGATGACCGAAGTCGTTTGCACTCCGCCCGCGGGCCCTGATTGCACCAGGCGGATGGGATGAGCCGCAGCCGTTGTTTCATGGACAGTGCCACCGTCCGACAGCATCAGATAGAGGTCTTTCTCGATGCCCATGTGCCGCAGGCCGCTGGTCAGGCGTTGCAGATAGCGGCCAAAAACAGGCAGTACATAGGCGTTGCATATGGTTGTTGAGGCGCGCTCGTATTCGCCGATCTCTGGCATGACATCGCTGGAGATGCAGACCACCAGATCCGGTGCCTCCCGTGCCAGGATTTCTCGCACGCGGCGTTCGTGAACAGGGTTGCGAAAACCGTGCAACAGAGAAACTGCGACCGCCGTGACATCCGATGCCGCGATCTGGCGGGCAACGGTCGAGACGGCATCCTCATCCAACGGCGTTAGTAC
>PBZD01000038.1 GCA_002729875.1 Chromatiales bacterium | reverse complement strand
CATAGGCGGCACCGGTGCCGCCGTCGTGCGGTTGTGCGGAACAAAAGGCGGCCACTGAGTCCCAGTGCCGCAACCATCGATTAATGCCATTTTTTAGCACGGGACCACGTGAGCCGGATCCAAGACCCTTGCCGTGGACAATGCGTACGCAGTGCGAACGATGGGCCAGGGCGTTGCCGATAAACTCCTGCAAGGCCTTGCGGGCCTCTTCGAGAGTCATGCCGTGCAGGTCAATCTCGTCCTGGATTGTATATTGACCACGCCGTAATTGCCGCATGACCTTGCGGCTGATATTGGCGCGGGCGAACAGCAGTTGATCGCCGATTTCCAGTTCGGCCAGATCCGGCTCACCGGTCAGCGACTCTTCGAGAACAGCCCGTTCATCAGCGCGACTAAAGCGGGCATCCGGTTCAGGTTGCGGTGGATGACGCGCATCCCGCCGGCCTGTTACTGGTTTGACTGGACCAACGGCGCTACGGAATAGCGCTGCATCCTCGGTCTTGCTATGTTTATCCTTTTTACTCATACATGGGTTTATCTTGAGAATACTGCTAAGTAACGACGATGGCTACCAGTCTGACGGACTCGCGACACTGGCACTGTCGTTGCGGGATCTTGCCGAGCTGGTTATTGTGGCACCGGATCGCAATCAGAGCGGTGCAAGCCATTCATTGACGCTCGATAAGCCATTGCGCGTGGGTCAGACCCGTGATGGTATTTATTTTGTCAACGGGACGCCTACAGATTGCGTTCACCTGGCTTTGACCGGATTGTTTGACGATGACCCGGATATGGTGGTGGCCGGGATCAACCATGGCGCCAACCTGGGTGATGATACCTTGTATTCGGGTACCGTTGCAGCGGCTGCAGAGGGGCGCTTTCTGGGTCTGCCGGCTATTGCCGTGTCCCTGGTGGGAGAAGATCCACGTCATTTCGATACTGCCGGGCAGGCCATTCGGGAAATAGTGAGCCGACTGGAAGAAAACCCGTTGCCACCGGATACGACGCTGAACGTCAATGTTCCTGATGTTCCTTATGGTGATTTGTGCGGCTTCAAGGCGACGCGCCTGGGTTATCGTCATCGTGCCGAGCGGGTGGTAGAGTCGCGTGATCCCAAAGGCCGGTTGTTATACTGGGTCGGGCCGCCCGGGGCCGGTCAGGATGCCGGCCCGGGGACAGATTTTCACGCGGTAGAGAACGGTTATGTTTCGGTGACACCGATGCATTTTGATCTGACCCGGCGCACGGCACTCGAACATCTCAAGAGTTGGTTACAAGAGTGAACGATAAGCAGAATATTCAGGGTATTGGCATGACATCGGCCCGCACCCGCGAACGTCTCGTGCAGCGGCTGGCCGGTCATGGCATCAGCAATCTGCAGGTACTTGATCGGGTGCGTAGCGTGCCGCGTCATTTATTTGTCGATGAAGCTTTGCAGAGTCGTGCCTATGAAGACAGCGCGTTGCCGATCGGCCATGGTCAGACGATTTCACAGCCGTATATTGTTGCCCTGATGTCCCAGGCGTTACTGGATGGTGTTGACCCGTCACAGCCCCTGTTGAAGGTTCTGGAGGTCGGTACCGGGTGCGGCTATCAGACGGCCATTCTGTCACCGCTGGTGCGACAGATTTTTTCAATTGAACGCATCCGTCACCTGATGGGGGATACCCGTACCCGCCTGGCTCAGCTGGGTTATCAGAATATTCGCTTTCGCCACGGTGATGGTATGCAGGGCTGGCCCGGCCAGGCACCGTTTGATGGTATCCTGGTGGCGGCGGCCCCGGCGGGCATTCCCCAACCTTTAATCGATCAGTTAGCTGTTGGCGGTTGTCTGATCATCCCGGTTGGTCCGGTTGGGAGTCAGGAACTGATGCGCGTGACCCGTACCGAGCAGGGTCTTGAACAAGAGAACCTGTGCTGCGTCTCGTTCGTGCCGTTGCTGGAGGGTACCGGGTGAGGCGACCATTTTCCCGGCTACTCGAACTGGTTCTCGGTTGGTCAAGACATCCTCATGCGCCGTGGTACCTCGGTGGTTTGAGTTTTGCTGAATCATCATTTTTTCCAATTCCGCCCGATGTCATGTTGGCGCCGATGGTGCTCGCCAGGCGGGACAGGGCCTGGCATTATGCTTTGCTGACCACCGTGATGTCCGTCATCGGTGGCTTGGCGGGGTTTCTGATTGGCGCGCTGGCAATCGACTGGATCATGCCATGGCTTGGCAAATTCGGTTATGCAGCGACATTCGAACGTGCGCAGGGCTGGTTTATTGCCTGGGGTTTCTGGGCTATCCTGGCAGCAGGATTTTCGCCGATTCCGTACAAGATTTTCACCATTGCAGCCGGTGCAATGTCGATGCTGCTGGTTCCATTCATGCTTGCGTCGGTGGCCGGTCGCGGCGCACGGTTCTTTCTCGTCGCCGCATTAATCTATTGGGGCGGTGAACCGTTTGAACGTAATCTCAGGCGCTATGTTGATGTGCTTGGCTGGATTGTCGTCGGGATCATCATCTTTTTAATTCTCGTGTTGCGTATCTGAATGCCGTAATCCGATGGTACTGATTCGATACCTGTTGCCGGTGGTTGCTTGTTTACTAATCGGTGCGTGCAGTAGCGTCTTGCGCTGGACGCCTGAAGCGCACGTTGTTGTGTCGGGTGAAACGGTTTATTCGATTGCATTCCGCTACGGCATCGATCAGCGTGATCTGATCGGTTGGAATAAACTCAGTGCCAGCGGGTTAATTTTTGAGGGGCAGCACCTGCGGCTAACTGCACCGGATCGCTATATCCCGGTGCAATCTCCTGCGCAGACAACCGGATCCGGCAAATCTACCCCGGCAACCCGACGTGCGCCGCTGCCGGGTCAGTCTCCCGCTGTACCCGTGACCTGGACGTGGCCGGTTAACGGCCCGGTGATTGCCGGATTTGCTACGACGGCCAGAACCCAGTCGGGCGTACACATCACTGGCAAGCGTGGTCAATCGGTCCATGCCGCGGCAAGTGGCGAGGTTGTTTATGCCGGTAACGGTCTGCCCGGCTATGGCCAACTGCTGATTATCAAGCACACTTCAAACTACCTGAGTGCCTATGGGCATAATCAAAAGCTGGTGGTTGGCGAGGGGGATCGGGTTACAGGCGGGCAATTGATTGCGAAGATGGGTGAGGGGTTGAATCAGCGCCCGTTACTGCATTTCGAGATTCGCCGCTCGGGCAAGCCGGTCAACCCGCTGCAATATTTGCCAAAACGTTGAGTCCGCCTCAGCGCACCAGCAGCGCAGCAATAACGTTGCGCCGTTCAGTCGTTAGTACATTAAAAGTCCGGCATGCAGCAGCGGTGTCCATGATTTCAAAGCCGATCCCCTGGCGCAGGATGTCGGTGACCAGGGCGCCGGGGGGGAAGGTCTGGGTGATTCCGGTGCCAAATACGATGACTTCAGGTGCGCCACTTAGGACTTCGCTGAAGTCCGCTAAGCTTAAGTTCATTATTCCCTGTGGTGACCAGTTTTCGATAATCGTGTCAGTTGATACGATTACATGATTAGTGAAGACTGCATCGTTAATATGTAATTCACCGGCCGAGAAAGACCTGATGATATTGCCGCCACTCTGTTCACGATCCAACTGCATGGTCACGGATACTAACGGCCGTTGCAGGTTGACGCCAGCATGGTTGCTGGTTCTTGGTCGGCGGACCTGGTCGTGAGCGTTAAACTGTCAGCATTGCGGCAAATTCGCAGGCGGGTGGCTTCGGATGAGCTAATGCAGAGCCTGCCGACCGATATGCACCCGGTTTTGCGGCGGGTTTATGCTGCGCGCAACACGGCTGCAGACCAGTTGACCTACTCCTTGTCGCAGATGTTCCCGGTTCGGACCTTAGCGAGTGCGGCAGCCGCAGCTGTGCGTCTGGCCGATGCGCGGGTCGGCCAGCAGCGGGTTCTGATCCTGGGCGATTTCGATACCGATGGCGCAACGGCGACGGCTCTGTGCATCAGCTGTTTGCGTGCCATGGGGTTTGCTGATGTCGTTTACCTGGTGCCGAACCGGATTAAATTCGGCTATGGATTGTCGCCGGCAATTGCTGATGAGGCGGCAAAACTGCGACCGGATCTGATTGTGACGGTCGACAACGGCATATCAAGTATTGCCGGGGTCGCGCGTGCCAAGGAGCTGGGTATTGACGTCATCGTAACCGATCATCATCTGCCGGGCCTGAAGTTGCCCGATGCAGTTGCGATCGTGAACCCTAATCTTGTCGATGAACCGTTTCCGAGTAAATGCCTGCCTGGTGTGGGTGTAGCTTTCTACGTTCTGGCCGCGGTCGGACGGTTGCTCGCCGAGCGGGGGTTGATTACCCCTGGTCAGTCAAAATCAATTGTGGCCGACAGCCTGGATCTTGTCGCACTTGGTACGGTCGCTGATCTGGTCAGGCTGGATTACAACAACCGGATATACGTTAGCGAGGGTTTGGCGAGAATGCGCAGTGGCCACACACGGCCCGGTATTCGCGCGTTATTTACCGTAGCCGGGCGCAATATCTGCACTGCCCGGGCCAGTGATCTTGGTTATGCAATTGCCCCGCGACTGAATGCTGCGGGGCGGTTGACGGATATGTCTCTGGGAGTTGACTGTCTGCTGGCAGAATCGGATGCAGAAGCTTTGCGGCTGGCAAAACGCCTGGATGCTTTGAATGTCGAACGCCGACAGTTGCAGGCACAGATGGAAACCAAAGCGCGTGATTTTGTTGCTTCGGCAACGCGCAGTCTGGCGGACTCTGGTGGGGGTGACCGGCAGGATGCTTACTGCCTGTTCGATAGCAACTGGCATGAAGGTATTGTTGGGCTCGTCGCCTCACGTATCAAGGAGCAGGTCCGTCGTCCGGTGGTTGCTTTCGCGCCAGCAGACCGGGACGGGTTGCTCAAGGGCTCGGCTCGTTCAATTGAAGGTATCCACATTCGTGATCTCATCGATGCAATTGCGGCCAGGCATCCGGATCTGGTCGGCGGATTTGGCGGGCATGCGATGGCGGCCGGTCTGACCATCAATGCTGAACGACTTGATGCCTTTCGTCAGGCCTTCGTGTCTGCAGTCGGGCAGCATACTGATGTGCTATCCGGCCCGGATCCGATCTGGACCGATGGCGAACTGTCCTCGGCTGAGCTGAGTCTCGATCTTGCTGAAGAATTACGAAACGGCGGGCCCTGGGGTCAGGGTTTCCCGGAGCCGATGTTTGAAAACGTGCTGCAAGTGGCGGATCACCGGGTGCTCAAGAATGCGCACTTGAAGCTCAGCGTCAGTCATCCGGATGGTCAGGGTTTGACCGAGGCAATTGCATTCAACCGGACGCAATTTCCGGACGGTTATGACGGCTCGTTAGTAAAACTTGTTTATCGGCTTGATGTCAACGAATATCGCAATCGGCGGACTGCGCAACTGGTTGTGGAACACATGCAATCCGCATAGGATAGCCGCGCTTACCCGTTAATTAATTCGGACATGAAATGGAAACCAACCAGATAAAAGCCAAAATCGCAGATCTGCAACAGCGAAGTACTGCCTTACGGGGGTATCTTTGACTTCGATGAAAAGCTAAACCGCCTGGCTGAGGTGGGTAAGGAACTTGAAAACCCGGATGTCTGGAATAATCCGGCGCTCGCAGAGGCGCTCGGCAAGGAACGCTCCGGGCTCGAAGCGGTAACTGAAAATATCGAGCGAGTTACCAATGTACTGGCCGAATCGGCTGAATTACTTGAGTTGGCCGAGGCCGAGGAAGATGAATCGACCCTGGCGGTGGTACAGGCTGATGTCAGTGGCATCGAAGCTGACATTGAAAAGCTTGAATTTCAGCGCATGTTCAGTGGCAAGGCAGATGCTTCGAATGCTTTTGTCGATGTGCAGGCCGGATCCGGCGGTACCGAGGCTCAGGACTGGGCCGAGATGTTGTTGCGCATGTATCTTAAATGGGCGGAGGCCAACGAATTTTCGACTGAACTGATCGAGATGTCACCGGGTGAAGTTGCCGGTATCAAGAGCGCGACAATACATGTTGTTGGAGAGTATGCTTTTGGCTGGTTGCGGACAGAGCTTGGTGTACATCGTCTGGTTCGCAAGTCACCATTTGATTCCGGGAATCGACGGCATACCTCGTTTGCGGCAATTTTTGTGTCGCCTGAGATCGATGATAACTTTGAAATTGAAATCAACCCGGCGGATCTGCGTATCGATGTATATCGCGCCAGTGGTGCCGGTGGTCAGCATGTCAATCGAACCGAGTCTGCGGTGCGCATTACTCACTTGCCTACCAATACAGTCGTGCAATGCCAGAATGATCGTTCGCAGCACAAGAACAAGGCTACCGCGATGAAACAGCTGCGCGCCAAGCTCTACGAACTCGAAGAGCAGAAGCGCAGAACAGAGGCGCAGCAGGTTGAGGAAACGAAATCAGATATTGGCTGGGGCAGTCAAATTCGTTCCTATGTGCTCGATCAGTCGCGGATCAAGGACTTGCGTACTGGTGTCGAAACGGGCAATACGGAAGCGGTGTTGAATGGCGGGTTGAATCGCTTTATTGAAGAGAGTTTAAAGCAGGGTTTGTAAATGAATGACAGTATTTCCGAGCATCGGTTGATTGCCGAGCGGCGTAACAAGCTGAATGAACTGCGCGAACTCGGTTTTGCATTTCCCAACGGGCGTCGACGGACAGCCATGGCGGGTCAGCTGCTTGCAACTTATGGGGATCATGCGGCCGACAAGCTGGCGGAAAATGAGGTCGAGGTGAGCATGGGCGGTCGGCTTATGGCCAAGCGCGTTATGGGAAAGGCCAGTTTTGCCAAGCTGCAGGATCTTTCCGGACAGATCCAGATCTTCGTGCAACGCGATACGGTATCCGCTGATGCCTACCAGGCTTTCAAGCGCTGGGACCTGGGGGATATTATCTGGGTGCGCGGCAAAGTGTTCCGGACCAAAACCGGTGAATTGTCCGTCAGGGCCGAGGAGATCGATCTGCTGACGAAATCGTTGCGTCCGCTGCCGGAAAAATTTCATGGCCTGACTGATCAGGAAATGCGCTACCGGCAACGCTACGTCGACCTGATCATGAATGAAGAGTCGCGACAGGTATTTCGGGTGCGGGCCAGGGTTGTGCAATACATTCGTTCTTACCTCGATACGATGGACTTTCTTGAAGTCGAGACGCCGATGATGCAGCCGATTCCAGGCGGCGCTGTCGCCAGGCCCTTTATCACCCATCACAACACGCTCGATCGTGATTTGTATCTGCGCATCGCGCCCGAGCTATACCTGAAACGTCTCGTTGTGGGCGGCTTTGAACGTGTCTATGAAATCAATCGGAGTTTCCGTAATGAAGGCATATCAACGCGTCACAATCCCGAGTTTACGATGCTCGAACTGTATATGGCCTATGCCGATTATGAGATGTTGATTGATCTGACCGAGAATCTGCTGCGTAGTCTCGCTGCATTGCTGTTCGAAGACAGTATCGTTACCTGTCAGGAGCGGCGCTATGATTTGTCAAATGCTTTCCGGCGTCTCAGTGTTATCGATGCGGTTGCCGAGTTTAATCCGAGCCTCGACAAGAACCGCTTGCGTGATGTTGAATACCTGCGTGAAGCTTGCAAGAACCTCGGTATTGAAACCGAAGACAGCCATGGCTCGGGTAAACTGTTGATTGAGATCTTTGAGAAAACGGTCGAAGACCGGTTGCTCGAGCCGACCTTTATAACCGGTTATCCGGCAGAGGTATCTCCCCTGGCCCGCCGCACAGATAGTGATGCCTGGTTGACGGATCGCTTCGAATTGTTCGTTGCCGGGCGTGAATTGGCCAACGGATTCTCCGAGTTGAATGATCCTGAAGATCAGGCCGAACGTTTCCGCGCCCAGGCGGCGCAAAAGGATGCCGGTGATAATGAGGCAATGTTTTACGATCAGGATTACATCACGGCGCTGGAGTATGGCATGCCGCCGACGGCCGGGCTCGGTCTGGGCATTGATCGTCTCATAATGTTCCTGACCGACAGCGCGTCAATTCGTGATGTGTTGCTGTTTCCGCTGTTGCGGGATGTCTAGAAGCGGGGGCACACAGGTGAATTGTCGTGAGCCGGCCGGTTTCAGTGTAAGCGGGGAAAGGTGCGTTGCATCATGTCAGTTCTCCCCCGATGCCCGGGTCTACCTGATACGGTAAAGGTTGCCGGTGCAATTCTACAGTTAGTGCCGGGTCGGCAAACCAGGGCCGACCGGCCGCTTCGATTGGCAGGACGGCGAGTAATTCACCGCCTGTTTCCTGTTCACTGGAGATTGCCACTTTTCCGGTTGCGTTACCGGGTCCGTACAAATCGGCCCCCGGCGGCAAATGAGTGGCCTGGTCTGTGCTGAATCGATACATCCGTCGCTTGATACGCCCGAGGTTCTGCGTACGAGCCACAATTTCCTGGCCGACGTAACAGCCTTTGTCGAAACTGATTGCATCGATCAGGTCGAGATTCAGCATTTGCGGCACGAAAAGTTCCTGGGTGGCAGCGACGATAAACGGCAGACCGCTGCGAATCGATTGCAGTGTCCATGCCGATTCATCGGTGGGCTCGTATCCGGTTGTCTGACCAGCCGGACCAATCAGCCAGGCACGATCCGGATCGCCGTCAACACGCACAACAAGACTTTGCTCCGTGAGCAGGATTGGTTTGTTGCCAATCTGTTTGGTTTTTTGCGAAATTCGCAGTTGATCTTTACCGGCCAGGCCAAATAATCCGCTTATCGGGGTTGTGGAAATCACTATCTTGACATCCGCTCTGAGTACGAACATTTGTAGTCGTTTTGCTACATCCGCAATAATATCGGCCGGCAGCGGCCACCAGATTTCATCACCGGCAGCAATCAACTGGCCGGCGGCCAGCAACCGGCCTTTGGCCGAAGCCCAACCAGCGTGCGCGGTTCCGCTGGTTTTAAGTATCGCAAGGTCCTGGGTTAACTGGCCCTGCAGAAACTCGACGTGGTCGGCTCCGCTGATGACGAGCAGTTGGAAACCATTCAGTCGGGCAACGTCGACATTTTCCCCTGGCGTTTGTTTTGGCATGTAAGGCTTACCTGCGTGCTGAAAGTCTGTGTTCATTCTGGCACACTAGCGCATATGTCAGAACCTGTTTTAACACAGAAAAAGCCTGCGGTACCCGGAACAATAGCGGTCGATGCGGATACTCATTTAGTTGCATCCGACAGTAATCCGGAGTGTTCAGCAGAACCGGGGGATGCGGAGCGGCCGCGGGAACTGGGAGGGCCTGCTGGCCCCGATCCGACCCGTTACGGCGACTGGGAGCGTAAGGGGCGTTGCATCGATTTCTAGCCTTGGTCTTTAAAGTAACCAAGCCAACATTGTTCGTGCCGAGCCGCGTGTCGTTCGTGACAGGCGGTCCGGTCAGTTTTTGAGATTGACTAACAGATTTTTAAGGGTGTAGCTCATGGCGCATAGTGATCGGCCTCTATCACCGCATTTAGCTATCTATCGATGGAAGATCAGCAACACGCTGTCCATCATACATCGGATGACCGGAGTCGCATTGTCCTTTGGCGCGCTTGCGCTGGTCAGCTGGCTTTTATCAATACTCGCCGGGCAAGGTTATTATTCGCTGGTCAACGATTTGTTCGACAGCTTCATTGGGCGTTTTGCACTGTTTGGCTGGACGTTCTGCTTTTTCTATCATTTGAGCAACGGCATACGGCATATGTGCTGGGATGTCGGCAAGGGCTTTGACCGGTTGCAGGCCCAGCAAAGCGGCATATTGGTCCTGGCTGTGGCGCTTATTTTGACAGTTGGCCTGTGGGCCATCGTACTGGCCGGATAAAGAGGTTTTGTTATGAGTCTCCAGTCTCCATTGGGTAAGGCATTAGGACACGGGTCGGCTAAAACCGGGCTTGATCATTGGCTGGCGCAGCGATCTACCGCCATTGCCCTGGTGCCGCTTGGCCTGTGGTTTACCGTTTCGCTGCTGTTGCTTCCCCACGGCAGCCATGAATTCGTAGTGGCCTGGGTTGCCGAGCCGCTGAATGCGATTCTGTTGATCCTGCTGGTCATTGCGCTGGTTTATCACTCGATGGTCGGTCTGCAGGTGATTGTTGAAGATTATGTACAGGGTGGGCTCGGCTACCTGACGATGATTACCGTTCAGTTTGTCCATATCCTGCTGGTGGTGGCGGGTATCTACTCGATCATCGTCATTTCTCTGGGAGCAGGTCAATGACCGGTGATTACACTTTTATAGACCACAGCTACGATGTCGTCGTTGTCGGCGCCGGTGGCGCCGGGTTGCGGGCAACTTTCGGGATGGCTGAGGCAGGTCTGAGTACCGCTTGTATTACCAAGGTTTTTCCAACCCGCAGTCACACAGTTGCTGCGCAGGGTGGTATCAGCGCTGCGCTGGGTAACATGGGTGAAGATGACTGGCGCTGGCATATGTATGACACGGTCAAGGGATCCGACTGGCTCGGCGACCAGGATGCGATCGAATACATGTGCAAGGAGGCACCGGATGCGATTATAGAACTTGAACACTATGGCGTGCCATTTTCGCGGACCGAGGAAGGCAAGATTTACCAGCGACCGTTTGGCGGCATGACGACGCGCTTTGGAGAGGGCACTGCACAGCGAACCTGTGCCGCGGCAGACAGAACCGGGCATGCAATGTTGCACACGCTCTACCAGCAGTCACTTCAGCACGATGCGACTTTTTATATTGAGTTCTTTGCTATCGACCTGATAATGGAAGACGGCGAGTGTCGCGGCGTCATCGCTGTCGATATGGCCGAGGGTACGGTGCATCGTTTCCGTGCCCGGCGCGTCGTACTTGCAACCGGAGGTTACGGACGGGCATTTTTCTCTTGTACTTCGGCGCATACCTGTACCGGTGACGGCAATGCAATGGTATTGCGTGCCGGTTTGCCACTCCAGGATATGGAGTTTATCCAGTTCCACCCGACCGGCATTTACGGTGCAGGATGCCTGATAACTGAGGGCGCGCGCGGCGAGGGTGGTTACCTGACGAATTCCGATGGCGAGCGTTTCATGGAGCGCTATGCGCCAAATGCCAAGGATCTCGCTTCGCGGGACGTGGTCAGCCGTTCAATGACGATAGAAATTCGTGAAGGGCGTGGTGTGGGGCCTCAGCAGGATCATGTCCATCTGCACCTGGAGCATCTGGGTCCGGAAGTCATCGAGGAACGTTTGCCCGGCATTGCCGAGTCGGCACGAATTTTTGCCGGTATTAATGTAGCCAAGGAACCGATACCGGTTCTGCCGACCGTGCACTACAACATGGGCGGTATCCCTACCAATCGTTATGCTGAGGCTTTAACGCTGGATGCTGAGGGCAATGAAACGGTCGTGCCGGGGTTGATGGCGGTTGGTGAGGCTGCCTGTGTCTCTGTCCACGGTGCTAATCGGCTTGGTTCAAATTCATTGCTCGACCTGGTTGTATTCGGGCGGGCTGCTGCGCATCGTTGCGCACAACTGCTGGATGCCGGTGAACGCCAGCGCCCCCTGGCAGCGGATGCGGGTAACAGTGCAGTCGAACGACTGGACCGGTTGCGCTACGCGGACGGTTCACGATCCACGGCCGAGGTTCGGCTTGAGATGCAGCGAACCATGCAGACACATGCGGCAGTATTCCGGACCGGCGAAGTATTACAGGAAGGCATTAAGAATCTTTTGCAAACCTTTGATTCATTTACTGATATTAAAGTATCAGATCGAAGCATGATCTGGAATACTGATTTGATTGAAACCCTCGAACTCGACAACCTGCTGTTACAGGCGATGACCACGATCGTATCGGCCGAGAACCGGAAAGAGAGTCGCGGGGCGCAGGCGCGTGAAGATTTTCCTGATCGTGATGACGAGAACTGGATGAAGCACACGCTTTCGTGGATTGATCCCAAGGGTTCGGTGCGGCTCGATTACCGCCCCGTGCATCTCCAGACGCTGACTGATGAAGTAGAGACCGTGCCGCCGAAGGCGCGCGTGTACTGATTTTTTTGCATATGAGGACGACGAGGCTTACGCATGGCCCAATTTAATCTCCCACCTAATTCACGGGTACAGAAAGGCAAAACATTTGCGGCACCCGCCGGGGCGAAGAATGTGCGGCGTTTCGAGATTTATCGCTACGATCCTGACAGCGGTGAAAATCCGCGCATGGATAAGTTCGACATCGATCTTGCGGAGTGTGGGCCGATGATTCTTGATGCGATGCTCAAGATCAAGGACGAGGTTGATCCGACCCTGACGTTCCGCAGATCATGCCGCGAGGGCATTTGCGGCTCATGTGCGATGAATATCGACGGCACTAATACACTGGCCTGTACGCTTGCTATCGAAGACATCAAGGGTGATGTCACCATCAACCCGCTGCCGCACCTGGCGGTGGTCAAGGATCTGGTGCCGGATCTGACGCATTTCTATGCGCAGTACGCTTCCATCAAGCCCTGGTTGCAGACCCGGACACCAGCACCACCGGATAGTGAGCGGTTACAGTCCAAGGAAGAGCAGGAACTCATTAATACGCCCTCGGCCTGTATTCTGTGCGCCTGCTGCTCGACCAGTTGCCCCAGCTATTGGTGGAACAGCGATCGTTACCTTGGGCCCTCTGCCTTGCTGGCCACCTACCGGTGGCTGGTTGACTCGCGGGATGAGGCAACCGGTGAGCGGCTCGACGAACTTGAGGATCCGTTTCGACTGTATCGCTGCCACACGATCATGAACTGTACCTATGCATGCCCGAAGGATCTGAACCCGGCAAAAGCGATTGCCGAGATTAAAAAGATGCTTGTCGAGCGAAGGCTGTAAGGGAATTGCGTTCCGCTGAGCGGGTGGCGGGATGAGTTCGGCGCATCGATCGCGGCTTGAATGGCGCTGTCGGCGGGGCATGCGCGAACTCGATGTGATCCTGATGCGTTACATGAAACACCATTACGATGGCGCGGGGCAGACCGAAAAAGCGTCATTTGAAACGCTCTTATCTTTACAGGATCCGGAGATATACGACTTGCTGACCGGGCGTATCCTCGCCGAGGATGAAGATATACGTCATGTTATCCAACGGATTCTTGCAAATTCTCGACCTGAAAATCATTAGCCTGCCGCGGTTTTTGCGCTTCGGGTGGCCTGCGCATCGGCATATCAACCGGGTAGTGGCCCAATCGACCGGGTCATGGAACTTGTTTGTCTCTGACGGGCGTTGTCTTGATGCCCGACTGGTTAGTAGTTGGGTACTGGCCAACGGCCTGTTACTTGGGTTGCGTTGGCAGACTGCGGATGGCCGGTGTTTTGCCGCTGTCACCAGCATTCGCCTGCAAGCGCCAATTACCGGTCGACGGCTGCTCACGCGACTCAGATGGCCGCTGTTTGAGTCTGCTACGGTCGCCTGATTTTTTTCCGGAGCAGATCCGCATCGCGTCCAAGCTTGTTGTTTCGGTGGTTCACCGGTAACTTTCCGCCCTCATCGCTGTGTCTTGCGCTGATTGTTGTATCCTGTTTGTGACCATCGGGACTTTAAAAACCGCAGGCGGTGAGCAATTTGTGCTGAAAAGGTGGCGGTCATGTACTGTGACTGAGAGGGTATTGCCAGTACAATTCAGACCGTCAGATCGTCAGACCGTGCTGAAGCAACCGGTCAGGGGACAGACCTTGTTTCCCCATAATGTTCCTGCAGGCTAGGATTGCCCCTTAATGCCCAATATCCGCAATTTTTCGATCATCGCCCATATCGATCACGGTAAATCGACCCTGTCAGACCGCCTGATCGAGTTGTGTGGTGGCCTTGAGAAACGTGAGATGGAGGCGCAAGTGCTTGATTCAATGGATATCGAGCGTGAGCGTGGCATTACAATCAAGGCTCAGAGTGTTTCGCTGAACTATACGGCGCAGGATGGTGAAGTCTATGCGCTGAATTTTATCGACACGCCCGGGCACGTAGATTTTTCCTACGAGGTATCGCGATCGCTTGCAGCCTGTGAGGGAGCGCTGCTGGTTGTTGATGCGGCACAGAGTGTCGAGGCGCAGAGTATTGCAAACTGTTATACGGCGGTTGAACAGGGGCTGGAGATTGTTCCGGTCATCAACAAGATTGACCTGCCATCCGCCGATCCGGCGCGTGTACTCAATGACATTGAGGAGATTATCGGTCTCGATATCGAAAATTGCCCGCTTGTCAGTGCCAAGACAGGACAGGGGGTAAGCGAACTACTCGAGCTTCTCGTGCGGCGTATCCCGCCACCCGGGGGCCAGACTGGGGAGCCGCTTCAGGCTTTAATCATCGACTCCTGGTTTGACAACTACGTCGGAGTTGTGTCCCTGATACGCATTGTTAACGGCTGTTTGCCGGTCCGTCGCAAAGTTACGATTATGTCGACCGGTAATTCCTACGTTGCCAGCGATGTTGGGGTATTTACACCGAAGATGGAAAGTCGCCCGGAACTAACAGCCGGTGAGGTCGGCTACCTTGTGGCCGGGATCAAGGATATTGACGGTGCTCCGGTCGGCGATACGATCACCCTTATCGAAGAACCGGCGATTTCGGCACTCGAAGGATTTCGTCCCATCAAGCCGCGGGTTTTTGCCGGATTATTCCCCGTGCAGTCAGATCAGTTCGAGCTTTTCCGGGATGCGTTGCAGAAATTACGTCTGAACGATGCGGCGTTGCATTTTGAGCCGGAGTCATCCGGGGCACTCGGTTTTGGTTTTCGTTGCGGTTTTTTAGGCATGCTGCACATGGAGATTGTTCAGGAGCGGGTTGAGCGCGAGTACGGTCTGGATATCATTACCACTGCCCCGACAGTTGCGTTTGAGGTTGAGACGCACAAAGGTGAGGTGCTGCGAATCGACAATCCGTACCTGTTGCCTTCGGCCAATGAAGTTGCTGATATCAGGGAGCCTTATATTCTCGCAAACCTGCTGGTGCCGCCAGATTATCTCGGTGCTGTGATTCAGTTATGTATTTCCAAGCGCGGGGTACAGAAACGGCTCGAGTATCTTGGATCACAGGTGGCCCTGGAATATGAATTGCCGCTGGCTGAAGTTGTGCTTGATTTTTTTGATCGTCTGAAGTCGGTTAGTCGCGGTCATGCATCATTCGATTATGATTTTTCCAGCTTCATGTCCGGTGATCTCGTCAGGCTGGATATATTGATCAATAAGGAACGGGTTGATGCGCTATCACTGATTGTGCATCGTGATTCAGCCCGGCGACGTGGCCGCGAGCTGGTCGATAAGCTTAAGGAGCTCATTCCCAGGCAGATGTTTTCGATTCCGGTTCAGGCTGCAATCGGTGCTGATATTGTTGCCCGCGCAGATATCAAGGCGTTTCGCAAGGATGTTACCGCAAAGCTGTATGGTGGTGACGTGACCCGCAAGCGAAAATTGCTGGAGAAACAGAAGGCTGGCAAGAAGCGGATGAAGCAACTGGGTAATGTCGAAATTCCCCAGGAGGCTTTTCTGGCTATTTTAAAGGTTGGCGGAAGCTGACTTGCTATGTGTAATGATAAAACTGTTGCAGTAAACCAAGGACAGGGTGGCCGATGACGATTGATTTTAGTTTTATTCTCACCATGGCAACCGCACTTTGCGGGTTGGTCTGGGGTTTGTATGTATTATGGTTACGCTGGGGTCGCAATGGTGGGGCGGGGCATCAGGAGGAAAATCAGAAAGAGCCGGTGCTTGTTGAATATGCGCGTTCCTTTTTTCCGGTCCTGTTAATCGTGCTTATTGTTCGTTCCTTCCTGTTTGAGCCTTTTCGTATTCCGTCCAGCTCAATGGTGCCTACGTTGTTGGTGGGCGACTTTATTTTTGTTAACAAATTTTTCTATGGCCTGCGGTTGCCTGTCATCAATAATAAATTTCTGGATATTGGTGATCCTGAACGTGGTGATGTTGTTGTCTTCCGGTTGCCGGCGGAGCCGAGTATTAACTATATCAAGCGACTGATTGGGTTGCCGGGCGACAAGGTTATGTATCGTAATCGACGCCTGTATATCAATGGTGAGATTGTTGCCAGTGAAGCAGCGGGTGCATATAAAGGAGAAGGTCAGCCCGGAGCCTTGTTATACAATGAATTTTTGGGTGAGGCAGAGCACGGTATTTTGTTGATGCCTGATCGGCGCAGTCTTGAAGGAACCTTCATCGTGCCCGCGGGACACTATTTTATGATGGGAGATAACCGTGACAACAGTAAAGACAGCAGGTATCAGGGGGTAGGTCTCATTCCGGATGGTAATATTGTCGGTAAAGCCGTGCTAATCTGGATGAACTGGAAATTTACGGAAATGCCACGTTGGGATCGGATAGGACACGAAATAAATTGATACGTCAGTATGCCGGTGAGTCAAATCAGAGAGCATAAATTATGAGATCCAGACAGCAGGGCATGACATTAATCAGCCTACTCATAACTGCCGCCTTTGTTGGAGT
>PBZD01000037.1 GCA_002729875.1 Chromatiales bacterium | reverse complement strand
TCCTCAGGCAGATCGGTACCTTCAACATTGACTACATCAATCTTGATATTCTTCTCTGCCAGCACCAAGCGGGTGCGATGACTGTAAAAACAGGTTGGACTGGAAAATAACGTCATTATCGAATGCCTTCCGGCCACAATAGCCATGAACTAACTCCGCAGTACACTTTGAACCGCCCCTTGAATGATTAACAACACCAAAAAAGTTTTATATTGGTGACGGCTCATCCCCGATTTTTTCCTATCGAGCCACAGACCCCAGCAAGGAGCACAGAAAATTCGTGCGAATTATACACAGGCGATTGCAAGGTTGACTACCGGCATGAACAGTTTTCACGCCCAGAATCAGACAATCCGGTGAATACTTGCTCCGAGCAACTGCAGCTTTTCCTCGATACACTCATAGCCACGATCGATGTGATAGATGCGATCAATGACCGTTTCGCCTTCAGCAACCAGGCCGGCCAGAACCAGTCCGGCAGACGCTCGCAAGTCAGTCGCCATAACCGGGGCCGAAGTCAGTTGTTCAACACCCTGGATAATGGCTGTATTGCTCTGCAAATTGATCGAAGCACCCATACGCTGCAGTTCGGACACATGCATGAAACGGTTTTCGAACACGTTTTCGGTCACTGCTCCAACTCCCTCGGCTACGGCATTCAGCGCACTGAACTGTGCCTGCATATCGGTCGGAAAACCGGGATACGGCGCCGTGCTGATGTCGACGGCCCTCGGGCGCCGACCCTGCATATCCAACTCTACCCAGTCCGGACCGGTTACAACCGATGCACCGGTTTCACGCAATTTACCCAGAACCGCCTGAATATCCCCGGGGCGAGTTCTTTTGGCGCACACCCGCCCACCAGTAATCGCACCCGCCACGAGGAACGTGGCGGTTTCGATCCGATCCGGCAACACCTCATACTCAGCGCCACGTAAATGTTCCACGCCCTCGATCACGATGCGGTTCGTGCCGGCACCTGACACGCACCCACCGATAGCGTTGAGAAAATGAGCCAAATCAACAACTTCTGGCTCACGGGCAGCATTTTCGATAATCGTTTCACCAGCAGCCAAGATGGCAGCCATCATCAGGTTTTCAGTACCGGTCACGGTAACCTGGTCGAGTACGATATGGGCGCCAATCAAATGTTCGGCCCGAGCCCGGATATAACCGTCCTCGATCTCGACATCGGCCCCCATCGCACGCAATCCGGCAACATGCAGATCGACGGGGCGTGCGCCAATCGCACAACCCCCCGGCAGCGACACATTTGCATGCCCGAACCGGGTCAGCAGCGGTCCCAGCACAAGAATCGAGGCACGCATCGTGCGCACGAGGTCGTACGGCGCATCACAATTATTGATCCGGGCTGCGTTGACTTCGAGGCTCATGCCCTCATGGACCGTTGCCTCAGCGCCCATGCGGCCAAGCAACTCGATCATCGTCGTCACATCCATCAGGTGAGGTACGTTGCTGATAGTGACCGGTTCACCCGTTAACAGCGCACCGGCCAGTATGGGCAATGCGGCATTCTTGGCGCCGGAGATACGTACCTCGCCGTCCAGCCGGTTGCCGCCAATGATCGCGAGTTTATCCACCGCCGGTTCCGGCTTCCTCTGGTGTTAATGCCTTGATCGACAGGGCATGAATATCGCCGCCGATCTTGTTGCCAAGGGCGGCGTACACCATCTGATGCCGCTGCAGCGGTCGTTTGCCGGCAAAACTGTCGCTGATCACCGTCGCCTCATAATGCGTATTATCCGCACTGCTGACCCGGGCTGTGCAGCCAGCCAGGTTCTCCTCAAGCATTGTCTCAATCTGTTCCGGGGTCATGGTTTTTCCTTTACGACGATAGTCACTTAATGTGCCGTCGAGGTTCTATTCTTGCAGGGTCGGTTATTATAATCACCACCTATGCTGTTGTATGTGATTGCACTAACTTCTGGAATTATTCTTCTCATCTGGGGCGCTGATCGGATGGTCGTTGGCTCTTCGGTTACCGCCAGAAACCTCGGGGTATCACCGATGATCGTGGGTCTGACCGTGGTCGGTTTTGCAACCTCGGCGCCGGAAATCCTGGTCTCGGTGATGGCTGCCATTGATGGCGTACCAAACCTTGCAATCGGTAACGCGATTGGCTCGAATATCGCCAATATCGGCCTGGTTGCCGGCATGACGGCGCTGGCGTGGCCACTACAGGTAAATTCGCTGACGCTCAGGTGGGAACTCCCGGCCATGTTCGCGGTCAGCATACTACCCGTTACCCTGCTCTGGGACGACAACCTGAGCCAGGTCGAGGGACTATTGCTGATATGTGCGTTCGCCGGTTTTATCTACTGGATCATCCGGCTCGGGCAACGAACCCGTGACCACGACACCATTGAGGCAGAGTTTGCGTCGGAAATTCCGATCGATATGCAGCAGAATCTTGCCACCCTGTGGATTATCGCCGGCCTCTTTTTGCTGACCGGTGGTTCCAAGGCACTGGTCTGGGGCGCAGAGAATATCGCCCGGGAACTTGAAATCACCAATACCATACTCGGCATTACAGTCGTCGCCGTCGGTACCAGCCTGCCTGAACTGGCCGTATCGATCCTCGCAGCCCGTAAAGGTGAACACGGCCTCGCGGTCGGTAACATCATCGGCTCGAACAGCTTCAATATGCTGGTAGTGATTGGTATTGCTGCCGCGATTCGCCCGGTAGCCCTTGATATCACTATCGTCAGCCTGCATTTCCCGGTCATGCTGGCATTTACGGCCGCATTCTTCTTCATGGCGTACAATTACACGGAAACGATCCGCATCAGTCGCCGGGCTGGCGCCATCCTGCTAATCAGCTTCATCGCCTATCATGCGTATGTAGCGGTCAAAATATTCTGAACTTATGGCTAATGACACGACAAAACAATCACTTACTGACGCAGGTCGTCGCGTCCTGGGGATCGAGGCACGCGCCATCGAAGCCATGAGCCCCAGGATAGGTGATGATTTTGCCACGGCCTGTCGGCTGTGCCTGGCTACGCTCGGTCGCGTCATCGTCACGGGGATGGGCAAATCCGGCCACATCGGTGGCAAGATTGCCGCCACGCTGGCCAGCACCGGTACGCCGGCATTTTTCGTGCATCCCGGTGAAGCCGGTCACGGTGACCTCGGCATGATTACACCGAAGGATGCTGTTATCGCCATATCGAACTCCGGCGAAACAGCTGAAATCATCATGATATTGCCATTGCTCAAGCGTCTTGACCTGCCCCTGATCACCATGACAGGTGAACCGGAATCAACGCTTGGTAAAGCATCGGCAGCCCTGCTTGATACATCTGTCCATGAAGAAGCCTGCCCGTTGAATCTTGCGCCGACAGCCAGCACGACGACCGCGCTTGCAATGGGAGATGCGTTGGCCGTCGCACTGCTGGAAAGCCGGGGTTTTACGGCAGAAGACTTCGCCCGCTCACATCCCGGTGGCGCGCTCGGTCGCAGATTACTGTTAAAGGTTGAGGACCTGATGCATACCGGGGATGAAATTCCGCAGGTTGAAGCTACCACCTCGCTGGCCGATGGGCTCATCGAAATGTCGCGCAAGGGCCTGGGAATGACCGCAATCGTCACAGCAGACGGGCAGCTGACGGGTATCTTCACTGATGGTGACCTGCGTCGCACACTCGACCAACCCATCAACATCTACACCACAACAATGGCCGATGTCATGACCCGTAACTGCAAGACGGCCAAACCGGAACAGCTTGCCGCCGAGAGTGTACGAATACTTGAAACACAAAAAATAACCGCGCTACTTGTCGTTGATGATCAGAACCAGCTGGTCGGCGCTCTTAATGTCCACGACCTGCTCCGCGCAGGCGTCATGTGACCGGAACCAGGTATCATGAGCAGCTCACGCACACCCAGCACCGAAAAACTTGCCGCCATCCGGTTGCTGGTACTGGATGTCGACGGTGTCATGACCGATGGCCAATTACACTACGATGCACAGGGTCATGAAGCTAAAGTTTTCCATGTCCACGACGGCTATGGCATCAAGCAGCTCATGCAGGCCGGCATTGAGGTTGCGGTCATTTCCGGCCGCCACAGCACAGCAGTGGCAACCCGCATGGCAGAATTGGGTATTGAACACGTCAGGCTTGGCCAGGAAATCAAAAATCAGGCATTTACCGAAATCACGACGCAACTCGGCATACCTCCCGAAGCAGTAGCCTGTGTCGGTGATGACGAACCGGATCTGCCGATCATGCAAGCTGCCGGCCTCAGCATTGCTGTTGCCAATGCCCGGCCGGCAATCCTGAATTATGCCGACTGGCACACCATCCTCGGCGGTGGTTGCGGGGCAGTACGGGAAGTCTGCGATGCGCTGATCGCAGCACATCGTGGCCACCGATAATCCATGAACACCAACCCCTGGCCGAAGCTCATATTGCTGCTGATTGCCGCAGTGGCCAGCGGTGTCCTCGTCATTCGCAGCGGCGAACAGGAATCGGACCGAAAACAGCGTCCGGAGCTTGGTGTCGGTTACTCCATGCAGCAGGCTGAACTGATCCGTACCGGTGAAACCGGTAAGGTAGTGTATAAAGTAACAACTAACCGGGCGACGCAAGTTGCGGAAAACGGCATCATCGAACTCGATGTCGTGCGAATCAACTATGACCCGCTGATCGAGATACCATGGGATTTGCGCGCCGATACAGGGCATATTCTGCCCGATCGTAATATCATACGGTTAACCGGGAATGTCATTATCAGGACCCGCGGAGAAATGCAGGCGCCGACCCGAATCAGCACCGATTACCTGGAACTGAATACGGAGACCTACATAGCCAATACAGATAGGGATGTTGTCATTGACCACACAAACAACACATTATTCGCCAAGGGTCTGCGGGCACATCTCAAGGAAGAAAGGTTGCAACTGCTCTCAGACGTTAATGGCCAATTTATTCCATAATTTTCTTGCCAATGGACTTGGCATTTTTCTCATATCTCTGTCCACAACCATCGTTGCACAGGAAGCGGTCGATGTTGCCCCGGCAAACCCACTGCCGATAAATCTCGACGCAGAATCATCTGAATTCGATCGTAAGAAAAACAAGTTGTTGTTTCACGATCTGACAATCAAACAGGGCTTGCTAAGCATTAAGGCCGATGAAGCGACTGCAACCCATCTTGATTTTGAGAATATGCGTTGGGAATTTTCCGGTAAGGTCATTATAGAAAATGCCCACACGACTACACGCTGCGACTATGCCGATATCCGGTTTCGTGAACACCTCATCCGTAGCGCCGTAATGAAGGGGCAGCCGGTCATGTTCACCCAGCTAAGAATCAACGAAGAACGACAAACAGAAGGTCATGCAAACCATATGGAGTATGATATCGATGCGGGCATTATCAAATTAACAGGTGACTCCTGGCTCAGTGATGGCGCCAATGAAGTTTCCGGCAATAGAATCTCCTATGACTTGAATCGCGAGTTTATCATCGCGGACGCTGATGACGACGGGCAAGTGAGCATGAAAATTATTCCGCCAGAGAGCAGCTTGTCAAAAATCGAGGATCAGATAAACCCGTGAGTATCCTCAGCGCAGAGAATCTTTCCAAACGCTACAAGTTCCGCCAGGTCGTCAAGGATATTTCGCTGGAAGTCTGCAGCGGTGAAGTTGTCGGCCTGCTCGGGCCGAACGGCGCCGGCAAAACAACCGCTTTCTATATGATTGTTGGCCTTATCTCTGCAGACGAAGGCCGCATTATCCTGGATGGCAAAAACCTCACGCCGATGCCCATGCACAGGCGTGCCCGACTGGGACTCGGCTACCTGCCACAGGAGGCATCGATATTTCGCAAGCTCTCCGTTGAGAAGAATATCAGGGCGATCCTGCAGACACGCTCCGACCTTGACCGTATCAATCGTGAACACATTCTCGAAGAACTGCTTGATGAATTACACATCAATCATGTCCGGACAAGTATGGGCATCAGCCTGTCCGGCGGCGAACGCCGACGTGTTGAAATTGCCCGTGCACTGGCCGCAGAACCACGTTTCGTCCTTCTCGATGAACCATTCGCGGGCGTAGACCCCATTTCGGTACTCGATATCCAGCGGATCATCAGACACCTTGCCGAACGCGATATCGGCGTACTAATCACCGATCATAATGTCCGTGAAACACTCGGTATCTGTAATCGCGCCTATATCCTGAGTGATGGGATAATGATTGCCCAAGGGACACCTGATGACATCCTTAACAATCAGCAGGTGCGCGAGGTCTATCTTGGAGAGGGGTTCAGTTTATAGATGAACGGCCCAAAGCTTTCACAAGTCCTTAAACCCGAACAGCGACTGACCATGACGCCACAGATGCAGCAAGCCATTCGGCTGCTGCAAATGCCGGTGCTGGAACTCAACACACAAATCGATCAGGTGTTGGCAGACAATGTCATGCTGGAACGTGAAGAGCCGACCGAGCCGGCACCGGAAGTGGAAGTGGAAGTGGAAGTGGAAGAGCCTGCAATCGTTTCCGGCGAAAGTGATACAACAAACCAGTGGAATGAACACGCCGGCTCAACTGCGCACAGCGATAACTGGAGCGACGACTCACGACGACCGGAACTTGCAGACCGTAGCGATGAAACACTACGAGAGCACCTGCTCTGGCAACTGGAAATGGAACACTTTTCACCGCGAGAAGTCGTCATTGGCCAGTCGATCGTCGATTCAATCAACGAAGATGGCTACCTGTCCGAATCACTCGAGCAAATCCACCAATCACTAATCAGCGAGGCCGAATTTACCGGTGAGGAAGTTGCGCAAACGCTGGCTAAAATTCAGGCACTCGACCCGGCCGGAATCGGCGCACGTGACCTTGCCGAGTGTGTCGGTATCCAGCTGCGTCTTCTAGACAAACAGGTTCCCGGTCGCAATGCCGCATGTCGCGTCGCAGAAACCCATCTCGATCTGGTCGCAGACCAGGATTACTCGGCACTGCAACGCCAGCTGGGTATTTCTGCAGAAGAGCTCGATACAGCCCTCGCACTGGTCAGAGCCTGTCACCCGCGACCCGGGTCGGCGATACAATCATCGACAGCTGAGTACATTGTTCCGGATGTCTACGTCCGCAAACAGGATGGTAAATGGATTGTCGAAGTCAATCGTTCAATCGCACCACGACTGAGGGTCAACCAGACCTATGCTGAAATGCTGCGCTCCAGCGAAGGTCACGACGGCCTGCGCACCCAGTTGCAGGAAGCGCGCTGGCTGGTTCGCAGCCTTGAGATCCGTCACGATACGGTGCTCAAGGTGGCAATGAGTATCGTCGAGCGCCAGGTCGACTTTCTCGAACACGGCGAAGAAGCAATGAAGCCCATGGTACTGCGGGATATAGCGGAAGAGATCGATATGCATGAATCAACCATTTCCCGGGTTACATCAAACAAGTACATGCATACGACGCGCGGCATTTTTGAGCTCAAATACTTCTTTTCCAGCCAATTAGCGGCAAGCGATGGTTCCGAACAATCATCCACGGCGATTCGCGCCAAGATTCGGCGGCTGATTGGCGCTGAAAACCCACAAAAACCACTCAGTGACAGTAAAATTGTTGTCCTGCTTACAGACGAAGGCATCAAAATCGCCAGACGAACCGTCGCCAAGTATCGGGAAGCGCTGAAAATTCCACCTTCCGGTGAAAGAAAACAACGACCTGCACGTTAATTTTTAAGGGGAGTAACTCAATGCAAGTAAATCTGACCGGCCACCACATCGAAATCACACCGCCACTCAAGGGCTATGTGAACAATAAAATTTCTCGCATCAAGAGGCATTTTGAAAGCGTTACCAGTATTGACTGCATCCTGACCGTCGAGAAACTCCGGCACAAGGCGGAAGCCAAGGTCAGCGTTACCGGTGGAACCTTGTATGCCCAAGCTGTTGAAGGCGATATGTACGCAGCCATCGATGGACTAATCGATAAGCTTGATCGGCAAATTGTCAAACATAAAGAAAAGTTAACCGACCACCACGCACGTGATTCACAAAAACGTGACTATTCCTAGGTCTGCAAGCTGCGGTTAATATCGATGCGCCTCATTATTGTCAGCGGCCTGTCGGGCTCAGGCAAAAGTGTTGCTCTGAATCTGCTTGAGGATCTGAATTTCTATTGTATCGACAATGTCCCGGTCGCTTTGCTCGACACGGTAATCACAGAACTGGTCACTTCAGCAGATTCCATCTACGACAATCTGGCAATCGGCGTCGATGCCAGGAATCCTTCGGCTGACCTGCAGTCCCTCCCCTACCTGATTCACGACCTGTACAACCGGGAAATTTGCTGCGAAGTTATTTTTCTGCAGGCAGAAGACGATATCCTGCTGAAACGCTATTCGGAAACCAGGCGCAAACACCCGCTGAGTGATGAAGGATTAAGCCTTGCCGATGCTATTGCCCGGGAACGCGAATTACTTGGGCCGATTATCGACAGTGCCGAACTGGTACTCGACACGACACGGACCAACGTCCATGAGTTAGGAACCATAATTCGGGATCGTATAGGACAGCGTGATACCCCCGAACTATCGATACTAATTGAGTCATTCGGCTTCAAGCATGGTTTGCCATCTGATGCAGATTTTGTTTTTGATTTGCGCTGTCTGCCTAACCCATACTGGGAAATGGAGCTCAGACAATTAACCGGCAAGGACCGTCCCATCATCGAGTATCTCGACGGCATACAAAGCGTACAGAACATGTATGCGGACATACTGGCATTTCTTGAAAAATGGATTCCACAGTATATAAGCTTCAATCGTAATTACCTGACGGTTGCCCTTGGCTGTACCGGCGGCCAGCATCGTTCTGTGTATCTCACCGAAAAACTTTCCGCAGAATTGCAACAAAAGTTTACTCATGTCCTGACCCGTCACAATGAATTACGGGACGCAAAGAATAGTTCCTGACCAACAGGACTGCTTTTAGATAGACGTTATCGTGGTTCCCGGCTACACTCGCTGCGGGCTATGAGTCGATGCGCAAACCGCATATTGACCCACTACCCCGTGTGACATCCGGCCAACCCAAACCTGCAGATGGAGAGTACAATGGAATCTGAAAAGAAATCCCATCTCGCCGATCTGCTTGAAGCATTAGCAAATAATAATCTGCGCGAAGTTCGCCAGATTGTCGATGCGTTGCATCCGTCAGAAACGGCCCTGCTGCTGGAATCCCTGCCGCTATCCGAACGCGAATCTGTCTGGGGTCTCATTGATGACGAGATCGAGGGTGAAATCCTTGTAGAACTCAATGACGAGGTCCGCCAGGGCCTGCTCGAGGATATGGATCCGGAAGCGGTCGTAGCTGCAGCAGAAGGCATGGAACTTGACGATCTTGCAGATATCGTTGCTGACCTGCCGGATGAGATGACCGATAAAGTTATCGAATCACTACCGACTGAAGACCAGGAACAGCTTAAATCGGTGCTGGCCTATCCTGAAGACAGCGCCGGCGGCATCATGGATCCCGATGCCATTGCCGTGCGTTCGGACATTACGCTCGATGTTGTTATGCGCTATCTGCGCCGCTCAGGCGACTTACCGGACAGTACGCCGGCGGTATTCATCATTGACCGTGATCAACAATTTATCGGCCTGCTATACCTGACCACACTTGTAACCCACAGCCCGCAAGCAATGGTCAAGGATGTCATGGATACATCAGTTAATCCGATTCCAGCATCCCGGCCAGCAACTGAAGTAGCGCTGGAATTTCAGAACCTAGACCTTTATTCGGCTGCTGTAGTCGATGAAGACGGTAAACTGATCGGACAGATCACGGTCGACGATGTCATGGATGTAATTCAGGAACAAGCGGATCATGACATCCTGAGCATGGCCGGACTGGATGAAGAAGACGACATGTTCGCACCGGTCGTCACCAGCGCGCAACGTCGGGCAATCTGGCTCGGCGTTAACCTGGCCACGGCATTTCTGGCAGCAGCCGTTGTCGCGCTGTTCAAACCGGCACTCGAAAAATTCGTAATTCTCGCCGTGCTTATGCCAATCGTCGCAAGCATGGGCGGTATTGCCGGCAGCCAGACACTGACGCTGATGATCCGCGGCATCGCCCTTGGCCGTGTACAAAATTCCAATGCCCGCTGGCTGCTGACCAAGGAAATCGCGGTTGGAGCACTGAATGGGCTGGCCTGGGCCATTGTCGTCGCCATCGTCACAGTAGTGTTTTTTGATACCTGGCAGGTTGCTACAGTGATTGCCGCGGCATTAATGATCAGCCTGCTGACTGCGGCTTTTGCCGGCTTCATCATTCCACTGCTACTGCACAAACTGAAAATCGATCCGGCTCTGGCCGGGACAGTCATACTGACAACACTGACCGATGTTATCGGTTTCGCCACCTTCCTGGGGTTAGGTACATTCTTTCTGCTCTAGGCCGCCAGCCCACTGCAGGCCAGACAGCAGTTTGTTACCGTGGAAAAGCAGTCAACCCGGCCTCGTTTATCACTTGCCATCAACGGCCGTGTCGATATCGAGTGTCGGCAACCGCTGGGAATATTCGTCGCTGAGATCTCGCCAACCAACAATTCCACTTGGTACATCAACAGGAACACCGAGCAGAAAATCCTCAAGCTGTTTACGCCGGGACATCGCGTCGGTATAACCTAGAAAAATCAGTTCACGGGTATAACCGGCCTCGAATAACAGGTAACTGACCAGTTGTCGGCCACCGTAATTCAATGCGCCGAGCGTACGCATAAACAATCTCACCGCACGCGGCATCTCGTGCACATAACGCAATGCGATCTCGCGAATATCCTGACTTGGATACATGATCAGCGCATCAATCGACTTCAGGCTCTCGAACTGACCACTCAGGGTGCGGCCCGGCTGCTCGTTAACGATGTAATTCAATCGGGCAAGACGCTCAAGATCAGATGACAGTCCATCCATGAGCAAAGCATCGAGCATGTAGCCGGCAACACGGCCAAGACTCGGATACGGCACCGGATCATCCGGTCCGGGCTCGGGATCCGGCTCCTCATTACGCACACCAATGACAAGAATACGCTTTGCACCAAGATGCACAGCCGGCGACAAAGGCGTTGCCTGGCGCATCGCACCGTCGCCGAAGTACTCCTGACCAATTCGCACTCCGGGAAAAATCAACGGGGCCGCAATACTTGCCATCAGATGATCGAGTCGCAGGGTTACCGGCTGACCATGCCGCCGGACACGTGACCATGGCTCAAGGCCGGGTTTCCCCTGATAAAAAGACACCGATCGCGCCGAGCCGTATCCAGCGGCCGTTACGGCAATCGCATCCAGAAAACCACGCTCTATCGAATTCTGAATATGGCTGATATTGAGATGCCGGGACAACAATTGGCGAAATGGCTCATTGTCCAGCAATGAATGCGGCGCTTCCCCGAGCAATCCTCCGGTACTCAGGCTCGTCAACCAGCGAGTGCCGGTCCTGAGCATCGTCTGGGCATCGCTGCGAAATACATGGTGGGTTCTGAAATCGCCCCAAACCTTCTCCAGTTCTGCCACACCACGCATGAAGCGACGAGCACGTATGGCGAGTACCACAGAATTGATTGCCCCGGCCGAAGTTCCACTGATAATCGGAAACGGGCAGGGCGAACCTTTCGGCAGCATTTCGCTAATTGCCTTGAGTACACCGACCTGGTAGGCACAGCGGGCACCGCCGCCCGGCAACACGAGTCCGATATCACGCTGGATCGGGGCCAGGTCCTGCACTACTTTCTTGTCCTTCATAAGTGACTGATGTTAACCAGAACCATCGATACCCTACAAGGCATCCGATCACGACATGCTAAGATCGATCCTCACTCATAATCAAAGAGAAGCACGACAATGGCAGGAATCATAGGTCGGATGCTGACTACGATACTCGTTACCCTGGGTCTGACGACACCGGCCATGGCGGAAATTACCGTGGGTGAGGCTGCACCGTCGTTTCGACTGCAGGATCAGAAGGGTGCGTGGCACTCGCTGGAACAATACAGCGGCAAATGGATCGTGTTGTATTTTTACCCGAAGGACGATACGCCGGGCTGCACGAAGGAAGCCTGCGCTTTTCGTGATAATATTTTTGCCTTCGAAGACATCGGTGCAATCATACTCGGCGTCAGTCTCGATGACGTTGAATCACACAAGGCTTTCGCAGAAAAATACAGCCTGCCATTCTCACTTTTATCGGATGCCGAAACGACTACGGCGACGGATTACGGTGTATTGAAGAAAATGGGTCCGTTCAAATTCGCCAAACGACAGTCATTCATCATTGATCCGGCCGGAAATATTGCCAGGCATTACGAGCAGGTCAATGCGGAAAGTCATTCCGCCGAGGTACTTGCCGATCTGAAGAACCTGATAAATCCGAGCGACTGACCGAAGGACTCGGGACTACCGCGTCTGATGAGCGGTAACCGAACTGTCCTCGATCTCACTCTGGTCTTGGCGGTTAAACATGCCTCCCAGCCAGCCGCCGACCAGCGCCCAAATTCCGGCAAGACTAGCGCCGATTGTCGCCATTGCAGCCAACCCGAGGCCCATGCCGTCGCTTAGATAAGCATAGACATTGCCCCAAACTGCATCACCTCCCCTGTACAATGCAACATCGATAACCGGTTTCGCCTTGAACCGTGTCTCTCGGTCCAGCGCCGTAAACAGCATTTCGCGAGCTGGTCTTGTTATGCCATAGTTACCGGCGCGGCGTACTACCTGCAGGGTGAGCGCCACGATCATGATCGGCGCAAACGCCAGGATTGCCATTCCGGCCACAATGATCACCGGCACAAGCGCTAAAGTGATGGACATACCGAAGCGTGTGACGATTCGACCTGTCGCAAACATGCCGAGCGCAAAGGTCAGGATATTCACTATCAAATCGACGCGCGCGAGATACTTGGCCCGGACGGCTTCTTCGAACGGACGCAAAACGTCCGTCTGCGCAAAATACACGAATGAACCCAGCGCTGTATAAAACAGAAGAAAGGCACCTATACCCAACAGGTAAGGGTTTGTGAAAAACATCTTGAATCCGGCCAGCGGGTTGCCGCCGATCTGCGCCTTCGACAGGTCAACATGCACCGACTCATTGTGCAAATCAGTAACCTTCAGCCGCTCGAGATAGAAAGACAGAACGATAGGCACTACCAACATCAGCGCCGCGATAAGCATCAGCTCCGTGCCCAATGATTCGGCGAAAAAAGCGGGAATGGATGGCCCGACCAAGGCCCCGAGGCTCGAACCAGCCGCGATAAACGCAAACAAACGGTTGGATTGCTCTTTCGTGTACAGATCTGCCATGAAAGTCCAAAACACCGAAAGGTGGTACAAACTGAACACGCTGACCCACAGGTAGAAAGCTTTATCGACGGTCAGCAGCAACTCGTAATTGATGCCGAGCGGACCCAGACTCCAGTCGATCGAGAGATCCAGTAGCACGGAATCCTGCGATCCGCTTGTAAGGACATAAAAAAGAATAAATGAGCCCGTAAAAAAGGTATACATACCGGGCACGAGATACTTGAACTTGACCCGGGTGACGAAGAAACCGTAGATCGCCACAACCGCCAGGCACAGGAAGAAATTTATATTCCAAAGCTGAGATATTTCGGTGCGTGTCCAGTCGCTGGCCATGGCATCCCGAACGGGACGCAGTATGTAGTAGGCCGCCATGATAGTGAACACAAAAAGAAACGAAAAGAGAACGGTACGAAGCTCATTTGGGTTTATCTTCGATGCCGTCTTCATAATTCTGGCAAAATAATTGTCATCTCGCTCAACCATTAGCTTTCTTCCACAAATTCACGGGTGCGCCCGGTATTCAATCAACCTTAAGGGTCGCGAATGACTCATCGAAACTCTGCTCGGACGCAGACTTGCCACTGTTGACTTCAAATGTCTTGTTCAGCGCATCTGTCGAACCCAGAACCGCAACACAAACACGCGCCACGTCGACTCGCGGAATCGTGCCGGTTCCCTCATCGCCCTGGGCGAAGACCACTGTCTTCTGGCCACCCGCTGCGTTGACAAGTCCGCCGGGACGAATGATCGTATAAGGTACGCCGCTGTTCCGCAGTGCCTCCTCGCCCTTGAACTTCCATTTGAGGATATTGTTGAACATCTTGTTCAGAACATGATCCTCGTGGGTAACGCCCATCGATGAAACCAGCACGAACTGCCGCAATTCAGCCGCAGCAGCGGCCTCGGCCATGTTTTTAACCCCGCCGTAATCAACAAATTCCGGCCCGTTGTCAGGGTCGCCGCGACCCGCACCGATAGCCGAGATCAACCCGTTAACACCGTCGAGAGCGGCATCAATCGTCGCCCGCTCGCGGACATCGCCAACAGCGTATTCAATGTCATCACCGAGACTTGCGCGGGCTTTTTCCTCATTCCGAACGAATGCGCGAACACGATAACCGCTAGCCAGCAGTTGTTTGACAATCTCGCTCCCGGTGCCACCGGTTGCACCAGCGACGAGCACCCGTTCAGCTGACTGCTGCTCAATTTGTGCCGCAATCGAGCCTTCATTTGCAACAGCTGACTGACCTGTACAGATCGCCGCAAACAACAATAAGGCGACCCGCAAGTTACGAGTGCCCAGATTTTTTTCTGCCAAGCTTTGCATATTCAATTCCTTAAGGCTGCATGCCACTCCCTTTAATAATACCGGTACCGGATAAAAATATGCTATCTGCGCACTATTGGCACCGCTACCGATGATGTTGCCAGGTGCAAACCCTATATCGTGACGACATGGAGTATATACCGCTGAAACCTGGTCCTTCGCCAAGCCTTGAATATATTCACTGACCAATTACGGGCAGAATACGCATTTCATTGGTACAACCGCTGACATCACGCATGGTGCCCTTGGTGAATATAACCAAATCACCCTCACACACGTGCCCCAGGTCAATCAGTATCCTGCAAACATCCTTGAACAAGGGCTCGGAACGATCATGAGTCCCCTCAAAGGCAATCGGGTAAACGCCACGATACAGCGCAACGCGGCAACAGGTACTTTCGTTTCTTGTGAAAGCAAAAATTGGTACTCTGGACCGTATCCGAGACATCCAGCGCGGGGTCGTGCCGGATTCAGTCAAGGCAATGATTGCCTTTACTTCGAGATGGTTGGCCGTGTACATGACACCCATCGCGATAGCCTCATCGACCGCACCAAACCGATCATTCAAACGATGCCGACTGATACCCGAGGCAGACTGGTGGTACTTCTCCGCACCTATACAGACCTCGGCCATCGCCAGCACGGCCTTAGCGGGAAATTTGCCCACTGCTGTTTCAGCTGACAACATGACAGCATCAGTACCATCCATAACCGCGTTTGCCACATCGGACACTTCGGCGCGGGTCGGCATCTGGCTGGTGATCATTGACTCCATCATCTGGGTTGCGGTGATACACACCGTATGAAGGTTACGCGACATCTTGATAATGGTTTTCTGCAAGCCAGCCAAACCGGCAAAACCCATTTCGATGCCCAGATCGCCGCGCGCCACCATGACACCGTCACTGGCGTTGATAATCTCCTCAAGATTACCCATGGCCTCCGCGCGCTCAATTTTCGCGATGATATGCCCGGTGCCACCGGCCTCCTGCAGCACTTGCCTGGCCATATTGAGATCGCCTGCTTCACGCACAAACGACACGGCGATCCATTCAAGATCCGCTTTTGCCGCCCTGCGCAAATCATCAAAATCCCTGTCGGTAAGCGCCGGCGCGGAAATACCGCCGCCCTTGCGATTGATACCTTTCTTATCGGAAAGCGTACCGCCAACCATCACCCGGCATTTGATTCGGGCACCTTGTTTTGACTCGACGGCCAGCACGATCTGGCCATCATCGAGCAACAACTCGTCTCCGACAGCGACATCCTCAACCAGTTGTTCGTAAGCAACGCCGACTTCCTGCTGATCGCCTGCTTGCGGGTCGAGTTGGCTATCAAGTGTGAATGATTTACCTTCCTTAAGGATCACATAACCATCAAGAAATCGATTGATGCGAATTTTCGGACCCTGCAGATCGCCCAGAATGCCAATGTGGCGACCGCAACGTTTTGCAACATCCCGCACCATATCGATCCGACGCTGGTGATCATCCCACGTACCGTGGGAAAAATTCAGCCTGACTACATCAACACCAGCCGCAAATAACTTTTCCAGTTCTTCCGGTCCGTCCGTAGACGGGCCGAGTGTCGCAATAATTTTTGTCCGTCGCATACGCGGATTATTCCACAATCAATGCCATCTGGCTCGTGGTGTCTGCTATGACTGCCATAATCAGCTTGCGGGAGCAGCTTTCGGCCGTAACAGATCAGCATTTGCGCCCGGAAACCATAATCACAGGGTACGCTGCGGGGAAATATCCGTTATGCAGAGGCCTGAGTCGTCGCCCGCTGCTCGAGTATGGCAACAGCCGGCAGGGTTTTACCCTCAAGAAACTCGAGAAAGGCGCCACCACCTGTAGAAATATAGGACACACCATCGGTTACAGCATATTTTTCAAGTGCGGCCAGCGTATCGCCACCACCTGCGATACTGAATGCCGCGCTGTCGGCAACGGCGTGCGCAATGCGCTCCGTTCCACTACCGAACTGATCGATTTCAAAAACACCGACCGGCCCGTTCCAGACTATCGTGCCCGCTGCAGCCAAAAACTCTGCATAAGCCTCGGCCGTCTTCGGCCCAATATCAAGAATCAACTCGTCTGCTTCGACCTCATCGATGAGCCTGACCTGCGATGGAGCCTGGTCGCTAACCTCAATAGAAACAACAACATCTTCGGGTAACGGCACCTGTGCCCGCTGCCCACCCTCTCCAACCTTCATAAGGCTACGCGCCTCGGCAACAAGATCTGCCTCATACAAAGACTCGCCGACCGGATGATCGGCGGCCGCAATAAACGTATTGGCAATGCCACCGCCGACAATCAACTGATCCACTACCTGCAACAGAGTCTTTAGCACCGTCAGTTTCGTCGAAACCTTCGACCCACCGACGATAGCAACAACCGGGCGCGCCGGATTACTCAGCGCCTGACCGAGTGCTTCAAGCTCACCGATCAGCAACGGCCCCGCGCAGGCTACCGGCGCGTACTGCGCGACACCATGGGTGCTGGCCTGTGCCCGGTGCGCAGTTCCAAATGCATCCATAATGAAAACATCACACAGCGCAGCCATTTGCCGCGACAGTTTTTCGTCGTTGGCCTTCTCACCCTGGTTAAAACGTACGTTCTCGCACAAAACGACCTCACCCGGACCGGCATCGATACCATCAAGCCAGTCCACCTCAAGACGAACCGGTCGCTCAAGCAAACCACTCAAATGATCTGCAACAGGTTGCAAGGAAAATTGCGGATCATATTCCCCTTCAACAGGCCGGCCAAGATGCGACAACAGGATAACGACAGCTCCACGCTCAAGCGCCAGCCTAATCGTCGCCAGGGTCGCGTGAATACGCGTATCACTGGCTACCACACCATTCTTCAGCGGGACATTCAGATCAAGACGGATCATGACCCGTTTACCGGCCAGATTCTGATCCGCCATTCTCAGAATATTCATCGTCATTGCATGCGTATTGGTTACCCGGCGTTAATCAACGCCAATGTGGTATCGAGCATACGATTGGAGAAGCCCCACTCGTTGTCG